>NZ_JXQS01000052.1:0-20887 GCF_000834565.1 Rhodococcus sp. MEB064
GGGGGGGGGGGGGTGCGTTTGTGACTGTCGACAGGAACGCGTTCGCAGGGCGCCTGACTCGGCAAAATGGCACGTCCGGTCGGTTTTTCGTCCCACGGCGGTGCCGAGATGCCCTGCCCCGGGCTGTCCTGCGCAGAGATCGGTACGCGACCGTGACCACGGCGCACCGCAGCCGAGTGGTGAAGAACTGCAGGTGAATGGCATGATGTGGGCGGATCGAGTGGTCGGGGCCGGCGTGAGTGGAGTTCGAGTATGAGGAAGTCGTCCGGAATCGGTGGACTCGGGAAAGCGGCACTGGTCGCGTCCGTGATGGCCGTTGCGGTCTCCGTCGTCGGCTGCACGGCCGGGTCCGAAGGCGCCGCGGCTGCCCCGCCCGCACCCATCGACTCCAATCCTTTGTCGGAACTCATGAAGCCGAAGGTCTCGCTTCCCGTCCCGGACGCCTCCGTCGGTTTCTCCCCGAGCGCTCCCGTGGCCGTCACCGTGACGGACGGGACGCTGTCCGAGGTCACTCTCGCCGACGCGGCCGGAGCGGTCGTTCCCGGCGTTCTGTCCCCGGACCGGTCGTCGTGGACCAACAACGAGCCGCTGGGGTACAACGACACCTACACGCTCCGCACCCGCGCCTTCGGCCTCGGCGGCGAGGCCTCGTCGGTCTCCACCTTCACGACCAGCTCGCCCGACAACGTCACCAAGCCCTACCTGCTTCCGTCGGAGAACGAGATCGTCGGCATCGGTCAGCCGGTGGCCGTGCAGTTCGACGAACCCGTTCCGGACAAGATCGCCGCGCAGAACGCCATCTCCGTCGTGACCGACCCGCCCGTGGAAGGAGCGTTCTACTGGGTCAACCAGAAAGAGGTGCGGTGGCGCCCGCAGAACTACTGGGCACCGGGCACCCGTGTCACCGTGAACGTCGACGTCTTCGGCCGCGATCTCGGCGAGGGCCTCTTCGGGCAGGAGAACGCCTCCACGTCGTTCTCGATCGGAGACGCGGTGATCGCCACGGCCGACGACGACACGAAGCAGGTCACGTTCTCCGTGAACGGGGTGGACGTCAAGACGATGCCCACGTCCATGGGTAAGAACAGCACACCGACCGACAACGGCGTGTACATCATCGGCGACAAGTTCGCGTCCATGGTGATGGACTCGTCCACCTACGGAGTCGCCGTGGACTCCGCGCAGGGATACCGCACGCCGGTGGACTGGGCCACCCGAATGTCGTACAGCGGCATCTTCTTCCATTCCGCGCCGTGGTCCGTCGGATCGCAGGGCTATTCCAACGTCAGCCACGGCTGCTTGAACCTGAGCCCGTCGAACGCGAAGTGGGTGTACGACAACACCAAACGCGGCGACATCACCATCGTCAAGAACACGCTGGGCGGAACCCTCTCGGGCACAGACGGACTGGGCGACTGGAACATTCCGTGGGACGAGTGGAAAGCCGGTAACGCCCAGTCCGTCTGAGCCTCAGACCGCGAGTCCGAGCGCGGTGAGGTAGCCGACCGGATCGACACTCTCACCGCCGCGGCGAACCTCGAAGTGCAGGTGCGGGCCGTTGGAGTCGCCGGTGCTGCCGACCGCTCCGATGGCTTGTCCGGGCGCGATGGTGTCGCCGACAGCGACATCGATACGGCTCTGGTGCCCGTAGAGCACCTCGGTGTCGCCCTTCTTGATCTTGACCAGGTTGCCGTAGCCGTCACCCGCGTCGCCGGCCTGCACGACGGTGCCACCGGTGACGGCGTAGATGGTGGTGCCCTGGGCCGCGCCGAGGTCGATGCCCTCGTGGTTCTGCTGTCCGCTGCCCGTCGGGTTGCTACGTCCGCCGTATCCCGAGGTGACCTCGAAAGTGCCGGGGGACAACGGCAACCGAGCTCCACCGACACCCAGTGGTGCCGCCTGGAACGGTGACGTCGCGTCCGGTGTCGGGTCCGGAGTCACCGGCGTCAGTGTGATGTCGCCGAGGACGAGTCCTGCGACTTCCTGGACCAGGACGCCGGTCGCGTCGAAGACGGCCGCCAGGATGGCTGCCTGCTGCTTCGCGTTCATCGGGATGCCCGGGATCTGGAACGCCGGCAATGCGGGCAACGGCGGCAACACGGGTGCTGCCGCGGCGGTGGGCGTACCGGCGAAGAGGAGTGCCCCTGTCGCTGCGACGCCGACCATGGCGGCCGATCCCCAGCGGCCACGCCGTCGGGGGGAGCGCGATTCAGGGCTGATCTGTGATGTTCGGTGCACGAAATACCTCCGTATGCGCCCGGGGGCGTCGACTTCTCACGTCGGCGCGGACTGTGAGGAGGAGGCGTCCCGAGGTGCCGCGGCGTCCACTGACGACACAGCCGTCGACGCCACGCGGGTCCGCACGAGCGGGCGACGCGAAAGCACGGCCATGCCGCACCGGCGAACGCGAATGCCCTTCCCTTGGCTTTCGGGTACGGCCGGTGGAACAACACAGGTAACACGGGGCGCACCTTCCCCAAGAGCGCCATCGGTCACTCTACGGGACTTCAGTATCGCTGAGTAACACGAATGCTCAATTACACCAACGTAATTCGGGCGGCGGCGCCTAGCTGGGAAAACACATACGTGTAATTCGCCGGAGGCCCTGCTCATGCGGGGAGGTCGGGCCCCGTGGCCGACTGATACCTTTCGTGCGGGGCGGGGTTACTGCCGCGTGCAACGCGACTGTGGGGGATTTTCGATATGGGACGACAACGGGCGATGGCTGCTGCCCTGGCATTGATGGTGGTCGGGGGATCGAGCCTGGCGCTCGCACCGGTAGCCGTCGCCGAACCGTGCGGGGGACTCCCCGGCACCGGAATCAGCGGTATCGGCTTCCCGGGGCAGCAACCGGCCGGTCGTCAGGGCCCCGTGCCTGCATACGACGGGCCGTCGACGTCCACCGTGGCGTGGGTGACCGGACAGGAGAGCGCGAACAGGACGTTCGACCGCTTCGGGATCTCGGGAACGGATCTCGGCATCAGCTGGGACAACGGCGCCGGACAGACGTTGATGGCCTTCGGCGACACCTTCGGCAACTGCTCGGTGCCGGGTGGGCAATGGCGGCACAACGTCCTTCTGCGCAGCAACGACGCAGATCTCGCGGACGGCATCACCTTCGCGGACGGAGTTCCCGGCGATGCCTCGTCGGGCGCAGTGGTCGCCGGCAACGACCCACGTTTCGCCACGCAGCTGCTCTCCGCGCTGGGGCTCTCACCCGTCGAGTACACGATCGTTCCGACGTCGGCTATCGCGGTGAACGGCGTGCAGTACATGCACTTCATGTCGGTCCGGGAGTGGAGCGGCTCGGTCTGGTCGACCAACTACGCCGGTATCGCGACATCACGGGACAACGGGCAGACGTGGTTCCCCGAACCGAGCACGATCCGCTTCAACAGCGGCGTCACGATTCCCGGCACCGAACAACTGGATGCGCGCTTCCAGCAGGCGGCCTTCGTCCGCGGCCAGGACGGGTTCGTCTACCAGTACGGGACTCCGAACGGCCGCCTCGGTGCTGCGTACCTCGCCCGCGTCTCACCCGACGCCATGCTGGACCTGAGCCGCTACGAATACTGGAACGGCGGCGGGTGGGCTCCCGGAGTGGATGCGGCCGTGCCCGTCGTCCGGCAACCGGTCGGGGAGATGTCCGTCGCCTGGAACGCCTATCTGAACCGCTACATCATGCTGTACGGCAACGACGTCGAAGGTCGGATCATGGCGCGCACCGCGACGTCACCCGAGGGCCCGTGGAGCGCGCCCACTGCGCTCGTGGTCAACAACGACATCGGCAACTACCCCGGCGGAGGCCTGTACGCCCCGTACATCCACCCGAAGTCCGCCGGTAAGGCGTTGTACTTCACGGCATCGCAGTACTCGTCCTACAACGTCATCCTGATGCGGACGAACCTCGACGCCCTGCCGCGCTAGAGAATCGCGGACGAGAAAGGCCCCCGACTCGTGAGTCGGGGGCCTTTCTGTTCGGGGTGGACGACGGGACTCGAACCCGCGACAGCCAGGATCACAACCTGGTGCTCTACCAACTGAACTACGCCCACCATCACTGTGTCCGCCCCGTGGAGGGCTTCGCAGCGCGTTCGATACTAGCGTGTCCCGGGCGCGGGATGCCAATCGGTTACTCGGTCAGGCGTCCTTGTCGGTCAGCGCGGTCACGACGGACGCGATGTCCTCCGTGCTCGGGCCGGGGGGTGCGACGAAGGCGGTCTGTCGGTAGTACCGCAACTCCTGGATGGACTCCTCGATGTCCGCGAGTGCCCGGTGGGCCAGGCCCTTGGGAGGCTGACCGAAGTAGATGCGCGGGTACCAGCGTCGGCACAGTTCCTTGATCGAACTCACGTCGATCATCCGGTAGTGCAGGTAGTCGTTCAGTTCCGGCATGTCCCGAGCGATGAACCCACGGTCGGTACCGATCGAGTTGCCGGCGAGCGGAGCCGTACCTGCGGGCACGTGCGTACGGATGTAGTCGAGCACCTGCTTCTGCGCTTGCTCCATGGTGACGGTGGAGGCGCGCACCTCCTCGGTCAGACCGGACTTGGCGTGCATCGCGGTCACGACGTCGGGCATCGACGCGAGGGAGTCGTCGTCGCAGTGGATGACGATGTCGACACCGTCGCCCAGTACGTTCAAGTCGCTGTCCGTCACCAGAGCGGCGATCTCGATGAGCTTGTCCGAGCCCAGCTCGAGACCGGTCATCTCGCAGTCGATCCACACAAGTTTGTCGTTCACCGCTGCCACAGTAGTCCCGACGTCGACGCTAGAGTTCACCGCGAACGCCCCCACCGAACGGAGCACCGCAGACGATGACCGATTCCACCACTGCCGGACGGGCAGCCGCCATCGCTGCGGGGTACGCGACGCAGGGCCCGGCCATCGAACTCGGCAGTGTCGTGCTCGGTGGGGTGGCAGACGCCTCGGCCCGGGTGCGGCTGCCGTTGAAGATGGTCAATCGGCACGGTCTCGTGTCGGGCGCGACCGGAACAGGGAAGACGAAGACCGTCCAGGTCATCGCCGAGCAGCTCTCCGCCGCAGGCGTTCCCGTCGTGCTCGCGGACATCAAGGGCGACCTGTCCGGATTGTCCGCCGGCGGAACCGATTCCGAGAGTCTGCGTGCCCGTGCGACGGAGACCGCGGCGACGGAGTGGGCGCCCACCGGGTTCCCGGTGGAATTCCTGTCGCTCGGTACCGAGGGCGGCGCTGTCCCGGTCCGGGCGACCATCACGGCCTTCGGGCCGATCCTCCTGAGTAAAGTGCTGCAGCTCAACGCTACTCAGGAATCGACCCTGGGCCTGATCTTCCACTGGGCGGACACGCAGGGGCTCGCGCTGTTGGATCTGAAAGACCTGCGCGCGGTGATCACCCATCTCACCAGCGACGTGGGCAAGGCCGACCTGAAGGGCATCGGCGGCGTCTCGTCGTCGACGGCCGGAGTCATCCTGAGGGCACTGGTGAATCTCGAAGCGGACGGTGGAGACACGTTCTTCGGCGAGCCGGAGATGCGCACCGAGGATCTCATCCGTATCGCGCCCGACGGTCGCGGCGTGATCACGCTGTTCGAACTGGGCTCTCTCGCAGCACGTCCGGTGATGTTCTCGACGTTCCTGATGTGGGTTCTGGCCGATCTCTTCCAGACTCTCCCCGAGGAGGGCGACCTGGACGCCCCGAAACTCGTGTTCGTCTTCGACGAGGCGCATCTGCTGTTCGCCGACGCGTCGAAAGCATTCCTGCAGCAGGTCGAACAGACCGTGAAGCTGATCCGTTCCAAGGGCGTCGGGATCTTCTTCTGCACTCAATTGCCCTCGGACGTACCGGGTCCGGTGTTGTCGCAGCTGGGCGCGCGTGTGCAGCATGCGCTGCGTGCCTTCACCCCGGACGATCAGAAAGCGCTGACCAAGACGGTCCGGACGTACCCGAAGAGCGAGGACTACGACCTCGAGGAAGCTCTGACGACGCTCGGTACCGGAGAAGCGATCGTGACCGTGTTGTCCGAGCGTGGTGCGCCGACACCCGTGGCGTGGACGAGGATCCGACCGCCACAGTCGTTGATGGACACCATCGGCACCGACGCGATCACCGCGGCTGCGACAGCGAGCCCGCTCTATGCCACCTACGGGACGACGGTCGACGGCGAGTCGGCCTACGAACTGTTGAACGCCCGCATGGCGCCGGAGCCGACACCGCAGGCACCGGAGTTCCCACCGCTGCCGCAGACCTACGACCTGCCGCCGCTCCCCGAACCGGAGCGCGACGGCCCGTCCGCGGCGGAGCGCATCATGGCGAACCCGGCCGTGAAGAGTTTCCTCCGCTCGGCCGCGAGTGCAGCAGGACGGGAGATCTCACGCAGTATCTTCGGGACGGGTCGCCGTCGACGCAGGTAGAAGGTCAGGAACCGCCGAGCTTCTTGTAGAAGCTGCCGATGATCGGGGCGCTGATGGAGCGCGGGCTGTACTGCCCGGCGACGGACATGCCCTTGCTGAGGATGCCCGGCACGATGCGCATCTTGTTCTTCTCGAGGCCGTCGAGCGAGATTCGTGCGGTGTACGCGCTGTCGATCCACAGGAAATCCGGCACAAGCTTGTCGACGATGGAGGCGTCCGCGGGATCGGGCGTCTCGGTGCGGACCGGCCCGGGCGCCAGCAGGGTGCAGTGCACTCCGGTACCGGACAGTTCCGAGCGCAACGACTCCGAGAACGTGTTGACGAACGCCTTGGTCGCGGCGTAGGTCGCATTGTTGGGAATGGCCATGTTTCCTGCTGCCGAGCCCGTGATGAGGATCCCGCCCGCCTTGCGCGCGATCATGCCGGGAAGTACCGCCAGGGTGAGGTCGTGCACCGCAACGGCATTGAGCTGCACCTGGGCGCGTTCGTAGGCGGGGTCGAGTGCCGAGACGGGCCCGAACGTCGCGATGCCGGCGTTGTTGCACAGCACCGAGATGTCGCGGCCGGCCAGCTCGTCCGCCAACGTCCGACGCTGAGCGGGATCGGACAGGTCGTTCACGCGCACCTCGACGGTGACTCCGTGCTCGGCCGTGAGCTTCGTGGCCAGGGCCTCGAGGAGCTCACCGCGTCGTGCGACCACGATCAGCGAGTGCCCGCGGGCGGCGAGTTCGGTGGCGAGTGCTTCACCGATACCGGAGGACGCTCCGGTGACGACGGCACGGGACTCTGCGGAGGGTGCTGGGAGGCTCACGGTGTCCGAGGCTAGCGTGAGCGGTCCCGACGCGGCAGCGGCGGGTCAGATGGATGCGGCGAGGCGGGTGCCCTGCTCGATCGCACGCTTCGCATCCACCTCCGCGGCGACGTCGGCACCTCCGATGACGTCGACGACGGTTCCCGATGCCACCAGCTCGTCGAGCAGGTCGCGCACCGATTCCTGTCCGGCGCAGACGACGATGCTGTCGACGGCGAGAGTGCGAGACGCCCCGTCCACGGTGATGTGCAGACCGGCGTCGTCGATACGGTCGTACGCGACCCCGGACAGCTGCGTCACCTTCTTGCTCTTCAGCGCGGCGCGGTGCACCCATCCGGTCGTCTTTCCCAGCCGCGTCCCGATGCGCCCCTCCGTTCGCTGGAGCAGGAACACCTCGCGCAGGGCCGGTGTGGCGGCAGTGTCCGTCACGGCACCGGGAGCAGTGGGGTCGTCGGTGACGCCCCACTCGGCACGCCACTCGGCGAGGCTGGGCGCCGGCTCGGAGGTGAGGAACTCCGAGACGTCGACACCGATTCCGCCGGCACCGATGACGGCGACTCGACGGCCGATGGTCCGGTGCCCGAGGACCGCGTCGGCATACGTCATCACGCTCGGATGGTCGATCCCCGGGATCGACGGGACACGCGGGATCACACCGGTGGCGAGAACGACACGGTCGAACCCGGACAACTCGGAGGCAGTCGCCGTCGTCGAGAGCCGGACCGTCACGTTCGCCGCCTCGAGGGCGTGGGAGAAGTAGCGAACGGTCTCCGCGAACTCCTCCTTGCCGGGAATCCGCCGCGCGATGGCGAACTGGCCGCCGATCTCGGCGCGTGCCTCGAACAGTGTCACCCGGTGTCCGCGCTGACCGAGGGCGACGGCGGTGGACAAGCCGGCAGGTCCGGCTCCGACGACGGCCACGTCGGTCGCCCGGCGAGTGGGGGACAGGAGCAACTCGGTCTCACGACCGGCGCGCGGGTTGAGCAGGCACGAGGCCTTCTTGTGTACGAAGACGTGGTCGAGGCAGGCCTGATTGCACGCGATGCAAGTGTTGATCTGGTCGCGTCGGCCGCTCTGCGCTTTCAGGATCCACTCGGGGTCGGCCAACATCGGGCGTGCGAGCGAGACCAGCTGCGCGCTGCCGTCGGTCAGGATCTCCTCGGCGATCTCGGGCATGTTGATGCGATTGGCGGCCGCGACGGGCACGGTAACCACCTCGGCGAGACGCTTGGTGAAGTCGATGAACGGTGCGCGAGGGACAGACGTGACGATGGTCGGGACGCGGGACTCGTGCCACCCGAAGTCGGAATCGAACAGGTCGACACCGGCTGCCTCCAGGTCGGTGGCCAGCGCGACGATCTCGTCCCACGTCTGGCCGCCCTCGACCAGATCGGCGAGCGAGATGCGGAACGAGAGCAGGAACGTCGGACCCACCGCCGCCCGCGTGCGTTGCACGATCTCGACGGCGATACGACGGCGGTTCTCCGCCGATCCGCCCCATCTGTCCGTGCGCTTGTTGGTACGCGGTGCGAGGAACTGGTTGAGGAAGTAGCCCTCGCCGCCCATGATCTCGACGCCGTCGTACCCGGCGCGCTGGGCGAGTCGAGCGCAGCGCACGTAGTTCCTGATCTGCCACTCGACCCCGCGGTCGCTCAGACCTCGAGCTCGGAAGGGGGTGATGGGCGACTTTCCCGACGAGGCGCTGACGCTGAACGGGTGGTAGGAGTACCGACCTGCGTGCAGGATCTGCAGCAGGATCTTGCCGTCCTCCCGGTGCACCGCGTCGGTCACGCGGCGGTGGCGTCGAGCTTCGAGTCGGTTGGTCAATTTCGCCGCGAACGGAAGAAGCCAGCCGGTGCGGTTGGGCGCGTACCCACCGGTGACGATCAGCGCGACCCCTCCGCGCGCCCGTTCGGCGAAGTAGGCGGCCAGTTTGTCGACGTCCTTGGCCCGGTCCTCGAGCCCTGTGTGGATGGAACCCATCATCACGCGGTTGCGCAGCGTGGTGTGGCCGACCTCGATCGGGGACAGGAGAACGGGGAAGTCGGTCATCTCGGCACCTTATGCTCCGACGCATGGTCGTTGTGGGTAGCCCTGGCGCGGTGTCGAAGAAGCAGGTGCTGTCGTGGGGGTTCTGGGACTGGGGTGGCGCGGCGTTCCAGGCCGTCATCCTCACCTTCGTCTTCTCGGTCTATCTGACCGACTCGGTCGGAGCGGACCTGCCCGGCAGTATCTCGGCGACCACGTGGTTGGGCTGGGCACTGGGAATCGCCGGGCTGTCGATAGCCCTGCTCGCCCCCGTGTCGGGTCAGCGCAGCGACGCGAAGGGACGTCGCAAACGACTCCTGTTCGTCCTGACCGCAGCGACCATCGTGTGCATGGCGGCGTTGTTCTTCGTCAAGGACGACTACCACTATCTGTGGCTGGGCCTGGTGCTGCTGTCCATCGCCTCGGTGCTCTTCGAGGTCGCCCAGGTTCCGTACACCGCGATGCTGCGGCAGGTGTCGACGCCCGACAATCTGGGTCGGGTGTCCGGATTCGGCTGGGCCATGGGCTATTTCGGCGGCATCTTCCTGCTGTTGCTGTGCTATTTCGGCTTCATCACCGGCGACGGCGATACACGCGGATTCTTCGACGTCAGCACCGACGGCGGGCTGAACATCCGTCTGATCGCCCTCATGGCGGCGGTGTGGTTCCTCCTGTTCGCCCTTCCCGTCATGTTCGCGGTGCCCGAACTCCCGGCCCTCGACCCCGACGCGGCTGCCGCACGCGCCGGATATCTCGAGTCCTACCGCGTGCTGTGGCGAGACGTGTCCGATCTGTGGCGGACCGAGCGTCGCACCGTATGGTTCCTGGTGGCCAGCGCACTGTTCCGGGACGGTCTCGCCGGGGTCTTCACGTTCGGCGCGGTGCTGGCGGTGACGGTCTACGGCATCTCGGCCGCCGACGTGCTGCTGTTCGGCGTCGCTGCGAACGTGGTTGCTGCACTGGGCGCTCTGGTCGCCGGACGCGTGGACGACCGCATCGGACCGAAGCGGGTCATCGTCGTCTCGCTCGCGTCCATGATCGTTGCCGGGGCCATCCTGCTCGCGGTGTCGGGGCCGCTGATGTTCTGGATCTTCGGTCTGATCCTGTGTCTGTTCGTCGGCCCGGCGCAGTCGTCGTCACGCACGTTTCTCACGCGCATCGTGCCGCCGGGTCGAGAGGGCCAGATGTTCGGTCTGTACACGACCACCGGACGTGCCGTGTCGTTCCTGTCGCCGACGTTGTTCGGCCTGTTCGCCTACCTTTTCGACGCCGACCGGGCAGGAATCCTGGGGCTGCTGCTGGTACTCGGCGCCGGCCTGCTGGCGTTGCTGCGCGTCGCGGCTCCGGACGGTGATCGGGCACGGGTGACGGCGTGAAGGTCGACTTCAGGAAGGATCTGCCGACCTACTCCGCGTCGAGAGGCCGGTTCGACATCGTGACCGTGCCCCCGGTGGACTATCTGATGGTCGACGGACAGGGCGATCCGAACACGTCGGCCTACGCGGATGCGATCGCGTCGCTGTACCCGCTGGCCTACGGACTGAAGTTCCTGAGCAGGAACGAGCTCGGACGCGACCACGTCGTGATGCCCCTCGAAGCATTGTGGTGGTCCGACGACATGGAGTCGTTCACCAGTCGGCGTGACAAGTCGCAGTGGGAATGGACGGCGATGATCATGGTGCCGGACTGGATCACCGCCGACCATCTGGAGGAGGTGCGGGCGATGAAGAGCGCACCGCGCATCTCCGACGTGCGGCTCGAGCGTCTCGACGAGGGCCTGTGTGTGCAGACTCTGCACATCGGGTCCTACGACGACGAGGCTCCTGTACTGGAAGAGATGCACGACGTCGTCGTCCCGGCGCACTCGCTCCGCATGACAGGGCGTCATCACGAGATCTATCTGAGCGACCCGCGGCGAGTGGATCCCTCGAGACTGAGAACGATTCTGCGACAACCGGTCACGCGGAGCGATGCATTTGCGACACCGTCGGCGCACCCGATCGCGTGAGGGGTGCGCCGGCGGGTGACGGAGGTCAGCTTCCGAATCCGGCGCGGATTCCGATCAGATCGACGCTGTCGAATCCGAGGGTCACTGCACGGCACTCCACCAGGATGATGTCGCCGCGGGCGCGGTTCGCTGCCGCGCGTTCCGAGCACGGGACGCCGTTCGGATCCAGGGACAATGTGGAGAAGGACTCCCAATAGAAGGGTCCACCTGCTGTCGGCTCGGCCGCGGAGGCGGTTGCCGTTCCGGCCATGGCAATTCCGACCACCGACGCCGCGATGGCAACGGCGGATGCTGCTCTGGTGCGTGTTCTGTGTGTCATTCGAACTCCCAGTTGTTCCAGCGACAAAACATGACGATCGGTTTGTCGGTGAGACCGTGAGGTTCGTTACACCAGGACATCGAGTCCCGCGTCGTTCACATCAGGTCAACGCGCGAGAATCTCGTCGGCGAGTCGATCCGGAAATTCCTCGGGGATCCAGTGGCTTCCCGACAGCTCCACGAATTCGTAGGTACCGCTGACGTGCTGGGCGCAGAGTTCGGCCGCGACGCGACCGACGGCCGTGTCCTGGTTGCCCCAGACGAAGGTCGTCGGAACGGTCACCGGTCCGAGATCGGCGAAGTCCCGCGTCATGGCCCGGTACCACTCGAGAGCCGCGGTCAAGGTCGCACGATCGCCCATGACAGGCAGGTGCTTGTGGACGATCGTCGGATCCTCGGCACCGGAGAACATCGCGATCAGGCGGCGCGCGCCGTCCTCGAGCAGAAGATCCTCGGCCTTGCCGGGCTGTCGGAACAACGTCATGTACTCGCTGCGCTTCTTCTGGTCCTCGTCCTCGCGGATGGCCCAGCCGAACGCAGCGGGATGCGGAACCGACACGGCAGTGAGGGTGCGGACCCGCTCCGGGTGCCGCACCGCGACGTACCAGGCGACTATCGCGCCCCAGTCGTGGCCGGCCAGGTCGACGGCGTCGAGACCCAGGCTGTCGAGCATTCCGACGACGTCGTCGACGAGGTAGTCGATCCGATAGGACTCCGTGCCCTCGGGGCGGGCGCCGGGGGAGTAGCCGCGTTGGTTCGGAACCACGACGTCCCGGCCGGCATCGGCCAACCGGACGGCGACGTCGTGCCAGCTCGCGGACGTCTCGGGGAATCCGTGCAGGAGAAGGGCGGGTCTGTTCCCGGCCGTTCCGTACCGATCTGCGTCGAAAGTGAGGTCGCCGATAGAGATGCGCATGCATCCGAGGTTAGCGGCTCGTCGGTCGCGTCGGGCGTGGCTACGCGCGCAGCGCGGTCGCGGGTCCGCGGGCCGAGCCGAACTGTCGGGGCTTCCACTGACCCATCCCCAGCATGATCACCCGCAGCTGGGACAGGGCGCGCTCGACGATGTCGCGCTCGGCGGCACTGGACGGCGACACTTCGACGAGGTCGACGACCGTTGCCAGCATCGTGTTGACGATGAGGTCGGCGACCATGTCCAGATCCTCGCCCGGCCAGGACGAGAGCGCGGGGATGCGCGAGAGGTCCTGGGTCAGCTCGTGAACGATCATCTGCAGCTCGGTCTCGATCGCCCGTCGGACCTCGACGATGCCGCCGGACCGCTCGCGAATGAGGAAGCGGAACTGGACGTCGTGCTCCCGGATCTCACCGATCAGCAACTCGAGCGATTCGCGGGCGTTGTCGGCGGAGGGGTGGCGGCGGACATCGCGCAGGATCTTGCGGAGCACCCGCATGCTGTCCTCGACCACCGCCACACCGAGGTCTTCCATCGAGGCGAAGTGGCGGTAGAAGGCTGTCGGGACGATTCCGGCCGCACGGGTGACCTCGCGGAGACTCACGCTGGAGAAGCTGCGGTCCGCGATGGCGTCGAGCGTTCCGTCCACGAGGGCCCGCCGGGTTCGTTCCTTGCGTTCGGCCCTGCTGGCCGTCGCGGAACCTGCGGAGTTCTCGGACATCCCTCGACATTAACCGACATCAGTGTATGAGTGTGCACTTCCGCATCACGGGAGCCAGTCGCGTCACTGCAGATCACGGTACGTGTCCGTCGTCACATTTGGCTTGATAGTTGCCGGTACGGGCTGTCACACTCGATTCCAGTGAACGCGTGTGCACTGGAGAAATCATCCGGTCACCGGCCCGTCATACGAGGAGGACGACTTGAGCATCGCCACCACACCCACATCGCGCGGCCGTCGCAGTTCGCTGCTGTCCAAGCTGCGCCCCCGGTTGCTCGAGACGCTGACGACGCCGCATGCGGTCGACCGCTACCTCGAACTCGTCGACCCCATGATGACCGTCGACGACATGCGCGCCGAGGTGGTCGCCGTCCGTCATCAGACCTCCGACACCGTCACGCTGACGCTGCGCCCCACGTGGCAGTGGAAGGGGTTCTCCGCCGGCCACTTCGTGCAGATCGGTGTCGTGGTCGACGGCGTCCGGCACACGCGCTGCTACTCCCCGGCCGGCACTGCCGGAACCGGCGACGACACGATCGAGCTCACCGTCAAGGCTCAGCCGGACGGCATCGTGTCCAACTACCTGGTCGCCTCGGCGAAGCCCGGTCTCGTGGTCAATCTCGCACCCGCCACGGGCACCTTCGAGCTGCCGAGCCCGCGACCGGACCACGTTCTGCTGATCAGTGGTGGAAGCGGCATCACCCCGGTGATGTCGATGCTGCGCACGCTGGTGCACGAGGGGTACACCGGACGCGTGGCGTTCCTGCACTACGCCTACACGGAGAACGACGTCTGCTACCGCGCCGAACTCGACCGCATCGCGGCCGAGAACGACAACGTGGACGTTCTGTACGCGTACACCGATCAGCAGAACGGTGGTCATCTGCACGGATTCTTCGACACCGAGCATCTGAACGCCGCAGCACCCTGGCACGCCTCGGCGCAGACGTACCTGTGCGGGCCGCCCGGGCTGATGAAGGGCGTCAGGTCGGTGTTCGACGACCTCGGACTCTCCGAGTCGTTGTTCTCGGAGGAGTTCGTCACCGCAGTTCCGGTCGTCGACGGGGATGCCTCGGGAACCGTGTCGTTCTCGGGTTCGTCCGTCGAGGCGGAGAACGACGGCGCCACCCTCCTGGAGCAGGCCGAGAATGCCGGGCTGACACCGGAATTCGGCTGCAGGATGGGAATCTGCTTCACCTGCACGGCAATCAAGAAGTCGGGATGCACCCGCAACGTCAAGACCGGTGAGCTCGACTCCGATCCGGACAACGAAATCCAGCTCTGCATCTCCGTCCCCGTGGGCGACGTCGACATCGACGTCTGACCCATCCACACACTCGAAGAGGAGGTCACCATGTTCGGACTCTCACTGTCCTTTCTCCCGTTCATCGGTTCCAGCTCGGCGCCCGACACCACGACGTCCGGCGTCGACGTGATGGACAAGCCGGGCACCGACGGACCCGTCGTCTTGAGCTACGAAGCCGTGGAGGAACTCGGGCGCAAGCTCGACGACCTGCGCGCCCGCACCGTCGCGGACCTCGGTCAGGAAGATCGCGACTACATCTTCAAGATCATCAAGGCGCAGCGCGGACTCGAGGTCGCCGGTCGCGGACTGATGTACTTCGGCTTCTTCCCGCCGGCATGGATCGCCGCCGTCAGCGCCCTGAGCCTGTCGAAGATCCTCGACAACATGGAGATCGGCCACAACGTCATGCACGGCCAGTACGACTGGATGCGTGAGCCGGGCCTGAACTCCAAGGTCTTCGAATGGGACAACACGTGCCCCGGCGACCAGTGGCGCCACTCGCACAACTACATGCACCACACCTACACCAACATCCTCGACATGGACCGCGACATCGGTTACGGCATCCTGCGGATGGACAGCGCGCAGAAGTGGAACCCGTACTACTTGGGCAACCCCATCTACGCGTTCCTGCTCATGACCTTCTTCGAGTGGGGCGTCATGCTGCACGACCTGGAGGCCGAGAACGTCATCCAGGGCAAGCGCAAGTGGCACGACGTCAAGCCCCTCATCGAGGGCTGGTGGAAGAAGGCCGGACGACAGGTCCTCAAGGATTACATCGTCTTCCCCGCGCTGACCGGGCCGATGTTCGTGCCGACGCTGGTGGGCAACTTCACCGCCAACATCGTCCGCAACGTGTGGGCCTACTCCATCATCTTCTGCGGCCACTTCCCGACGGGCGTGCAGACGTTCACCGTCGAGGAGACCGCGCAGGAAACCCGCGGCCAGTGGTACGTCCGTCAGATGCTGGGCTCCGCGAACATCGAGGGTGGGCAGCTGTTCCACATCATGTCCGGCAACCTCTCGCACCAGATCGAGCACCACCTCTTCCCGGACCTGCCCGCGCACCGCTACCCGCAGATCGCGCCCGAGGTCAAGGCGCTGTGTGAGGAGTACGGCCTTCCGTACAACACTGGTGGCTTCTTCCATCAGATCGGTACTGTGTGGGGCAAGATCTTCCGGCTCGCCCTTCCCGACCGTTTCACCGGTGTGGACAAGGTGACCGGTGTGATCATCGAGCGCGAAAAAGCTGCAGCCTGAGAGGTAAGTGCCATGGTGGGCAAGTTCGAACGCAACAAGGACACAGTGCAGGACCTGACCGAATCGGCAGCCATGCACGTCGGGCGGATCGCGGTGATCATCGCGACCGCGGTCCGCGACGTCACCCGCGAGATCGGTGACCTGGTCACCGACGGCATCGAAATGCGCGAGGCCTCGCGTCGCGCAGAATCCGATACGCGCACCTTCGAAGTGATCGAGGGGGACTTCGAGGAGTCCAAGCGTTCGAACGGTCGCTAGAGCACGCTGCACAACGGCGCCACACCTGCGGGTGTGGCGCCGTTGTGCGTTCTGGGGGGAGGGCCGGGACTCGCGCACCGCGGTTCGTCCCACGCACTCCCCATCGGGGGAGCACCACACGAACTGCGCCGCGGGCCCGTGCGCACGGGAGCGGGGTCGGTCAGACTATGCCGATGAAGGTGACGGACGAGGAGCGGCGCCACCTGCTGGTGCGCCGTCATGCGGTCGGCGCGGGTATGGCGCTGACGCCGGCGGAGGTGACGACGCGACTGGTGGCCCTGCACGCGACGGATCCGGCCACAGTGTCTCTGCAGGTGCTGGCGCGGTCGACGACGGCGACGCTCGATGCCATGCGCGACGCGATGTACACCGATCACAGTCTGGTGCGGGTGATGGCGATGCGGCGCACGTTGTTCGTCATCGACAGGACGTTCATGCCGATCGTGCAGGCCGGCGCGAGCGCGGGAGTGGCGCGGACTCTGCGAACTCGCCTCGTCAAACAACTGTCGACCATGCCGACGGATCCGGTGATCGACGACGTTCCGACGTGGCTGGATCGGGTGGAGCGCGACGTCGATACGGCGCTCGCGGCAGCGGGTACCGCCACGGGGGCCGAATTGTCCATCGCTGTACCGCAGTTGCGCACCGCGTTCCTTCCGACGACGGACAAGGCATACGACGTCCGGCGTTACGTGACGTCGCAGCTACTGACCCTGTTGTCGGCCGAAGGTCGGATAGTTCGGGTGGAACCTCGGGGTACGTGGACTTCTCGCCACCACACGTGGGCGCCCGTCGCCTACTGGTGGCCCGACGGCGTACCGGAGATGGACGAAGCAGAGGCGCGTGTCGAACTGGCACGGGCGTGGCTCGAATCGTTCGGTCCGGCGACCATGGACGATCTGCAGTGGTGGACGGGCTGGAACAAGGGACACACCACGAAGGCGGTGGCGGCGCTGGACACGGTCGAGGTCGAGCTGTCCTCCGGACCGGGAATCATGATCCGCGACAGCGATATCGACGGAATGCACGGTGGGGTCGCGCTGCTGCCGGCTCTCGACGCGACGCCGATGGGCTGGAAGGACCGTCGCTGGTTCCTGCCAGACGAGTATCGGCCGGACCTTTTCGATACCTTCGGCAACGTCGGTCCGACGGTGTGGATGGACGGACGCGTGGTGGGCGGTTGGGCAGTGCGCGGTGCCGGCGATGTGGTGACACGCCTCTTCGAGGATGTCGACGACGAGGACGTGGCGACTGAAAGTGCGCGCATCGCAGCGCATCTGGACGGTTCCGCAATCACCCCGAGCTTTCCGACGCCGTTGGAGAAGGCGCTGCGGACGTCGTCAGAGAAGTAGGCCCGCCCGTCGGGCAGCAACTGCGGCTTCGTGTCTGGTCGACGCGTCGAGTTTGGACATGATCGACTTCATGTAGCTCTTGACGGTCGAGACGGTGAGTCCCAACTCGTCGGCGATGGCTGTGTTGGATCGGCCCAGCGCCACCAGCGACAGGACATCCCGTTCGCGCATGGTCACGTTCGGCACGACTTTGCCGGTCGACGGTGGTTCGAGGAATGCCCGCATCGAGTCGAGCACGGTGGTGAG
The DNA here is from genome assembly GCF_000834565.1 of Rhodococcus sp. MEB064. NCBI lineage: Bacteria > Bacillati > Actinomycetota > Actinomycetes > Mycobacteriales > Nocardiaceae > Rhodococcus > Rhodococcus sp. MEB064. The sequence goes on from NZ_JXQS01000052.1 coordinate 17,614, forward strand.
CTCAGCGGAGTCGACACGTGAGGTCATCGCGCGCAGTCGCGAGTAGGTGAGCCGGACGTCCTCGCGCAGACGGTCGGCATCGCGCCGCGCCTCGTCGACAGCCATGTCCTGACCCAACACGCGTGCTTCCTCGGTGAGAACGTCGAGAACGCGGTCGCCGATGTTCCCGGGGGTGTGCATCGCCCCGTACAGGACACCGACCGCGGTGCGGCCGACGACGACCGGTGCGGCGATCATCGCGCGCAGTCCCTCGGCGGAGATGATGGCGTCGTACCGATGGCTGATCTTCGGAGTGCGCATGTAGTCGTCCAACGAGACGGTGCGGTTGACCTGGAGAACCTTGCCGCCGAGTCCTTGGCCCGCTTCGAGTGCGACCCCGTCGAGCGCGCCGACCGAGCGGCCGGCGAAATGCCGGAGCGTCAGCAACTCGCCCGAGACGACACCGCCGAACGCCAGCGAGACCCCGGACGCAGCGCGAAGCCTGCCCACCGCGTCCTCGAAGTGTGTATCGATCATCGTCTCCGTCTTCCTACCCTCTTCGGAGGGTATCGGGCGCCCAGTGTTCTGCGCCACACTCCCATCATGACGACGATCACCGATGATGTTCCGGCCTTGCTCGAGAAGTACGGATCCGCGGACGCGAACCTGGCGGCACTGCTGTGCGACGACCACGACCCGTCGGCCGTCGCGTTCACGTTCGTCGAGAGTGACCTCGCCTCGCGAGACCTCACCTACGGCGAACTGCGTGACCTGTCCGCCCGCTTCGCCTCCGGTGTCGCCGCGATGGGGATCGCCCGCGGTGACCGCGTCGGCGTGCTGATGAGCAAGCGACTCGAGCTCGTGGTGGCGTTGCTCGGCATCTGGCGACTCGGCGCCGTGCACGTCCCGTTGTTCACCGCTTTCGCGACTCCGGCGATCGCCATGCGGGTCGAGGCCGCGGCGGCCCGAGTCGTCGTCACCGAACCCGACCAGCGCAGCAAGCTCGACTCCCTCGACGGCATCACCGTCATCGAAGCAGGGGAGGGATTCGACGCGATGATCCGTGAGCACGAACCACTTCTCGAATCCGTGGCAGTCGGCGGCGACGGTGTCATGATCCAGCTCTTCACCAGTGGGACGACGGGTAAGCCCAAGGGTGTGCCCGTGCCGGTGACGGCGCTCGCATCGTTCGTTGCCTACATGACCTACGGTCTCGACGTCTCGGAGGACGACGTCTTCTGGAACGCCGCCGATCCGGGATGGGCCTACGGGCTGTACTACGCAATCCTCGGGCCGATGGCGATGGGTCGACGCAGTCTGATGCTGCACGCCGGCTTCACTCCGCAGCTGACCGTGTCGGTGATGCAGCAGTTCGGCGTCACCAATTTCGCGGCGGCGCCGACCGTCTACCGCAGCCTGAGCAAGGACCCTGCCGTCGGCGGTATCACCCTTCGGCGCGCGTCGTCGGCCGGTGAGCCGCTGACTCCCGATGTACTCGTGTGGTCCGAGGCTGCACTGGGTGTGCCCGTCCGCGACCACTACGGGCAAACGGAGCACGGCATGGTGATCGTGAACGGATGGCACGACTCGGTCCGCGAGCCCGTACTACCGGGATCGATGGGAAAGCCGTTGCCGGGCTTCACCGCCGGCGTGGTCGAGGATCAGATCGGTTTCGAGGTGGCGGGCAGTCCGCTGATGTGGTTCACCGGATACGTCGACGCGCCGGAGAAGACGGCCGAGCGATTCACCGAGGACGGCGCCTGGTACCTGACCGGCGACTCCGGACGAGTGCAGGACGGCTCGTACTTCTTCTCCGCACGCAACGACGACGTGATCATCATGGCCGGCTACCGGATCGGGCCGTTCGACGTGGAAAGCGTTCTCGTGGAACACCCGTCGGTCATGGACGTCGCTGTGGTCGGGCAACCGGACGACACTCGCGGTGAGGTCATCGAGGCGTATGTCGTGCTGGCCGAGAACGTCCCGGGAACTCCCGAGTTGGAAGCGGAACTGCAGAAGATGGTGAAGGAGAACTTCGCCGCCCACGCGTATCCCCGCACGGTGCACTTCGTCGACGCCCTGCCCAAGACTCCCAGTGGAAAGGTCCAGCGGTTCCTGCTGCGTCGCGCCCGTCAGGGTGGAAGCAGTGCCCGGAACTCCGGGCAGTAGGCGCCGATGGCCGTGCCGACGATGGCTCCCGCGGCGCTCTCGTCCCACTTGCCGCGGCTGCCCGTCGTGACGGCGTCGACCTCGGCGATCACCGGCTGACCCTGCTGCAGTTCCGTGCAGATGCCGCGCCCGAGGATCTTCATCGTCTCCGGGTCGGTGTACTCGACGGCGCCGCTGTCGAGTCCGGCGATGAAGAGGTCGTCCGCGGCGACGGCGTCGGGACCCGTCGGTACCGAGGGCCCGACCGGAGCCGACGAGGTGGTGGTGGCGGCGGGAGTCTCGGTCGGAACGGCGGCCTCCGGGGCATCGTTCGCGCACCCCGCCAGGCACAGCAGCCCGAGGACGATGAAGGTCTTCGCGTGCCGAGTCACCTCTACGACGCTACCGCGCCTCGCGATGATGGAATGACTGCCCATGATGACCATCGAGCGACGCGACTTCGTGGTGGCTGCCGGCCTCGCGGCGGTGGCCGGCTTCGTCGACGCCGTCGGCTTCGTCGCACTCGGCGGGTTCTTCGTGTCCTTCATGACCGGCAACTCCACACGCGCCGCCGTCGACCTCGTGGACGGTGACCTGACGAGTGTGCTGATCGGGACATCGATCATCGCGGCGTTCGTCATCGGGGTGGTCGGGGGATCGGTCGTCGGGGACCTGGCCGGGTTGCGTCGCAAAACGGGAGTGTTGCTCCTGGTCGCCGCCTTGCTCGCCGTTGCCGGATCCGCGCATGCGCTGGGTGCCGCGACGGTCGTGTCCGCCATGGTGCTGGCAGCGGCGATGGGTGCGGAGAACGCGGTCTTCGAGAAGGACGGTGGCACCATCGGCCTGACCTACATGACCGGAGCCTTGGTCAAGGCCGGGCAGAACGTCGCGGCGCGCCTACGAGGACGGTCGACAGGATCCTGGGTGCGGCCGTCGACGATGTGGTTGTCCCTCGGCGCCGGGGCGGTGTCAGGCGCCGCGGCATTCCGGGGCCTGGGGTTCGGCGCGCCCGTGATTGCACTCGCTGCGGTCCTCGTCGCGGCCGGTGTGGTCTACCGCCTGGGCGAGTGAGCCGGCGTGGTGCCCCCGGCAGGATTCGAACCTGCGACCAAGGGATTAGAAGGCCCTTGCTCTATCCCCTGAGCTA
>NZ_JXQS01000053.1:0-95559 GCF_000834565.1 Rhodococcus sp. MEB064
CGTGCCTCGTCGTGCTGGCCTGCTCGCTGGCCCTCATCTGGTCGCTCTCCTGGGGCACCGCGCGCATCAGCCTCGCCACTCCGGGTAACACCGCGACGAAGGGCAGCAAGGAGCGCAGTCGCGTATGACGCCCGCCCCGAACGTGATCTACCTGGCGGATCACTCTGTCGTCCTGGCACTTCCGGCTGTCATCCCGGCGCTGCTGATCGCCCTCGTGGTGATCGTCATCGTCGTGCGTGACCGGCGTGCCGAGCGGGCGGAGAACGCCGAGAACGAATTGAAGGATGCGAACGAGAGGGAGGACACGGCGTGAGGCGGGCAGTGGTGGTCGGGCTGGCAGTACTGGCGCTGGCGGGGTGCTCGCAGTCGGAACCGGAGACCGAGGCAACGCTCGAGCAGACGTCGTCGGCACCGGCCACATCTGTCGCGGCGTCGGACGTCCCGCGCATCACGCCCACCACGACCCTGGACGTCTCCATCGCCGGCGGTGAGGTCACGCCAGTGGACCAACGCCTCGAGGGCACGGTCGGTCAGGAGATCGTCGTGACCGTGTCCAGCGATGCCGAGGACGAGATCCACGTGCATTCGGTTCCGGAGCACAGCTTCCCGGTTGCCGTCGGTGACGATCAGCAGTTCCGCTTCACGGTCGACGTGCCGGGCTCGGTCGACATCGAACTGCACGAAGCCGACGTCACCGTCGCCACGGTGCTCGTTCGGCCGTGAGCAGCGAGCTCCTCGCCCACGGACTCGGCGGCTCGTCCGATCTCCCCATCCCGGTCACCTACGCCCTCATCGGCGGCGCGTGGGCGCTGGCAGCATCGTTCGCAATCCTGTTGCTGGCGTGGAAGACACCGCGGTTGAACCCTCGGCGGTACTGGACGACGACACCTCTGGCCGGCGTCGTCGATTCCGCTGTGTTCCGCGGAGTCGTCGGCGGGGTGTCCGTCGCGCTGGCCGTGTGGGTCGGCGCGGCATCGCTGCTGGGACCGCAGGACTCGTCGAATGCGTTGCTCGGAGTCTTCTACGTCCTCGTCTGGGTGGGTCTGGTTCCGGCGTCGCTGATCTTCGGGCCGGTGTGGCGCATCGTGTCGCCGGTCCGCGCCGTCTACCGGGTGCTGCCCGTGCGTCCTCGTCGAACGTTGCCGGAGAGCATCGGGGTACTCCCCGCGGTGGTCGGACTGTTCGCGTTCGTGTGGCTCGAACTGGCGTCCAGTGACCCGGGTTCCGTTGCTGCGGTGCGACTGTGGTGCCTGCTCTACGTGGTGATCATGCTGGCCGGCGCGCTCGTGTTCGGTAAGGAATGGTTCGCACGGGCCGACCCGTTCGAGGTGTTCAGCGACACCGTCGCTCGACTGTCCGTGACGGCACGCGATCCCGAGACGCGGCAGGTGGTGCTGCGCAACCCGCTCGACGGTGCGGCGACGCTGCCCGTTCGGCGGGGAACCGTTGCAGTCCTGGCGATGCTGCTGGGCTCCACCGCTTTCGACTCACTGGCGCAGACACCGACGTGGAAGAACCTCGTGCGCGACGTCGGTGATCCCGTGGTGGCGCGCACCCTCGGAATCCTGGTCTGCGTCGCCGTCGTGGGTGGGTTCTTCCAGCTGGCGTCACGTGCGACCGGCGGGGTGACGAAGGAGAAGCGAGCCCAGCTGCCGGGGCTGCTCGCGCACTCGTTGATACCCATCGTCGTCGGCTATTTCTTCGCGCACTACCTGACCTATCTCGTGGAAAAGGGTCAACAGAGCATCTTCACGTTGTTCGATCCGTTCGACCGAGGGTGGAATCCGCTGGGGATCGCGGATGCGTCGGTGAATTACGCGCTGTCCTCGCACCCGTCGGTGGTCGCGACCGTCACCGTGTTGAGCGTGGTCATCGGGCACGTGGTCGGAGTGACGCTGGCCCACGACGCGGCATTACGGCTGATCCCGAAGAGGCATGCGCTGCTGGGGGGACTGGCGCTGATGATCGTCATGGTCCTTTACACGTTTCTCGGGCTGTACCTCTTGTTCGGTGCGTGAGTAACCGTTGACCTCTACGCAACCGTAGGTTACCGTCCGGTAAGCTAGTGGTGCCGGTCACAGATCGAGCGCCTTTCCTTGTGAGCATGGGGGCTCGAGTGCGGCGTCGTTCCACGGTCATGTCTGGCGTTCTGGTCGCTCTTCTCGTCGCAACCGGTATCGCGGTGCCGGCGACGGCAGACCCCACCGGCGGCGCCGACGCCGTCGCCTGGACCGCCGCGGCCGATGCCCCGCCGCAGTATCCGCAGGTGGCCATCGACTGGGACGTGCCCATCACGATGAGCGACGGAACGGTGTTGCAGGCCAACATCTACCGGCCTGCGGACGCGTCCGGTCGCCCGGTGGAGACCGACCTGCCGACGGTCCTGAACATCACGCCGTACACCAAGCTGGTCGGCAACCTGATCGACTCGATTCAGCAGATCCCCGGTGTCAGCGAGCCGGTGCTCGACTTCCTGGCGAGCCTGAACTTCGCGGGTACGCCGTTCGACGGCATCACCGATCTGACGCAGGCGGTCGACGGCGGCGGACTACGGATCTTCGCCGTGAACCGGAACCTCGTCCAGAACGGGTACGCGCAGGTGGTCGTCGACGCCCGCGGAACCGGCTTCTCCCAGGGTGCGTGGGACGTGTTGGGTCCACGCGAGCAACAGGATTCGGCGGAGATCATCGACTGGACGTCCCGGCAGTCCTGGTCCGACGGCAAGGTCGGCATGTCGGGCATCTCCTACTCGGCGATCAATTCCGTTCAAGCTGCGGCACTTCGGCCGCCTGCGCTGAAGGCCATCTTCCCGGTCGAGCCCGGCAACGACCTGCTCCGCGACATCGTGGGTACCGGCGGCGCGTTGGGTGTCGGGTTCATGCCGCTGTGGCTCACGTTGGTCAACGTGCTGAAGTTCGTCCCGAATGTGCAGTCGATCCTGCAGGGCCAGTTCGATACTCGGTGGCTCGCGGATCGATTGGCGGATCCGGCGATCCTGATTCCGGAACTCGCGAACGCTTTCACGGCGCCGACCATCGGAGACATCCGGCCCGAGACCCTCGGTGTCGCGCAGGACGGCGAGTTCTACGCAGATCGGTCCGCGAATCTGTCGCAGATCGAGGTGCCCACCATGGTCTACGGCGGCTGGCACGACATCTTCACCAACAGTGAGCCGCGCATCTACAACGACATCCCCATGGAGCCCGGACGCAAGCAGCTGATCATGGGCGACGGCTACCACATCAACCCCGGTGCGGGTTTCGGTCGACCGGGCAATCCGCCGCGTCTCGATGCGCTCGAGCGCGCGTGGTTCGACCACTGGCTCAAGGGGATCGACAACGGCGTCGAGAAGTACGGTCCCGTGACCCTGCTCCAGCAAGGCGGCGGGTGGACCACCACGGATCAGTTCCCACGTGCGGGTGCGGAGTCGCAGCGCACCTACCTGGCGGCGGCACCCAGTGGAACCGCCGGGCATGCGTCGTACGACGGCACGCTGTCATCGTCGCCGACCCCGGACACCGCGCGGCTCACCGTCGCTCCCGGATTGCGGGGTGTCTGCTCGCGTGATGCCGCTGTCGGTACGGCGGGCGCGGCGGCGATCCTGGGCTCCGCGTGCACGAAGGATTCCCGGTTCAACGAAGCCGAGGCACTGACGTTCACCAGTGCGCCGGCCGAGTCGCCGACGCAGATCTCGGGTGCGACCAACATCCACCTGAACACGGTGCTGGATCGACCCGACGGATTCTGGGCCGCCACCATGAACGACGTCGCGCCCGACGGCACGTCGACGCCGCTGACGCACGGTGCTCTCACCGCGTCGCTACGCCAGATCGACGAGGGCAAGAGCACCCGCTCCGCCAACGGTGACTACGTCGACGCGAAGCCCGCGCTGACCTTGGCCAGCAGGCAGCCACTGGTGCCCGGCGTCCCGACGACGGTGGACATCAACCTGCTCCCGACGGACGCCGTGATTCAGCCGGGCCACCGGATCCGCGTGGACATCTACGCCGCCAGCGTGCCGCGCTACTTGCCCCTCGGACCGATGCTCGTCGACTCGGCCCTCGCGCCCCAGCACGTGCAGTTGGACCCGGCGAATCCGAGCTTCGTGAACATTCCGTATGTGAACTGAGCGGATACCGTGACCGTTTCGCGTCCTCGCAGGCGGTTCGGTCGCCCGTTTCGGTGGAAGACTTCGTGACATGTGGTGGTTCATCATCGGCTTCGTGGCCGTCTGGATGGTGGTGTCGGTCGTTCTCGGCGTCCGAGTCGGACACGCCATTCACGTGGCGGACGTCGAGGAGGATGTCGAGCACACGCGCGAAGTCGACGGTGACGCTCCGCTGGCTCCCACGAGGTGATCGGTACCGAGATCGGATTGTGATCAATCCCGACAATCCTCGCTAGCGTGTGTGACGAAAGCCGGGTGTGAGACTCCCTGGATTCGGTCACTCCCGCTCAGCGCCCACGGTTGTTCCGGCTCCCGGCGCCGTGCTCACCTTCACCGGCCCGGTCTCACTCCTGGTCGAGCTCGCGGACACCAGGCCGCGATTCGTCGACATCGGGTACGTCGATGTCTCAGGACAGAAGGCGCGGCGAAGCGCTCTGGTCGACACGCTGTGGCCCGAGGAGGATCGGGTCCGCATCGAGTTCTCCGATAAGTCCGTTCCGGACATGGTCGTGGGTGCGGACGAGGACGTCACTTTCCACGTCGTGGACATCGATCGGCCTGATCTCGCGCAGTTCGGTGAGGACGGGTACGTGGTTCGGATGGAACCGCGCTAGGGCGTGCACCTGGACACGACGAGTTCTGGACCGATCGGTCGGATGTCAACGACCGGAGGTCGACGAGGTAACTACGTGGGGCGAAAGGAAGCGCCGCGGAGTTGTGGGATCCCACCAAGTTGGAACCGACCGATTGTTACGGCATCATCTCATTCGTGACTGTCGAGAAAGCGCCACCACGGACTACGCCACGGTTGGCCGCGGTAGTTGCAATCTTCGGGTTCGCAGTCGTCTGGAACGCATGGCGGTTGTCCTCTCCGTCGATGTGGTCCGACGAACTAGCAACGGTATCCACCACACGAAGCGGGCCGTCGGGAATCGTCGACGTCGTTCGGAACCAGGACGCCGTGATGGCGCCCTTCTACTTTTTCATCGAATCGTGGACCTCGGTCTTCGGTACCTCGGACGCTTCGTATCGGTTCCCGTCAGTCGTCGCTGTCGGTGTGGCCGCGGTCGCCGCTTTTCTCTTGGCCGAAAAATATGTCGGCCCCGTCGAATCGTGCATAGTGGCAGCCCTCGTCATCGCGTCTCCGTCAATGACGAGATATGCGCAGGAAGCACGGGTCTACGGTTTCGTCATTGCTGTCGTTCTGGTAGCCACAGTGCTGCTGCACGAGGCGTTGGAGCGCCGTCAGCGCAACTGGTGGGTGGCGTACTCGGTCGTGCTCGTGGCAGTCGCGGCGGGACACTTTCTCGGACTCATGGTGATCGCGTCCCACCTGGTCCTGGCGGTCGGTCGTGGTGTTCCCTGGCGCAGTCTGGCGGCGGCCGTTGCGCCCGCGATCTTGCTCGGTGCGCTGATAGCGGGCATCGGACTCACTCAGACGGCAGTCATCGAGTGGATACCGAAGGGTGGGGTCTGGCGGCTTCAGGTGGCGCTGGAGTTGTTGGCCGGTGGTGGTATCGCGGCGATGGTTCTGCTGGTGTCAGGTGCAGCCTTCACTGTATGGGTTGCCGTGGACCGGGATCGCCGGGCAACGCTGTCGTGGCTGATCGTCATCATGGCAATGCCGCTCGTTCTGTGGGTTGCCGGCAACGTGACTCATATCTTCAACGTTCGTTACGTGCTGTGGGTTGTTCCCTTCTACCTTTTCGCCGCGGTCATCGTGTGGTCGCGTCTCGGACGGACGTTCGCGCTGATCTGTGCCGCCGTCATGATCGTCGTGTGGATTCCGGTCCAAATGGATGTGCGGGCACCCGACGGTCACACCGCCGCTTACAGAGACGCCGTGCGATACCTCGACGAGAACGCCGGTCCTACCGACGTGATCCGATCGAACGATCTACGTACGCGGCAATCTGTCCAGCGTTACAGCGAGACATTGCGAGCAGTCGATTGTGCCGATCTCGTTCGTGGTGTGACGTGGGAGCTCGTGCGTGGAGCGGACTACGCCAAAGCGAGTTCGTGCCCGGCAGACCGAAGTCCGGTAGAAATCGTCGAGTTCACGGGCGTGACCGTCGTGAAGTACGCGCAGTAGTCGGTGGAGAACGCCCGGCGGTCTCATCGCAGGAGTCGCCCGTCTCGGGGCCATGAGTCGACTCATGAAGAAACCGGTCGTACGGGACGATCGCCGAAAGGGGCATTCACCGTTGCGCTCGACGATTCTGCACACGCTGGTGCGAGCAGAGAGATGCAGATGAACTCGGTGGGTGGGCGGCGGCCGGACCTTCAGGGTATGCGCGCGCTTGCCGTCCTGGCCGTCTTCGCTGACCATCTGTTCGGCTGGCCGTCAGGTGGTTTCGTCGGCGTCGACGTATTCTTCGTGCTCAGCGGATTCTTCATCACAGGATTGCTGATTCGTGAATGCAGCACCACCGGAAAATTGTCCTTCGAGCACTTCTACGTGCGGCGAGCGAAGCGCATCCTTCCGTCCGCAATGCTCGTTCTTGTCCTGACGGCCGTCGCTTCCTTCATCCTCTTTCCCGCGGTACGAGCCAAAGAGACTCTGCTCGATGCCCTTTACGCGGCCGTATTCGCCGCGAACATCCACTTCGAGGCGGTCGGCACCGACTACTTCCAGGAGGGTCGACCCCCGTCACCGCTCCAGCACTATTGGTCGCTGTCCATCGAGGAACAGTTCTACTTCGTCTGGCCGGTAATGCTGGTGCTGATCTTCGCACTGACTCGCCGCCTGGAACGCAGGGGCAAGGCCCGGGCACGACAAAGCGGCTTGTTCACATTCATGCTTGCCGTGGTCTCGGTATCCTTCGCATGGTCGATGCACCAGTCCGCGGTCGACCCGAATGCCGCCTATTTCTCGACTTTCACCCGAGTGTGGGAACTCGGCGTCGGTGCTCTCATCGCGATCGCCGGGCCCTGGCTGCTGCGGATCCCGTCGGCCGTGCGCCCGGCTCTCGCATATCTCGGTTTAGCCGGCGTGACTGCATCGCTGTTCCTGATCGACTCGACGGCTCAGTTCCCTGCGCCGTGGGCTGCCCTTCCGGTCGTGTCGACAGCGATAGTTATCGCGTCCTTCCATGGTGCACGGGTTCGAGGCATGGCACTTCTGACGAATCCACTGATCCGATACTTCGGTGACACCAGTTACACCTTGTACCTGTGGCATTGGCCCGTGATCATCCTGCTACTGACGGTCATTCCGAAAGGCCCGGTGTTCTATGGGTCGGCTCTGATCATCGCGGTGGGGTTGACCGCGGTGACCTATAGGTTCTACGAGGACCCGATACGCAAGTCAACCTGGCTTCAGAGGGGTCAACAAGCGAAGGATGACCGGGGCCTCGGCACTTCGCCTACGGCATGGGGAGTGGTCGGTGTCATCGCGGCCGCGGTGATCGTAGCGTCTATTGCGGTGATCCAACTCGACGAAGGTGCGTCCGGTGAATCTCAGGCAGGCCAACGTCTCGTCGTCGAATCGACTGCGCCGTCGGACGAGGCGGACCCGTGCTTCGGTGCTCCTGCGATGGTGACTACGAGTGGATGCGCGATGCGAGACTCGGATATCACGTTGCAACCGGGCGTCGACCGGTTCGCCGATGACACCCAGGGAGCGTACGAATGCTTCCGCAGAGAAGGTGCAGGCGTGAAGTCATGCACCTACGGCTACGAGGGCGACGACGCAATTCGGATCGCACTGGTGGGTGACTCACACGCCGCAATGTTGCTTCCCGCTCTAGCCCCGTATCTCGTGTCGGAGAAATGGCGATTGACCAGCTTCGTGGGGTGGGGATGTCAGTGGCAGGACCAGAGCAAAGGTGACTGCGCGGTCCCTATGAAGGAGGTTCAGTCTCAGTTGCTCACCGAACAGTACGACCTGGTTCTGACAACATCGAGCCGTAAATACGGCGGGCAGCTCGGTGTTGCCGCAGAGTCGTACGAGCGCGCTTGGACGCCAGTCGCAGCCGCTGGCAGCCGGATCGCCGTGATAGCAGACAATCCCGCAGTCAGCCCCGAATCATTGGAATGCTTGACCAGAGTGAGCCTCGGGCGGGACACGGTCGCGGAGTGCGGCACCCCGACTCGCGAGGCGTTGTCGCGGCCCGATCCCCTGATCGCAGCTGCTGCGCGGGTGCCTTCAGTGTCCTTGATAGATCTGACGGAGTACTACTGCACGACTGATCTGTGCCCCTCGGTCATCGGCAATGTCATCGTCTACCGAGACGCGGAGTCGCACCTCACGGCAACCTTTGCCAAGACGCTTGCTCCGACCCTCGTGACGGAAGTGAAACAGGTGCTGACTCCTTCCTGATTCTCGGCCGCCAACCTCAGATGTAGCACCGGGCCACCCGTGCGACCACAGCGCTCGAGCCTCTGCAGTCGTACCCGAACAGTCGTTCAGCAAGGGAACCCGGTGTGATTCCGGGACTGGCGCGCAACGGTGACGAGTTCCGGCTCGAAGTCCGATCGCTTGCTGTCCGGCACCACCCTCGAAGCTCCGACGAGGACCGGGTCCGCATCGAGTTCTCCGACAAATCCGTTCCGGACATGATCGTGGGTGCGGACGAGGACGTCACGTTCCACGTCGTGGACATCGATCGGCCTGATCTCGCGCAGTTCGGTGAGGACGGGTACGTGGTTCGGATGGAACCGCGCTAGGGCGTGCACCTGGACACGACGAGTTCTGGACCGATCGGTCGGGCATCATGAGCATGGTGATCACTGACGTGAGGGTTGGGAAGCAGCGAAGAACCCGCGTCGTCGAAGTCGCGGTTGTCTTCGTAGTTGCGGTCGCCTGGAACGCTTGGCGGCTGTCGTCACCATCCATGTGGGCGGACGAGGTCTCGACGACCCAGAACACTGCACGCGGCTTTTCAGGCATCGTGGATGTCATTCGACAGTTCGATGCCGTGATGGCACCGTATTACTTCGGTATCGAAGCGTTCACCTCTGTCTTCGGAACCTCCGATGCCGCTTTCCGTTTTCCTTCTGTTCTGGCTATCGGTGTTGCCGCATCTGCCTTCTACCTCCTGGCACGCAAGTACGTGGACTCACTCGGCGCAGTCGTGGCGGTGATTCTGGTGATCGCGGCGCCATCCATGACCAGGTACGCCCAAGAAGCGCGGGTGTACGCGTTCGTTGTCGCCGGGGTCGTCCTCTCGACACTGCTACTACACGAGGCCGCAGAGCGCGGCAGTCGTCGGTGGTGGGTCTTTTACTCCGTGGTGCTGGCCTCGGTGGGTGCAGGTCACATCGTCGGGCTCATGATCATCGCCGCTCATGTGCTGTTCGCCAGAAGCCGACCTGTTCCGAGTCGTGCCTTCATCGGAGCGCTCGCGCCAGCGGTGATCGTGGGGTGCACTCTGGCCGTGATCGGGCACTTCCAATCCGGCGTCATCGGGTGGATTCCGAAAGGTGGCTATCGGCGACTCCAGTATGCCGAGAAGATTCTTCTGGGTGGAGATCGCCCCGCGATCCTCTTGATCGTCAGTTGCGTCGGGTTCGCAGCCTGGACGCTGAGTCGACGTGACCGCCGCCGGACGCTGGGATGGTTGCTCGTACCGTTGTCGGCGCCGGTGCTGCTCTGGCTGGTAGGCCACACGACGCACATCTTCAGCGCGCGATACGTGGTGTGGATGGTCCCGTTCTATGTGCTGGCAGCCGTGATCGTGTGGCGCCGACTTGGGACGACTATCACCATTGCTGCAACGGCAGCTCTGCTGATCCTCTGGGTTCCGCAACAAGCCGATGTCCGGTCCTCCGACGGCCACCTTGTGGCGTACCGAGACGTCGCGGAGTTCCTGGACGGGCAGGTGGCACCGGGCGATGCAGTCCGAGCGTCAGAAGAAGCGACCCGACTGTCTGTAGAGAGATACAGCTCGCGGCTGGCGGCTGGCGGGTGTGCGGAATCAGGCGCCGTCACATGGGAGTTGGTGCGGTCCGATCAGATCGACGTATCGAAGACATGCTTTCCCGGTACCGAACCCGATCGCACCGTCAGATTCCGAGGCGTGTGGGTCGGGGTGTACGAGCGGGGAAACGGATAGGCTTCGTCCGAACAGTCGTTCAGCAAGGGAACCCGGTGTGACTCCGGGACTGGCGCGCAACGGTGACGAGTTCCGGCTCGAAGTCCGATCGCTTGCTGTCCGGCACCACCCTCGAAGCTCCGCGCACGGGCTCCCAGCAGGACGGCACAACCGAACATGACCCCACGCCTCGCGATCGCCGCTGTCGTCACGACAGTCGGCGTCTTCGCCACTGGATGCACCACCGGCCCGGCGACCACCGCCGACGACCATTTTCTCACTCTCGAGAACTGCGGCCGCACGATCACCCTCGACGCCCCTCCGCAGCGCGCGGTGTCGCTGAACCAGGGATCGACGGAGATCCTGTTGTCCCTCGGATTGGCCGATCGGATGGTCGGCACCGCCACGTGGACCGACCCGGTACGGGCGAACCTTGCCGACGCGAACTCGACGGTTCCGCGACTGGCAGACAATCAGCCCTCCCTCGAAGCGGTGCTGGATTCCGATCCGGACATGGTCACCGCGTCGTTCGGCGGCACGCTGGGGGAGGGCGGGGTCGCAGATCGGGACCGGTTCGACGCGCTCGGCGTCCCGACGTACCTGTCGCCGACCGACTGCATCGGCAAGTCGGCCACCAGCGTCAACGCGGACGGTGCCCGTGACGAGCCGCTGAGCATCGAGACAGTGTTCCAGGAGGTGCACGATCTGGCGGCGATCTTCGACGTGCGGGAGCGCGGCGATGCTCTGGTGAACGAGCTGCGGGCGCGGTATCAAGCCGCATCACGACGGGTGTCCGATGCCTCGCTCGCGTTCTGGTTCGCCGATACGACGGCGCCGTACATGGCCGGCTGTTGCGGAGCGTCGGGTGTCATCTCCGACGCGGTAGGTGCCCGCAACATCTTCGCGGACACGACAGACGAATGGCCGCAAGTGAATTGGGAGAGTGTCGCAGACCGCAACCCCTCCGCGCTGGTGCTCGCCGACCTCAGCCGACGCAGCATCGACGGTGACGCGCTGGCGAGCAAGATCGCATTCCTCGAGAGCAACCCGGTGACCAGTCGCATGCAGGCGGTGATCGACAAGCGCTACATCGTCGTGAACGGCGCGGACCTCAATCCGTCGATCCGTACGATCGACGGCATCGAGAAAGTGGCTGCAGCCCTGCGGGAGTGGAACCCCAGCACGTGAAAGTGGCGGCGGGACTGTTCGTCGTCCTCGCCTCGGTCGCCGCGTCCATAGCGTTGGGGCCGGCGAACGTGACGGTGCCCGACGTCGTCGCGGTCGTGGTCTCGCATCTCGGAGGGCCACCGGCCGACGTGAGTCGTATTCAAGACGGCATCGTGTGGGAGTTGCGTCTGCCCCGTGCGCTTCTCGCCGCGATCAGTGGATGCGGGCTGGCGCTGTGCGGCGCGATCATGCAGTCGTTGCTGCGCAACAGGCTCGCGGACCCGTTCGTCCTCGGCATCTCGTCCGGCGCCTCGACGGGCGCGGTGTCCGTGGCGGTGCTCGGGGTGGGGGCAGGAGCGCTGTCCTTGTCGACGGGCGCCTTCGTCGGTGCCCTGGTGTCGTTCGTGCTGGTGATGCTGCTCGCGACCGGTGCCGGTGGCGGCACCGGTCCGGTGATCCTGGCGGGTGTGGCGGGGACGCAACTGTTCTCGGCTCTCACTTCGTTCATCGTGCTGTCGTCCGCCGACGCGGAACAGACTCGTGGCGTGCTGTTCTGGTTGCTGGGCTCACTCGCCGGGGCAGGGTGGAGCGACGTCGCGGTGTGTGCGGGAGCAGTCGGTCTCGGGGTGGTGGCCTGCGTCGTCGCGGCGCCGTCGCTCGATGCGGTCACGCTGGGATCGGATACCGCACGCGCTCTGGGCGTGTCACTGCTCCGGCTGAACATCGTTCTGCTCGGCGTCACCGCGCTGATGACCGCGACCATCGTGGCGTCGGCAGGTGCCATCGGCTTCGTCGGGCTGGTGATACCGCACGCCGCCCGCATCCTCGTCGGTACCGCGCACCATCGGGTCTTGCCGACGTCCATGGCTATCGGCGCCGTCTTCATGGTGTGGGCGGACACCCTGGCGCGCAGCATCTTCGCGCCGCAGGAAATTCCGGTAGGTGTAGTGACGGCGCTTGTGGGTGTGCCGGCGTTCGCGGTGATCCTGCTGCGTGGGAGACGGGGATAGTGGAATCGGGACCCCGGAATCCGGGGCGCCGATTCCACTATCGACGCAGAGCCCGACGCACCTCGGCGATCACGGCATCCGGTTCCCGTATCAGCCGGTGGTACGTGAACCGGAGCACCGTCCAGCCGTCGTTCACGGTCGCGTTCTGGCGTACCGCGTCGTGAGCCATGCGCTCGGACGTCCGGTGGTACGCCCAGCCGTCGATCTCTATCGCCACCCGTCGGTCGACGAAGGCCACGTCGATCACATAACCGCACGACCGAACGGCGCACGCCCATCCGGTGACGCGAGCGGCGCGCAGCAACCGCAGGAAGATCCGCTCCGCCTCGGACTCGCCGCCGGATGCCGCGTGCACGAGCATCGCCGCGGCACGAGGTCTGCCGACTCGCCCGGGGTTGCGGTCGTGAGCACTCTGCAGCCGGTCCAGTGACGTGCTGGTCTGCAGTGCTCGATCGAGGAACTGTGTCCCGTCTCCGGGTCGGGCCTCCTCCAGAATCACGGTTGTCTCGAGCACCGTCAGAGCAACGCCGGTGACACGCAGCTCACGGACGACTGCCACGTCGGCCGCGGGAACGTCGCGTCGCCTCACCGTGACAGACCTGTCGCGGTACCGACGCTCGCGCGGAATGGTCACCCAGGTGTGGGTGGGCGGTCGTTCGAGGAGGCCGAGCCACCAGGCGGCGGTGGGTCCGCACGCCAGCGCGCCACGACCGCATCTCAGTACCGCGATGCGCACCATGGCCTTCTGGCTGATCGGTTGGCCTGCCGGCATGTAGATACCCGTTGCCATGCGCGTCCACCGTCCCATGGACACGCGGCGCTCGAGCGCGGTGGACGACAGACCCAAGTCGAGTGCCTGCGTCCGGCTGATGACACCGTCGTGTCGGCCGGCGAATCTGTCCAGTTCGTCCACACATCCTTTGACGCCGATGCGCTCGTCGAGGATCCGTCGTACGAAAGTGGAATGTGGACCCCGGAATCCGGGGTCCACATTCCACTATCAGCAGCGCCTCGCCACCACGAACGCTTGCGCTGCGGTTTCCGACGCGTTGGCAGACCGCACGGCATCCCGGTGCAGCAGGTAGCCGCTCTCGATGAGGAGGGTCTGGACCTCGTCGACGTCGTGGCGGAGGTAGTCGAGGTGCACGGGCTGACCGAACGCCGAGCGCAGTTCCAGTGTCGGCGCCGCGGTCTGGAATGCCAACAGGAGCCAGCCGTCGGGGACGGTGACCCGCCGGAACTCCGCGAACAGCGCACCCAGCGCAGGGGTGGGGGTGTGGACGATCGAGTACCAGGCGCACACGCCGTCGACGGAGCTGTCGGCGAGAGGGAGCGATGTCATGTCGCCCACCACCCACGAGGCCGGCCCGGATGCTGCGGCAACCATGTCCTTGGATGCGTCCAGGCCGATGACGTCGAGCCCTGCTTCGGCCAGTTCCCGCGCTGCCTGGCCGGTGCCGCATCCTGCGTCGAGAACGGTCGTGCCGCGCGAGAACCGCACCGATCGAGCGAACGACGACACGAACCCCCGGTCGAACGGACGCGACGCGAGTTCGTCCGCGAACGCTGCCGCGTAGTCGGAGGCGATGGCGTCGTACGGGGAAGCCGGAGTCACCTGCTCACCATAGTGAGCGCCACAAACCGGCACGGTGCTGACAAACTGCTGAGATAGTGGCCGAAAGTACTGACTTTCGATCTCGGCTCTGATGTCATGGAAGTGGCGTCGAGGGCGGCGCCGCTCAGCCAGCCGAGGTGACGACAGTGAAGTTCCGACCCCGAACCAGACGACCTGTGTCCGTGGTGCCTGCGCCGGGTGCGGTGCTCTCGTTCACTGGTCCTGCCGCCACACTGCTGACTCTCGACGACGGTCGACCCCGTTTCGTCGATCACGGTACCGAGGACGTCTCGGGTGTCGTCATGCGTCGTAGCTCGCTGGTCGACACCCTTCTCGTCGTGGGGGAGGAGATCCACATCGGTTTCAGCGACCCCACGATCCCCGACCTCGTCGTGGCGCGTGGCGGCCAGCTGACCTTCCACGTGGTGGACATCGATCGACCCGACCTCGGAACGCGCGAGATGAAGGACGTGTTCGTGCGAATGGAACGACGAGCCTGACAGGCGCGCAACTTAATACGTCGCGATGACGGCCGACTCCACGTACCGTTCGGACCTCACCGAACACGACGAAGGAGAAAGTCATGCCACCGACAGGCGCGGGACCGCGGCTGCTCAACTGGGCCTCGGCTATCGAGGATGCCACGTTGGAGCAGGCGCGTCGCACCGCGGCCATGCCGTTCATCCACCCGCACGTCGCCCTCATGCCCGATGCGCACCCCGGAATGGGAAGCGCTGTGGGAACGGTCATTCCGACGCTACGGGCTGTCATTCCCGCTGCGGTGGGAGTGGACATCGGGTGCGGGATGATCGGCGTCGAGACGACGCTGAGCCACAGCGACATCGCCGACCTCGACCTGGCGCAGCTGCGTCAGGACGTCGAGCGCGTCATCCCCCTCTCGCCCGGTAACTACAACGGGCACCTCGACCGGTTCGAGTTCACCGCTGCCAAGATCGCGGAGCTCGAGGAACTGGCCGAGAAGAGCGGGGTGGATCTGCCGCACTCGCCGAAGTGGCGTCAGCAGCTGGGGTCTCTCGGTGGCGGTAACCACTTCATCGAGCTGTGCCTCGACGAGCGGGATCGCGTGTGGCTGTTCCTGCACTCGGGTTCGCGGGGCGTGGGCAACAAGATCGCCAAGAAGCACATCGCGATCGCGCAGAAGATGTGCGAGAAGTGGTGGATCCAGCTGCCCGACCGGGACCTCGCGTATCTCGCGCAGGGCACACCGGAGTTCGATCGGTACATCGCGGATCTGACGTGGGCGCAGCGGTTCGCGTACCTCAACCGGGCCGAGATGATGGACCGGTTCCTGCACCAGTTCGCGCACCGCACGGGTACCGACATGGGAATCGAGTCGGACCGGATCAACTGTCACCACAACTACACCCGGCCGGAGAAGCACGCCGGCAAGGACGTGTGGCTCACCCGGAAGGGCGCAGTTCACGCGGCCGAGGGTGTGCGGGCGATCATCCCGGGCAGCATGGGTACTCGGTCGTACGTCGTCGAGGGCAAGGGCAGCGCGAGCGGCCTGAACTCGGCGCCGCACGGTGCGGGTCGGCGGTTCTCACGGGCCGAGGCGAGGAAGCGCTACACGCAGGACGATCTGCGGGAGCGGATGGTGGGTATCGAGTACCGGGACTCGGCGGAGTTCATCGACGAGATCCCCGATGCCTACAAGTCGATCGACGTGGTGATGGAGGACGCGCGGGACCTCGTGACGGTCCTGCACGAGCTCCGTCAGATCATGAACGTCAAGGGCACCTAGACGTTCCGCCACGAGTCGTCGGGCACGAATTGCACGGCTTGTGGACCCATCAGTGCCATTCCGCCGTCGACCACCAATGACGCTCCCGTCATGTAGGAGGACGTGGCCGACGCGAGGAACGCCACGACGGAGGCGATTTCACGCGCGTCCCCGGTACGCCCCAGCGGCACGCCGGGGCGCGCGTTGATCTCGCCCTCCTGACCGGTCATGGGTGTCGAGATCTCTCCCGGTGCAACCGAATTGACCGTGATGCCGTGCTGCGCGAGTTCCAGGGCCATCACCTGGGTGAGCCCACCCAGGCCGGCCTTGGCCGCGCAGTACGGTGCCGCGCCGACCTTCGGGAGATGCTCGTGAACGCTGGTGATGTTGACGATGCGACCACCGCGGCCCTGCTCCACCATCAGGCGCGCGGCGCGCTGGCTGCACAGGAAGGCGCCGTCGACGTCGACGGACAACACCTCGCGCCACGAGTCGTAGTCGAGGTCGAGAAACGGTGTGGCAGTACCGGTACCGGAACAGTTGACCAGTACGTCGATGCCGCCGAGCTGGCCGGCGAGGGTGTCGACGGCGTCGGCGGCACCGGGCAGGTCCGTCAGATCCATGTGGGTGCTGAACGCTGCACAGGCCAGTTGACGAATCTCCTGCACGGTGGCGTCGGCACCGTCCTTGTCGCGGTTGTAGGTCACGCCGACATCGATGCCGGTGCCGGCCAGAGCGACGGCGACTGCGCGGCCGATGCCGGAATCACCGCCGGTGACCACCGCGGTGCGGGGAACGAACGTCGAATCGGTGAACGGGGAAGTCATGGTGTCGGCTGTACCCGGTCAGGGAGCGATCATGCGACCGTTCACTCCGGAGATTTCCTGCGGTCGGCCGACGAGGAAACCTTGCACCATGTCGGCTCCGAGACCACGCGCGGAGTCGAGTTCCTTCTGCGTCTCGACGCCCTCGTAGATGCACTGCGCGCCGATGGCGGCCGCGAACGTGGTCAGTGCGCTGGCGGCGGCGCGGCGCATGTCGTCGGTGTCGATGCCGCGGACGATCGACGCGTCGAGCTTGATGACGTCGGGCTTGATCTCGACCAGCTGACGCAGACCGGAGTATCCGGCCCCGACGTCGTCGACGGAGATGGACAGGCCCGCGTCGCGCAGGTGGTCGAGGGCTGCGCCCAGTGCGGTGTAGTCGCTGACCAGGTCGTGCTCGGTGATCTCGACGACGACGCGTCGACACGTCGTGGCCTCGTCGAGGATCGGCACCAGATCGGTGGCGACGATGGTGGTCGCCGAGACGTTGACGGCGAGGAAGGCGTCGGCCGGGAGATCGCGCGACGCGGCGACAGCGCGTCGCACGGCGGCGAGTTCGAGCGGGATCTGCAGGCCGTCGGCAGCGGCGTCGAGGAACCAGCTCTGGGTGGTGCCGTGCCCGGAAGGGAAGCGGGACAACGCTTCGTAGCCCATGATGCGACCCGTCGCCACCGACAGCACGGGTTGGAAGACGATGGTGGGCCCACCGTCGGCGATGAGTTCGGCGACGTGGTCGTTGTTCCGTGGAGCTACGACGTCGCCGTACTGGAGGAACGCGGCGGCGGTGAGGGTCTTGCCGAGCGCTACGGTCGCCGTGGTGCGGTAGTCGACCGGCACGGTGGAGCTGGTGCACGTCATGCTGACGGTGGCGCTGCGCAGACGGGTGGACTCGACGAGCGACCGGACCGCGGCGAGCCGGGACGCCACGTCGTCTTCGGAACCGAGCCAAATGCAGGCGAACTCGCCGGGTTGTGTCCGGGCGACGATGGCATCGGGGAACGCCTCCGAGAGCAATGCAGACGTTTCGGCAACCAGGTCGTGGCTCGTGGCGCGGCCGAGACGGCGCTCGATCTGCACGAAGTCCCGGAGGTGGACCACGGCCGCGCCCAGTGTCTGCTCGACTCCGCGGGCAACGTCGAACCGTGTGACGGCACCGTCCAGTCCGCGTCGGTTGAGCAGACCGCTGACACTGTCGCGTCGGCTGTTCTCGAGCTTCTCGGTGAGGTAGTCGATGTGGATCTTGAGCAGGATCGGCACGATGATCGCGGTGAGCAGGGTGAGGGATCGGGAGAGAACGAGCCAGCCGGGAACGCCGTCGTGCACCGAGAGAAGAGACAGCGCGACGAGGACAGCCGCAGCGAGGACGAGTTGGGCAGCGAGGACCCGCCCGGAGGTGAACACACCGGCGTACAACGACACCAGCATCAGCAGAACGACGCCGGGAAGGGCGTCGAACGGTGACTGGGAGGCGAACAGCACGACGGTGATGCCGATGTCGGAGTACACGATGAAAGGAATCGAGTAGCGCAGGCTTCGCCCGTACAGGTAGATGAGCAGCGCGGACGGAAGTGTCGTCAGCGCCGCCACCGCGACGACGATGAAGGACATCCTGTCGAACTGCGGCGACAGACCCCAGGTGATCCCGGCCAAGCCCACGACGATGACCAGCGTCAACACCACGAAACGCATCGCGGGCACGCGTGAGCCGTCGCGAGCCGAGCCGCGCTCGGCTGTCGGGATCGGACGTACGGGCAACGCACTCTCTCGTTCGTCGAGCCGCGTCGACCCCCGACGAACGATGCGGCAGTGAAGAGAAGGACAGGTCGAGTTCCCGGTATTCGGAACAGCGGTACGGAAGGACGGGCGAAACGGTACCCGACGTTCGCAGAATAGTTGCCGAGTGAATGCAACAACCGGGAATGGCCCGATTACCGCCATGATGACAACGAGCGTTGTACCAATCAGGGGCGGCTCAGTGGTTGCGTGGTACAGCTGGTTGCAGTAACTTTACTGCGACAGCCTGTCGCATCAAGTCGGCCCGGCACTCACGGAGGTTCACGCCATGACGATCACATCCGACACGCGCTCCGAGTACGAGCAGACGCTGCGCACTCTGTCGGAGGCGTCCGTGCATCAGCACTTCGACGCTTTCCTCGACATTCCCTGGGACGATCCGCACTACGCGATCGTGGCCGACGATCCCCGCTGGGTGCTTCCGGCGGCCGATCCGCTGGGCAACACCGACTGGTACCGGTCGCTTCCGCTCGATCGGCAGATCGCGGTCGGCATGTACCGCCAGGCCAACATCCTCAAGGTGGGTCTGCAGTTCGAGCAGGTACTCATCGCCGGCATCATGAACTACGCACTGCGCCTCCCCAACGGCTCGCCGGAGTTCCGCTACTCCACGCACGAGGCGACGGAGGAGTGCCACCACACCCAGATGTTCCAGGAGTTGGTGAACCGTATCGGCGTCGCTGTCCCGGGTGGCCCGAAGTGGTTCCGCAAGGCCGGCCCATTGCTCCCTCTGTTCGCAGGTCCCTTGCCGTTCGGCTTCTTCGTCGGAGTATTGGCGGGCGAGGAGCCCATCGACCACGCGCAGAAGTCGATCCTGCGCGCCGGTGAGTCGCAGCACCCGTTGATGACGCGCATCATGCAGATCCACGTGGCCGAGGAAGCGCGGCACATCGGGTTCGCGCACCAGTACCTGGAACACCGCGCCCCGAAGCTGTCGCGACGTCAGCGATTCGCGATGTCGATCGCGACGCCGATCATCATGCGCGTGCTGTGCGACGTCATCATGAAGCCCAGCAAGCAGGTTCAGCGCGAGCTCGGCATCCCGCGCGAGGTGGTGCGTGAGGTGTGGTGGGACAACGACGCCTCCGCGAAGACGTTGCGCGACATGTTCGGTGACGTCCGCAAGCTGTCCGAGGACATGGGGCTCATGAACCGCGTCTCGAAGCGTCTGTGGACGAGTCTGCGTATCGACGGACGCCCCTCGCGGTTCCGCAGCGAGCCCGCCTCCGCCGCGGCCTGATTCGATGCCCCACGTCGTCACCGGGACGTGCTGCGCCGACGCGTCCTGCGTCCTCGCGTGCCCGGTCAACTGCATCCATCCCGCGCCGGGCGAGCCCGGGTTCGGGACCACCGACATGCTGTTCATCGACCCGGCGACGTGCGTGGGGTGCAGTGCCTGTGTGACGGCGTGCCCGGTGGGCGCGATCGTTCCCGACACGAAGCTGACGATCGCGACGGCTCCGTACGCGGCCCTCAACGCCGAGTACTTCGAGAGGATGCCGCACGCCGATCGCACACCGCTGGCTCTCGTTGCGCCGCAACGACGTCTGCGCCGCGGCGGTCCGTTCCGCGTCGCGGTGATCGGTGCCGGCCCGGCCGGGCTGTACACCGCGGACGAGCTGCTCAAGCATCCCGAGGTGGCGTCGGTGGAGGTCTACGACAAGCTGAATACTCCGCACGGTCTGGTGCGGCACGGCGTCGCGCCCGACCACGCGACCACCAAGAAGGTCACCGATCTCTTCGAAGCGATCGAGAACGAGCCGGGCTTCCGGTACGTGTTGGGTGCCGAGGTGGGGACCGATATCACTGTGGCGCAACTGCAGTCGGTCTATCACGCCGTCGTGTTCGCCGTCGGCGCATCGTCCGATCGCGTGCTGGGGATCCCCGGCGAGGGGCTGACGGGTTCGGTCGCCGCGACCGACGTCGTCGGCTGGTACAACGGCCATCCCGATCACCGGGACGCCGCCGTCACGCTCGATCACGAACGCGCTGTCGTGGTCGGTAACGGCAACGTCGCCCTCGACGTCGCGCGCATGCTCACCCGCGACCCCGAATGGCTTTCGGAGGGAACGGACATCGCGCCGCACGCTCTCGATCAGCTCGGGAACTCGGGGATCCGTGAGGTACAGATCCTTGGTCGACGCGGACCGGCAGACGCGGCCTTCACCGTGCCCGAGCTGATGGGTCTCGCGGCGCTCACCGATGTCGACGTCGTGGTCGAGGCGGACCCGGCGCAGCTGCAGGGTGACGATCAGCGGAGTCGCCTGCTCGCGGAGCTGGCTGCTCGACCGCACTCGACGGATCCCACGCGTCGCCGCATCGTGCTCACGTTCGCGGTGTCGCCGGTGGAGATTCTGGGCGAGAACGGCCGGGTGACCGGCGTCCGCGTCGCGCGGAACGACCTCGTCGAGGGTGTCGACGGTTCCGTCGTCGCCGTCCCGACGTCGGAGGAGTACGTCCTCGACGCCGGCCTGGTAGTGCGATCGGTCGGCTTCCGCGGCGTCGGTCTGCCCGGGCTCCCGTTCGACGAGCGCACGGGCACCGTCCCCAACGATCACGGGCGGGTGGCGCCGGGTGTGTTCGTCGTCGGGTGGATCAAGCGTGGACCGCGCGGCTTCATCGGCACGAACAAGACCTGCGCGCAGGAGACGGTGGAGGCAGTGCTCGACCACCTGGACTCCGACATCGCCGATCCGCACCACACGCCCGACGAGCTCATCGCGGCGACGACCCCGCGGGCGGGCGACCTGGCAGCGTGGCGCCGGCTGGATGCGGAGGAGCTCGCGCTCGGTCGACGCACAGGCCGGCCGCGCGTGAAGATCGTCGACCGGCTCGAACAGGAGGCCGTCGCGGCACGCGTCAAGGTCAGGGCACCGCGGAGACTGCTGCGTACGTGAGATGCTTCGGTGCAATGAGCACCGAGCGCACTGCCTCCGGTGACGGCCGGAGGCGACGGTGGGAGCAGCACAACGCCGACCGTCGCCGTCAGGTGATCGCCGCTGCCCTCGACGTGCTCGAGCGGGGCGTGAATCCGGGGGAGTGGATCACGGCGCAGCAGATCGCCGACGAGGCGCGCATCCACCGCACCGGCATCTACCGCTACTTCGCCGACCGCGCTGACCTCGACGTCGCCATCCAGCGCACCATCTGCGAGCAGCTGGAACAGACCCTGACCGCGTCGGTGACGCTCGAGGGTCTGCCGCGCTCGGTGGTGCAGCGTGTCGTCGATTCCTACGTGCGTTGGGTGGTGGCCCATCCCACCTGGACATACGTCGTCGAACAGAACGTCACCGGCTCCTCGGAGTCGCCTCTGCAGAGCACGATCGCCCGCGTCGCCCAGAAGATCGAGGTGGCCGTCGGCGGCTTCCTGGCTCTCGTCGGCGCGGACCTGGGTGACGACGATTTGAGATTGGTCGGACCATGGGTGTCCAGCCTCATCTCCGGCTGCGTCGGGGCCGTGAGAACCTGGCGCGCACAGGAAGATTCGGTCGGCCTGGACACCTTCGCCGCCTTCCTTGCCGACACCATCTGGCTGCAGATCACGGGCCTCGGAGCGTCGCGGGGCATCACGATCCCGGACGTGCCGCTCGAGAGGGTTCTGGACGGCCCCTGATCTCTGGCGTCATGGTGGCTCGCACGCTCCCGGCCACCGCACGGGTCGGTCACTGCCCGTAGGTGAATCGAAGGTTGGCGTTGATCAGCCTGTCGATGCGCTTGCGCAAACTCCGAACGACGTCGTCATCGGGGTGCGGCGGATCGAGTAACAACGTCCATCGAAGACTCGTCCCAGTGCCGTCGTCCGCCAGGTCGAAGCGAATGAGGGCACCAGGTCTCGCCGGCCAGAGCGACGACCACACGACCAGCGACGGCGGCTCGGACTCGATGACGCGCGGAAGCGTCTCGTCGTCGAGCAGGTGCAACCACGGCCGTATGGTCTCGCGTCCGGGATTGACGAGATCGTCGAAGACGACATGACGGGGCGGCGGCTGGTTCTTGCGCCGGGTCACCATCTCGTCCATGCACCGAACCGTACGGTGTCGACGACATCATGAAAAACAGTTTTTCGAGCACCTGAATACTTGCCACACTGGACCCATGTGGGGACCTAATCTCGAGTACGTCGACGAGTGGACGCTGCCGTTGCTGCCCGACGCAGGAATGGGTGCACCCACCCCGTTGGTGGACGCGTGTTTCGCAGTGGGGTCGGACCTGGGATTCCGCCGATACGGTGCCCACCTGGACCTCGACCGACTTCGTTGGACCCTCTCGCTGCACGAGACGGGTGTCGTCGGACTCGGAGTGAACTCCAGCGGCCCTCGCCGAAGAGTGAAGGTGACCAGCGTCGACGAGAGGACCCTCGGTATCTCGCTCTACACGGTTGCGTTGCACATGGATCTGTCCCTCGCGGAGGCGACCGTGGTCATCGCTGACATTGTGCAGACCGAACTCGCGGGGTACTCGCCGTGGGTCGAGTGGCCCGTCGAGGAGAAGCGTCTGCTGTGGCCGACGGTCGTCGACGGGGAAGCAGTATGGCGCGATCCCCGCACCGATCGGGCAGTGGCACAGATCGGACTGCTCGCAGCGAGAGGATGACTGACGTGAGTTCGTACGCACGCCCGACAATCGACGAGCCGGTGTTCCGTGACCCCGACGGTCGGGTTATCGAATACGGAAACCTGTGGGCCGACTCTCCCCCGGAGAGCGCCTATTCGGTGACCGAACACCCCGAACGCTATGCACCCCTTCACACCGTTGCCGACGCCCTCATCGAGCACATACGCGAAACCTACGACGTCGAGATCGACGAGGGACCGGAGGCGGCCGCGGAGTTGGTTCGCCCGCATCGCGATACGACCCGTGCTGTTCGGATCAGACCTAACGATTCGATCTGCGCAACACTGGCATTCGTTTTCACGTCCTACCCCGGGATCGGGATGCACGCGGGTCTGCTGCACGACTTTTACTTCCCGACCTGCGGGTGCGACGCGTGCGACTCGACTTGGCAGGACGAAGCCGACCTTCTCGAGCGTCAGGTGTTCGCGGTCGTCACCGGCAACTTCCGGGAGAAGGTCGGGCACGGGCAGCGACCGTCGATCGGGTACGCCTTCACCTATCCCAGCGGCCGTAGCTCGGGCGAATCCCCCTCCGAGGGTGTGCCCGCAGCACGTCTCGACGCCGCGGACCGCATTCTCAGCGCAATCCCCGACGGCTGGGCCGCCTGGCCACCGCGCCAGTGATCGCACCAGGCCCAGGTGTCGCGGCCCGGCATACGGGTAACTGCTGACAACGGCACAAGGACGGAGGTAGTCGATGGAACTTCGTATCGGCATCTCCGGCTGGCGTTACGCGGGTTGGCGGGGTGACTTCTACCCCGCGGGGCTGGCCCAGCGCCGCGAGCTGGAGTACGCCTCGCGTGCCCTGACCTCCATCGAGATAAACGGTTCCTTCTATTCGCTACAACGGCCGTCGAGCTATCAGCGGTGGCGTGCCGAAACGCCGGACGGGTTCGTGTTCGCGGTGAAGGGGCCGCGCTTCGTCACCCACATGAAGAAGCTCGTCGGAGTGGACGCCGCACTGGGCAACTTCTTCGCGTCGGGTGTTCTGGCGCTGGGCCCGCGGCTGGGCCCGATCTTGTGGCAACTGCCGGCCACCTTTCGTTTCGACGCCACCAGAACGGCCGACTTTTTCGCGCTGCTGCCGCGTTCGACGACGGAGGCAGCCCGGCTGGGGGAGAAGCACGACGACAAGCTTGCCGACGACCGGGTGTTTCTCGACGTCGACGAGGATCGTCCGCTGCGGCACTGCCTCGAGGTGCGGCACCCGAGCTTCGACTCACCCGAGGCGTACGAGCTCATGCGCGCACACGACATCGGCTGTGTGGTCGCTGATTCGGCCGGAAAGTTCCCGATGCTCACCGAGGCGACGAGCGACGTGGTCTACGTCCGGCTGCACGGCGACACCGAGCTGTACACGAGCGGGTACTCCGACGATGCGCTCGGCCGGTGGGCCGAGCGCATCGGAGAGTGGCGCGCAGCGAAGCGAGACGTGTACGTCTACTTCGACAACGACGCGAAGGCTTCGCGCCGTGGGATGCGTTGCGGCTCATCGAGATGCTGCATTCGTAGCACCAGTCGTCGGAACTGCAGCGGCAGTAGAGCCCTGTCTCGGTCGACCGTGTAGTCCGAATGGACGCTTTCCGCGCACCTGCTCTCCTGCTTACGCTTCGGCAGTTCGATTCGAGATGGCGAAGGGAATAGACGATGACGTGGGACAAGCGGTGCAAAGACTGTGAGCACGGGAAGTGCAGGACCTGCAACGGCGAAGGCAAGGTGTGGGGGATGTTCGGTAATTGCACGAAATGCCACGGCTTCGGTGGCAATCCTTGTGCGCGGCATCGCTGAGAGACGGCCCATGATATTTCTGCTGTGCGTCGTTCTCGGCTTCGCCATGACTGGAGGCACGTGGTTGGCGACGAACGACGGAGTGTCCGTCTTCGTCGCATTTCTCGTATGGATCGCCGCAATCTGGGTTTTGTTCATGGTTCTGTCCGTCATCGCCAAGCGCCAGGTCGACTACCTCGTCGATGCGACGGAAGAGGCGGTAGTGCAGGCCGTTCGAGGGAGTTTCGGCGCGTTGTGGCGTGAAACCTCAGGACCTGGAACCCTCAACTTTCGATCTCGCGGACCAGGGGTCGGTATTCGCTCGCCCGGTAAGCAGCCCGTCATGTCCATCACGATCGAGACAACTCCGGATGCGGTCGAAGTGTCGGAATGGATGTCGACTTGGTTCTCGCAGAACGGGATGGTGTTGGCGATCGATCGCTTCGCCTTCCAACGCCTTCGTGTTCGTCGCTCATTGGCGGGTATCTCGCCGATCAGTGAGCCGAGCGCGTCGTTCTGACAATCGCATGCCACGGCGACCGGCCGGGCCACCGTCGACGACGCCGTCGAGTGTTGTGGCCCGGTCCGGTTGGTAGAGAGCCCGCCCGCTCACGCCGCCGGCTCGTCGTCCTCCCACAGATAGTCCTGTGGATGGTGAAAATGGTTCACTCGGCCTGTCCTTGACGGGTCGATAAGTGCAGGCGGGTGCCACAGAGTGCGCCCGGCGTAGGGGTGACCTGGTGGCGCTGTGGTGGTGGACCACCCGAGTGCACCGTCGTGAATCATCGGATGGTGCATGTCGCACACGAAGGTGAGCGACTCGATGTCGGTGGGCCCGCCGTCCTGCCACTCGTGGATGTGGTGCGCCTGTGTTGCGACGGCGGGGCGATCGCATCCCGGGGCGGTACACCCACGATCTGTGGCCATGAGGACGAGGCGCTGATCTTCGCTGGCGATGCGGCGGGTGCGGCCGAAGTGCAGTGGCCTGCCGTCGTCGTCACCGAAGACCGCGAGGTAATGGTCGGCGTGTGACCCCATGCGGATGACGTCTCGAATCGACACGGTGGAACCCGTTGCGGTGGTGGCGAGTCCGGCGCCGCGCAGTAGGTCCACGAGCCTCGCGACGATGATGACCTTGACCGGCACGCCGCGATGCTTGCCGAGATCGTCGGACGACAGTGTGTCGCGCAGGAGCAGCTTCAGGGCGTCGTGCCTACGTTGCGGTGTGGTCCGGGTATCGCGCCGGCGGGTCTCGTCGTCAGGGTCCGTGCCGACGACGGGCGCACGCGTGTCCTCGGGATTCCCTACTCCGCGCGCCGCGTACTTGCTGTTGTAGGCGTCCATGTACGCCGCGGTCTCGGAATCGAGAACGAACCTGCCGGTGCGCATGCCGTCGCTGCCCTGCTTGTTCATGATGATGCCGCGCTTACGCACCCGCTCCGGCGGCAGCTCGAATTCGCCCTCCTCGACGATGTGCGCGGTAAGGCGCTCGGCGAGTGCGGTGAGCTCCGCAGGACGGACCTCGCGCGCCGCAGTGGCTAGGTGCCGCTCAGCGTGAGCGCGGGTGTCGGCGTCCACAGCGGCGGGGAGGTTCTTGTCGAACTTCCGGATGACCGTCACGTGAGCCGGGTCGATGGCGCCTTCACGCAGCGCTGCGGCTGTGGTGGGTAGTTCCGGTTCCATGACGTCACCGAGCAGGGTGGTCCTGTTGCCGAGCTGTGCGGCGAGGGCCAGGCGCGTCGAGGCGGCCGAGCGGTCGATGGTGAGGAGCAGTGCCAGGGCATCGGCATTGCGTGCTCCGGTCTCCTCGAAGCCGCGCTGCTGGACGAGCTCCGCCAGCCACACGTGGGCCTGGCCCAGACGGGCACGCGTCACCTTCTCGTCCCGCACCAGGAGAGCGAGGCGGTCCGCCGTGTCGAGGTGCTGTGTGCCGTACGCCGCGATGCGACGCGTCAGCTCTTCCTGCTCGGCGATGAGCTGGGCGAGAACGGGGTCGCCGATGGAGCCGTCGTCACGACGACCAGCCCCTGCGTTTCCCCCCGAAAACATGCCCTAAGCTACCGCGACCCACCGACAGAAATCGAACATGCGTTCGAGTTACCTACCCGCGCGCAAGCGGCCGAACTTAGAAAAGGCCGTGGCTGATGCAAAGAAACAGCAATACGAGAAAAGCGACGAAGCTGACACCGACGGAACCGACTTGTCCGAGCGTCGGTTTATCGGGCGCAACAATGCGCGAACGTCGTCTGACCATATAGAAAGTATGACCATTCGCTGTTTTGGCCGCAAGCCTCCTGCTGCGGTCCCCGATCGACAGCGGGTCGTTAAAGACGATCTGACCAGGCTTGATGACGGCAACGTCCACCGACTCGATCCTTCGATCGAATGACAAGGGTGGTGGGCGGATCGTGTCCGGTAGTTGTCCGTGGCGCCGCTGAGGCCTTGTCGAAGGACGGAATGATCTGGTTTCATGCCACATATAGGGGAGAGTTCTGGTTGGCGATGCCACACTCATGCGAGTGGTTGTTGATATACGGCATGGTCGCCATCTGGCTCGTCGCATCTCCGGTCATCGCCTCGTCACCGTGCTCGCGGTGGCTCGGCGGTTCGATGTGTGATTCCCGTCGCGTCCTTTCGTCGCCGGCTGCTCCGTCACCGCGATCGTTGTGTCCTTCGGGTGAGCGCTGTACGAGTGTGTCGTGAATCCCTCGGGTGCCAATTGTCGCGACTTTCGCGCGGGTGGGAACTCGCTGCCGGAGCATTGATCGCGGGATACCGCACTGCTGACGCGGCTTCCGACCTGACTCCGCAACGCTGTGAGTGCGGTTGGGTTCGCCGGAATCGATGCGTCCCGTTCTCCTAATCGACGTGTTGTCACGCATACGGCGCCAATGGGTGCGCTGCCGATCGTAACGACGTGTCTCGTCATCGCCGCGGGGTAGGTGTCTGCGGGGTCGCCGTCAGCGCGCTCTCACCGTGCGACCGGCTGTCTACGTCGGGGTGTTGTCGTTCTCGCTGTATCTCAGGCAGTGGCCGATCATAATGTTCCTCCACCGCACTGACGACGCGGTGTAGGTCAGGGCTGTTCGATCCACTGTTCGACGGTCGCTGCCCACAGTTCGGACCCGGCCGTGTTGGGATACTCGGAGTCGGCCATGAGGGCATCCGAATCGCCGGTCCGCACGAAGGCGTCGAACACGTCGATGGTGGGCCGGTCGAATTGGTCGGCGAACGACCGCGCTGCGTCGACCTTCCCCGCCTGGTCGGTCTGGTCGGGGAACTTGTTGGGATTCTGTGCGATCACCGCGATGGGGATACCCGAGTCGCGGGCGGCGATGGCGCCGTTCAGGCTTGCAAGTGCACCGCGGACGTTCGCGAGGCCGCGAGACTGGTTGTGTCCGTGGCTGACGAACAGAGCGTCGATTGTCGTTGCCTCCGGAGGCAGCATGGCGGGCAGCGTCACGCGGGTGTAGCCGGCGTCGCGTCCTGGCGCGGACGCGTTCCAGATTGTGAGCGGGCGACCCGGGCCGGTGCCGAGCTGGACGGGCGTGCCGTAGGCGCGGGCCCCGTCGTTCCACGGCATCAAGGTCACCGGGCGGGCGTACCGGACGCTTGCCCACGCACCGATGCGATACACCCATTCGTCGGGTTCGTCACCGGTCGAGTCTCCGAGCACCACCACGGTGGTGTCACGGGCGGTGTCCGAGAACGCCGATCGAATCAACCGGGCGTCGGACTGGGCGGTGCGTGTGAGTTCCGGACGGTCCCCGAAGTTCGGCACGATGACCTCGGCGATGGGGTCGGCCGGCGGCGCAGGTCGGGTGACGTCGACGACGACAGCGACGGCTACGGCCAGAACGGCGAGCGTGACCGCTACGGTCCCGAGAATCTGCCACAGCGTGAGTCGACGGCGGCGTCGCTGCTTGGTTGGCTTCCGGCGTTCCGGTCGTGCGGGTGTCTCTGTACTCACCCGCGCATCATGCCGCACCGGATAGTGTCTGCGCCTGTCGAGCGACTGCATCAACACCGGGGAACCACCACAGCGGTGCCCTCGATTGCTCACGACTTGCACGGCGATCGCGAATGCAACGATCCGGATGGTTTGATCCGCTCCTTCTACACCTACGAAATCACGCCGTACGAGAAGATCGCTTCGCCTGTCACGCAGAATGCGGCGCAAGAACTGTTCAGAACCGTGTGCAGGAACCACACCAGTGACCGCGCAGGATCGCGCGGCGCGACGTACCTGAACGGAGCGCGCGCAGGTGAGTAGACCCCAACTTGCTCCCGTCGCAGCGGATTCACTCCTGCACTCCCGTGTCTGTCCGTCTCGACGGGGGATGGGTTCTCGCCGTAAGTGCTGACTATTGCTGAAGACGAATCACCGGTTGTCCAGCGGTTCAACCTGCCTTCGACTTGTAAAAGTGCACAAAGCCGCGCGTTCGAGAGTGCGAAGTTTCACATATCGGGGCGCTTGCGCTCGATTAGCCGACGGCACACTCGGACCGTACGCTGTCGAGAGAACCCCAAGTCGGACCCAAGATGATTGGGGACCGCAACTTCGATGAGAGGTAAATGATGCCGGGGATGGAGATGGCTGCGGGTTCGGCGTGGTTGGCGTCCCCGAGCGGCAGCATGTCGATAGAAATCTGTGTGACCCACCGCCCTGCGTTACAAGGAGAATTGTATATGTGGGGCAACGATGGAGGTCGAAGTTTGAATGTTCGTGATCACCGCGGTTCTGACGACGCAGATTGGTGTCACGGGTACAGTTCTTTAAGCTCGCATGCAATTGCCTTGCGACAGGGTCTCGACACTATTTCCTACCTTAGCGAAGAAGCGAAGAACAAATTTCATGCGAATGTATTAGCCAATCGAGGATCTCGATATCATGAGTAGCTCTTCATCTCGGGACCGGGGGTCCTCCGTCGCGATACTCCTTCCCTACGTCAATTCATACCGCGCTCCTTTCCTCGTGGTGCTGACGCAAAAACTCAAATTGAACCACACGGACGTCGTTGTATTCAGTGGGATGCCCGCCGGCGCGGATAGATCGCGCAATGATCTTGTTCACGGCTTTCCACTGATTCATCTTCGGCAGATCGAGATCCCACTTGCCGCGAAGCGAATACTTATCCGCATACCGCGAACCAAGCTCTTGCTTTCCGATTTGATCGTCATCGAACATGCAGTGAAAAACCTAGAGTCTTATCTTCTAATCTGCTGGGCAACGCTCACCGGGAGGAAGATAGCACTGTGGGGGCACGGGATGACTATCACGCAACCGGCTTCGCGGCTCTCTATTGCGCTGCAGCGCTGGATGCTTCGGCATGCGTCGTGGTACTTCGCGTACACCGAAGGTAGTGCGACGAGAGCCACGTCAAACGGTATCGACCAAGAAAAATGCACTGTACTCAATAATACGATCGACGCAATGCCTCTAGTGCGCCTGCGAGACTGCGTGAAACAAGACGCCTCGGGTACTTGGCGCGCTTTGTATGTCGGCGGCCTCGACGGTGCGAAAAGAATCGACTTTCTACTCGACTGCTGTCGCCGTATCTATGAAATCAATTCCCACTTCCGGTTGATTGTCAAAGGCGATGGCCAGATGCGCACGATGGTGGAGCAAGCTGCGCTCGAACCGTGGCTGGAATACAACGGCGCAGGCGCACTTCACGGTGACCCGGAGTCCGTGACAGGTGTGAAAGCAATCTTGATGCCGGGCCGTGTGGGATTGGTTGCGATCGACTCCTTCGCCCTCGGAATCCCGATTATCACGACAGCGTGGCCTTGGCATGCTCCGGAGTACGAGTACCTTGACGAAAGCAACTCGATCACCACGGACGATGACGAACCCGCTTTTATCAGGGCCGTGGTGGACCTGATCAACAATCCAAAACGGCAAGAAAAATTGGCTGAATCGTGCAGAGGTTCTAACGACAGGTACAGCGTCGAGTCGATGGCCGACAACTTCCAGGCCGGCGTATACAAGGTTCTAACCACACGGGATGGAGGAGATCAGTGACGACGGGGTTCGCTGCTCTGCGGAGGCTTGTAAAGTCCGACATTTCTGTCAATGTTGGCAATCCAAAAGGTTGTTTCGTTCTCGTAGCTTTCCGACTCGGGCACGCCTTGCGGAGTCGTCAGCCGAATATTCCTGTACTCACACCCATCTACGGAGTGCTTTACAGAGTCATTATCGAGTGGGTGTTGGGAATCGAAATCCCGTGGAAAACGACTATTGGACACTCGACTCGTCTATACCACGGCACAGCTCTGGTCATCAACGACAAAGCAATACTGGGAGATCGCGTCATCCTGAGGCACGGGGTCACCATCGGTCACCTCGGGCCTGGTTTGCCTGCTCCCCGTATTGGCGATGACGTCGAATTCGGGTCTAACTCGATCGTCATCGGCGACATAGACGTGGGAGACCGAACGATCATCGGGTCCGGCGCTGTGCTGACGAAGTCCGTACCAGCGGACAGCGTTGTACGCGGAAATCCAGCACAAATTTTCCCGAGAAGTACAGCAGTATGAACGAACCGTGCGTAGTGCTCGAAGCCGAGAGCCTCCGTAACCCACTCGCGGAAGCGTGGCGCTCCGCCCTTGAGATCGCTGGTTTCAACGTTGTAGCAGTATGCGAGCGCGCAGACGAGACTTGGCTGCGCGGGTCCGGCGAAGTTCGAAGCAATTGGGTCACCCGGCAACAGGCCTCGGCAATTACCGCGTCGCAGCAGGTCGACACAGTGCTAGTTTGGTGGGGGATAGAGACTGCCGCCCGTTCGTGGGCACTGCGTGAATACCGGCATGCGCGCCGAATTTTGATAGTGGACACGTTTCCTAACGCGTCCGGGATACTAGGAGCGTTACGCGAGACAGCGTCTTCGCTGCGGGCTCGCCACTTCCTCGACGCATCGCTTACGTACTCCGACGCGATGACGAAGGACGTCCGAAGGCTGTCCTTCTTGGGGAAGCTTGAATCTCATGCACTTGTGCAGCCGTTCCCTAGTTCAATCCACTCAGCGAATTTCAAACCTGTGTCGTCTCGTACATGCGACTTTATCTTCACGGGTAGATCCGACCTGATGTTTTCGGATGATAAGAAAATGGTCAAAGATAGAGTGGGCCCCACGCTGCAGCGGCTGCTCCAGCTCGGCCACCAAGTGACAGTCGGCGAGACCGGTGATAACCACTACGACTTCGAATTACGGAACCGCGGGTTTTCGCTGTATCAGCGGTTGAGCAACGGTGAACTCCTCCGTGGTGGCCTTACCGATATAATCGCGGCGCACAAAGTGCACATCAATCTGTACAACACGCCCACGCGGTTGTTAAAGAGGCGTGTACGAAACGGCATGTCCTCTCGATTCGCGCTCGGTGTATGCGCCGCCGCACCCCAGGCCGTCATGACTGGAGCGTATGACTCGGTCAGATGGATACGAACCCGTGGGATCGGCTTCGATTTTTCTAACGCTGACGACCTCGCGGGTAAATTCGGTGCATTGGACCTTCAGCAGATGGTCGATGAGTGGCGCCTCCGGCACGAGGCATGGACGGCGGAAGGTCAATCTGAAAACCTGCGACGGATTGTAAGTGGGCATGGTTCGTAGACCAGCCTCAGTTACCGTTGCGACCACACTGAGCGTCGTAGCAACCGGAGCCACAAATTTCCTCTTCCCAGTTGGTATACAAACAGTAGCTGGTCTCTCAGCCCTCGGTCTTTACACCCTGGTCTCGATTCCGGCTGTTGCCGGCTTGGCAATACAGAGACAGGTGCTCTCCCAGACTGTGGTTCGTGGCGCTAACCCGGTGTCGGTCCCTGGTTTGCTCCTCTTTCAGGTGATGCTGATTGGTACGGCGACGTCCGCGAGCTTTGCTATGGCACTCGTGAATGGCGCCGATGTTTGGTTGCTGCTGGTGGCGGCGTTGACGCCAGTATCGCTATTCCAGGATTTCTGGCGTTTCACACTTTTCGGGCAGAGTCGCCCGGTGGTCGTACTTGGCAGCGATCTGATATGGCTGGTCGGCCCTGTTGCGGGGTATGTCCTGGTGAAGACCAGGGGCTTGGGCAATTCTGCGCTCATAGATTTCGTCGCGTTATCGGTCGGCACCGCAGCGTGCTCGTTACTCGTGATCGCAGTATGCGCGAGGCTTCGCACAACCGATGCAACAGACAGTGTGGCGGGTGTCGGGGCAGTCGCCGCGGAGGCTGTGTCAATTTTTGGTTTAGCTCAAGTGTCGCAACTCGTGATCGGACTAGCTGTTTCACCGACCACGGTCGGAGAGTTCAGGTCCATGCAGCTCTTACTGACTCCAGTTACGCTCATGGCGTCGTTACTGGTTCTGATAGTTATTCCGAAAATGAACGTTACGAATCGTCGGAGCGTGCTGAACAGCTCGGCTGCCTGCTGCAGTCTCATTGGAAGTGCCGGAGTGGCAATCATCGTTTTTTGGTTGGTCAATCCCCTCGGAATTCTTAGCAGCTTGGGTTTCGCTGAATTCAATTCAGCAGTATGGGTACTCGCAGTTCTCGTTCTTGCCGGTGTCATCAGCAGTTTCTCCGCAATCTATATGGTGAGGATTAGGGTCCAACAATCCTCGAGGCGGTGGCTTCCGATACGCGTAGCGGGGGCAATTCTCGACCCCCTTATATCGATCCCAGGCGTTCTAATCATCGGAACTGCCGGCCTTGGGCTAGGCTCACTGAGTGCGGGTTCGGTCTCACTTTTCTCATTGGTAATACCGGACTTGATGAAGCCGAAGGAGAAGAGCTAGTGCAGACCGATGTTGGGCACGACGTGAAGCTCTCGCTAGGTAGGCGTGAGCAGCGATCCGCGAGACAGATCTTGGTCGCTGAGGTGGGCATCGGCGTTGCGGTGTTCGTAACCGGCTTGAACGGTCGTGGAGTCCTCGCGCCGATCGCGTCCGAAACGGCCAAGTTGGGAGTACTTCTGCTGTCCGCTTCACTGGTGTTGGTAGTCGCACTGGGACAACCGAGGATCTTTGGCATTCCGCGTCACCTCGTTGTCTGCCTTGCGCTGTACGTGACCATGATGTTTGTATATTTCCTGGTTACGCTGAGTGTTGGCTCTGACCTTGCGCTACTAAAATATCCGTCTCAGCTGCTCGCCCTAGTGTGCTTGAGCCTCGTTCTTGTGTGTTGGGATCGTGACTCAAGTCCGAAGATAGTCTTTGTGGCCGCAGTACTGAGTTCTCTCGCGGCAATCGCGTTTCCTGGTGGCAGTACGTCAGGGACTCACCTCACGGACGGTGGGTCCCATGCGAGTGCAGTAGGGTTTCTCGCGTGCTTCGGACTGGGCGCATCGTGGATCCTCTTCAGGAAACGCGCGATCTTGATGGTTGCATCGTCGATGCTCTTCGTGGTGGCTCTGGTTCTCAGTTACAATCGCAATTCTTTGATCGCTGTGCTCCTGTCGATCGTGTTGGTCGTTTTGCTGCGACGTGACCAGTGGCGTTTGTGGCGTGTTTCAGCGGTGGCAGTGTTGTTGGTCTTCTTCGGCAAAAATATCTTTACAGCAATTTTAGAATATTTGTTTGACGGAGATTTAGCGGGAGCTCGCTCAGGTACAGGTCGGACCTCAATCTGGTCGCGCCTTCTGTCCGTCAGCGACGAATGGTCGGGATGGGGTCTTGGTTTGGCATGGAACTCTGACGCAGCTAGTTTTTCATTAGCGCGTTCGGCCTCCTTGGGCCAGCCTGCTGAGAACTCGCTTCTCGATTCGTGGATTACCGGCGGTGCAGCAGCAGCTCTTGTATTACTAATACTGTTATTTGCTTTATTAGTGAGTGTGCTCACTGCTGACATACCGCTTCAATCCAAAATCATCTTTATCTGTGCAAGTGCCACTGCCGGGATGGTGACCAGTGGCCTAATGGGAACTAGCGCTCCATCCGTGGTTCTTTTACTCCTCGCCGGACTACCTAGAAGCAGTTCTCGTTCGAAGCGGCAGTGGTACGCAGGAAAAACAGCCAGCGGTGGAGCTCCGGTTCCCACCCTCGATCGCAGAGGTAGGCTCTCATGATGCAACGTCGGCGCGATAGCGAATGTTTGCCAGTGAGACTGCTCCGGCTTCAAAGATTTCGCATATTGAGGAAATTGTGCCGAGAGGTGCTTTATCTGTACGGATGTGACATACCTTATGGCGTCCAGATTGGGCACCGCGTGCAGATATCGCATCGTGGGCTTGGAGTTGTCATTCACCCACGGACTACCATCGAGGATGACGTCACTATCTTCCACGGAGTAACGATAGGCCGCGCGGCGGCTCATAAACCGATGGGGCCCATCTTGGTAGGTAGAGGTGCAATAATCGGTGCGGGAGCGGTGGTGCTGTCAGGCGAGTCGGGTCGAGTCATCGGTAACGGCGCAAGAATTGGTGCAAACTCGGTTGTGACTTGCGACGTACCCCCGCATGAGACGTGGGTAGGAATACCCGCACGTCCCGTAAGCAAGTCGATCCCGCTATGACCCGCACTATCGCGACATGGCTGTACATGCACGAAACTGCCAGCGGTGAGTATGCCCAAGTAAGGGGAGATGCGTCCTCGGATAAATTCTTGGACGTTTACAGGCGTTGTTTGGTAACTTTTTTCGTATCGGCTCGTGAAACGAACCCTGGCGCTCGCCTCATTCTCGTCGTGAATCGCGAAGATACGGGTCAAACAGACGTGTCTGATGTACTCCGCAGTGTCGTCGCATCCTTGGGGGTGGAGGTCATTACTTCGAGTTATGCCTTCATGCCGCCAGCGACGTGGACCAAGAGTTGGTGGAACCAATTCTACTTATTCGATGCCTTGAAATGTATAAGTTCGACTATGAACTCCGGCGACTTGTTGATTATGTCGGACAGTGACGTGATATGGACGGGAGCCGATGCAGCTGAAAGGATGTGGGCTGAGCTCTCTAAATCCGGAAGCGCATCCTACGTGGTGGGCTACGAGGAGATGGACAAAGTAAATGGCCTGACTCGGTCGGGCATGTCTGACCTGGCGGTGCGCATTGGTTTGGCCCGGTGTGCAGATGTTGTCTATATCGGTGGGGAGTTCGTCGGTATCGAGTGGACCAAACTCGGTGAACTGATTAGTACATCCGAGGATATCGTACGAAGAATCTTCGAGTTGCACCGGAGCGATACGAGCGTTGTTTGCGAGGAAGCTCACGTTTTGAGTTTAGCGTTCGCGAGTATGGACTTCCCGATAGGGAACGCTGATTCTTTTGTCAGGCGCCTGTGGACTCAACCCCTGAAATGGAGGAATGTCTGTAGTGATGATCTGCACCTGGCGTTGTGGCATCTGCCGGCCGAAAAAAAGTATGGTATTAATCGTCTATATGTTGACTACGTGAAACGGCGACGAGGATCGCAGCTTGTTCGTAGCAGCTCAGGTGCTGCGGACCGGGCGACATTAGGACGTTGGGTCGGAGTACCGCGAAATACCGCCTGGAAGGTAACACGAGATTGCGCACGGGCAATCCTGGCGAGAATGAAAGACCGGCTTAGCCACGGCTGAATCTTTCAGACTCAACGCAGAACATCTCCGCCTCAGGACTTCTGCAAGTTGGTGTGTCAAAGCTTGTGTTTCACGACAGCGTGTCCCTCGAAATGAGGGCCTCTGAGTAGACTGAGCTAATTAGGGCCAACCAAGCATCGGTCGAGTACCTTGATTGGTGCAGAGATCTGGCCGCGCTACTCATCGACACTAAGTTGCCTTCCATCGTTCCGAGATGATACGAGAGATCGAACATTTGTTCGTTCATATTCAGAATGATCCCCGCGCCTCCGCTTGTGAGGTTTTCCGCGGCACTGATGTGCGATGACAAAACGAGGGGTGTCCCGAGCGATAGCGCTTCTAAGGCAACGGTAGGTATCCCCTCTGACCATAGACTCGGAATTATGAGCCCCTTTGCTCCTGCGATTAGATCGATAGCTTCGTTGTGCGGTTTTGGACCGTGAAAATGTATGTTAGGTCTGTGAAGCGCTTCGTCTTGAATGTCAGTGACGATGGGTCCAGATCCCACCAGGTCTAATTCTTGATCGTCGGGCCACTGTTTCAAAAGCCAGGGTATACCTTTTTCTTCAGTCATCCGTCCGACATATGCCCAACGTCCGGTCTGGGAAGCGACTGTCCGGGGCGGAGCGGCCGCAAAGTTCGGGACTTCGTAAACTTTTTTAGCCGGTAACAGTCCTGAATAGAATGCATAGGCTGACCGGTTCAATGTTATTAATGCATCGGCGTGATTGAGTATGTCCGAGTGCTTCCCCCGGCCTCGCGTAGAGATTGTCAAGGGCAAGGTCGCGTAACGGCTATTTTGGTAACAGGCGTGTGTAAGCGATGATGTCGACCCGGTGGTTGGACAGAGGTGGCAATCGTGTCCGTCGCGCCACAATAAACCGTTCGCGCAGACTGTGCGGTAGTTGTGCAAGGTTGCGATGATAGGACCTGGCCAACCACGCAGCCATCTTGTCCCCCAGTTCGGGAAGAGATTATGAACGTGAACGATGTCCGGATTGAAACTACGTAGCATGGCGGTGGGGTCGTCGCCGTGCCCCGTTGCCGCGGTCAATGCTGCCTTGTACTTATATCCCGGTTGATCGAGCAGATCGTCCGTGTGTTTTGCCAGGACCGCAACGTCGTGACCAGCTTCCTTCAGGGCGTCGATCTGCGCGCAGACCACGTTGTTTTCGCCACTGGGGTTGTCAGACCGGTAGAAACTGTGGACGATGGCTATTTTCATTCTTGTTGCCGGAAGGCGGCTTTAATAAATTGTATATTCCCGAAAAGATATCGGCGCCACAGCCGTCTAGGCTCACTGGCAAATCGATACAACCATTCGAAACTGCTACGCTGGACCCATAACGGAGCTTCTTTGCTGGTGCCAGCGATGAAGTCGAATGCCGCGCCCACGCCGATGCAGGGTTTGTTGACGAGAGGCGCCAAGGCAGCTGCGACAAAGTCCTGTTTGGGTGTGCCCATCGCGATCCATATTATGTCGGACTCCCGAGCGTTCACCTCGTCAGCAATCTCCTGGATCATCTCGTTACTGACCGGCGCGAACTTCGGTGCGTACGTTCCGGTGATCTCAAGGCCGGGGTATCGGCGTTCCGCCTCGGACTGGAGCAGCTCGAGAGTGGAGGTGGTAGTTCCTACGAAGAAGTGCTTGACGTCGTGCTCACGGCCTTCGTCCAGGCACTGAGCGAACAGCGAGGGTCCACGAACGCGTCCGGGTCGCTGGCCGATGCCCTTCGATCGCCGCATGAACCACACAACAGGTGACCCGTCGGGGAAGTTCATGCCCGGGCCGCGAAGGATTTCCATGTAGTTGTCATCGCTGTTGGCAGCCGCGACGCAATACGCATTAGCGAGGCGAATGGGCTGCGCGGATTGATCTCGCGCGAGAGCCATCACTGTCGATGTCGCTTTTGTGAGCGAGGTCACCTCGAAAGGCACGGATCCGACGGAGACTCGTGTGGTGTCTGTACGTATGTTGTTGCCTGCGCTGGACACTGCCGAACCCCCTGACGCGCGATCGACCTGCACGTTCGATTATCACGATCTCGTTACTGTGTGAGGTGATATTAGTCTGACCGGTTGTAGCTCGCTACTCGAGGCGTGTTGCTTGGTAGAAGTTCGTAAACAGCGTCAGGCATTAGGTTTTCGTCGCTCGAGTCGCCCGAGAGTTGCTGTCGTGATTAAGATTACGCGTCACATGCCGTTCGATACAGTAGGGGAACCGTCGTGAAAACTGCTCTGATAACGGGAATTACCGGGCAAGACGGTTCTTACCTTGCCGAGCTGCTTCTGAGCAAGGGCTATGTTGTCCATGGGCTCATCCGGCGGTCATCTAGTTTCAATACCTCGAGAATCAACCACCTTTATGTGGATCCTCACGATCCTGACGCCAAGTTGTTCCTTCATTACGGAGATTTGAGCGACGGTGCGCGCCTGGTGACCCTGATGTCGGAGATTCGCCCGGACGAGGTCTACAACTTGGGTGCTCAGTCTCATGTCCGCGTGAGCTTCGACGAGCCCGAGCACACGGGCGACACGACGGGCATCGGTTCCATCCGCCTCCTCGAAGCGGTCCGTCTGGCCGGCGTGCAGTGCCGCTTCTACCAGGCGTCGAGCTCGGAGATGTTCGGTGCGTCTCCGCCTCCGCAGAACGAGGACACGCTGTTCTACCCTCGGTCGCCGTACGGAGCGGCGAAGGTCTACTCCTACTGGGTGACGCGCAACTACCGCGAGGCGTACGGCCTGTTCGCAGTCAACGGCATCCTGTTCAACCATGAATCGCCCCGTCGAGGCGAAACGTTCGTCACCCGGAAGATCACGCGTGCGGTCGCCCGCATCAAGGCGGGAACCGAGAAGCACCTCTACATGGGCAACCTCGATGCCATCCGCGACTGGGGTTACGCACCCGAGTACGTCGAGGGCATGTGGCGGATGCTGCAGGCGGACGAGCCGGAGGACTTCGTGCTTGCCACCGGCGGCAACTACAGCGTGCGCGACTTCCTCACCACCGCGTTCGAACACGCCGGCTTGGACTGGGAGGAGCACGTCAAGTTCGACGAGCGCTACCTGCGCCCCACCGAGGTGGATGCGCTCGTGGGAGATGCGAGCAAGGCCGAAAGTAAGCTGGGGTGGAAGGCCTCGGTGCACACGCCCGAGCTCGCCAAGATCATGGTGGACGCAGACATTGCCGCTCTGGAACACGAAGGGCGGCCGTGGATCGACTCGCCCGCGCTCCCCGACTGGAAGTGACGTCGTATGCCTGAAGAGCTGCTCGACTTCGTGCCGACCGCCCTCGATCGTTCCTCGACGGTGTACATCGCCGGCCATCGGGGACTGGTCGGGTCGTCGCTGTGGCGTCATTTCGAGGATCAGGGATTCACCAACCTAGTCGGCCGGACGTCGTCCGAGCTGGATCTGAAGAACCGTCAGGCGGTGTTCGGCTTCTTCGCCGAGTCGACGCCGGACGTGGTGATCCTCGCTGCCGCCAAGGTCGGCGGGATCATGGCCAACAGCACGTACCCGGTCGACTTTCTGAGCGAAAATCTGCAAATTCAGGTGAATGTTCTGGACGCCGCCCTCGAGCACAAGGTGCAACGTGTGCTTTTTCTCGGCTCGTCCTGCATCTATCCGAAGTTCGCTGATCAGCCGATTCGGGAAGATTCTCTGCTGACCGGCCTGCTGGAGCCGACCAACGACGCGTACGCCATCGCCAAGATCGCCGGCATCCTGCAGATCCAGGCCGTCAGGCGACAGTACGGGCTCCCGTGGATCTCGGCGATGCCCACCAATCTCTACGGGCCGGGCGACAACTTCTCCCCGACGGGTTCGCACGTTCTGCCGGCGTTGATCCGTCGTTTCGACGAGGCCGCGAAGGCCGGCGCGCCGAGTGTCACCAATTGGGGGACAGGATCACCGCGTCGGGAGTTCCTCCACGTGGACGACATGGCCGCTGCCTGCCTCCATCTACTCGAGAACTTCGACGGTCCGCAGCAGGTGAATGTCGGCACCGGTGAGGACCAGACGATCAAGGAGATTTCCGAGACGGTCGCGTCGGCCGTCGGATACACGGGGTCCATCGAGTGGGACACCTCGAAGCCTGACGGCACCCCGCGGAAGCTCCTCGACGTATCGACGTTGACGAACAGCGGGTGGAGGCCGCGGGTGAGCCTGCAGGAGGGCATCGTCTCCACCGTCGGATGGTTCAGGGAGCACATCGGCACCTTGCGCGAGTAGATCCGGTTCGGGTCGGCGGTAAGGCCGCGCGTTCTTGATCCTGACAGGTCGAACCAGGCATAATGGCCGGTATGTTGC
Organism: Rhodococcus sp. MEB064; assembly: GCF_000834565.1. Classification (NCBI taxonomy): domain Bacteria; kingdom Bacillati; phylum Actinomycetota; class Actinomycetes; order Mycobacteriales; family Nocardiaceae; genus Rhodococcus; species Rhodococcus sp. MEB064. The sequence goes on from NZ_JXQS01000053.1 coordinate 40,581, forward strand.
CACTGAAACGAACCGGAACCCGGTTTGTCGCACTCGCGGCATTGCTCAGACTCGGTTCTTCGAGGTCGGCGAGCGTCACCGAGTCAGCGAGACGCACCGCGGAACATCGCGACCGCGCCTGCACGTGTGCGGCTTGCCGCTACACGCGAGGGTGACGGCTGGGTCGCCAACCGGGTGAGCGCCATGTCGTACGACGTGCACACGTCGTCCCATGTGTATTTCTCTCTCGCACGCCTCGATACTCCGGCGCTCAACTGCTCCTGCCGGGCCGAACTGCTCATCAGCGCATCGATGCCTCGGACGATTGCGTCCGGGTCGGGGGTGACGTACTCGGCATGAGGCCCGAGGACTTCTCGGTTGTATGCGGTGTCCCGTGCGACAGTGGGGGCTCCGCACGCCATCGCTTGAACCAGGGCGGGATTGGTACCTCCGACGCTGTGGCCGTGGAAATACGCGCCGGCGTTCTCCCACAGAGCGAACAAGGCATCGTCGTCGCTGACATGCCCGTACCACCTCACGTTGGTGCACTCGGTCGTCAGCGCCGTCACACGGTCCTCGATCTCACCGCCGTACCCCGACGACCCGACGATGACGATCGGCCAGCGGCTACCCAGAATTCGTGCGGCGTCGAGAAACTGGTCGATCGAATTCTCGGGAACGAACCGGGCGACCATCAGCACATAGCCGCGGCGTGTCAGTCCGTCGCGGGTGGGGCCGTAATCGCGGAAAACGCCGCCGTAGGGAATGAACACGCCCTCGCGACCGAACTTCTCGTACCACCGGTCGCCGAGAGAGGTGGAGTCGTAGACCAGGTCGTCGGCATATCGAGCCGTCAACGATCCACCGACGCGAAAGACGCTTCGTGCCGCCCGGCCCCATTTCTCTCTTTCCCACTCGATGCCGTCGACATTGACGAGCGAGGGAATGTTGCGGGCTCTCAGCATCGGCAACCAAAAACCGTTGGCTACATTCAGGACGAGGGCCACGTCCGGTTTCGGTGTCATCATCACAGCGTGGACGGTCGAGGTCATTCCGTAGGTGAGGGTGCTGAGAGATCGGGATTCGATTCCTCGTGTCTCCACGCTTATCACGCCGTCGTCCATACCCTCGGGTCGGTCGACAGTGGCGCCGGGACGGCCGTATACGACGACGTTCCAGCCCCGTTCGACCAGAAATGGCGCGAGATGCCGAAGCAATGTCTCGAAGCCGCCGTAGTAGCTGGGATAGCCACGAGTACCGATGATGCACACCGTGCGGCCGATCATGATGCACTCGTTTCGTTGGTCCGTCGTTCGCCCTGGCGACAGCGGTGACACTAATGGACAGACCCGCCGTGCGCGCGATCACGCAACTCTTCATCAAAGGCGTGTGCGGCGTTTCCTCCGTCCGTTTGTAAGACATCGACCGAAACATCTCTGATTGCCCGGTTCGCGCCCGTCGAACAGCCGCCGGGCCCGTTTCCGTGTTGACGTCGGCCGACCAATTGCGTCGATGTCGGCAACTGCTGTTCGTGCACTTATGTCATGGTGCGGTCGGGTAGCCCCTGGTTTTCTGAGGCCTGGCGGTATCAGGTCGTCACGACTGAGAATCGGGATCGAGGATGCACAGCCTTGTGATGCCGACGATGGTTTCAGCGAACTCCGTACACGCGGTCGATTCACATGACATGCCGCAGGACAACAACGAGTCCGGGGGAGGTCGTTGCGGATCAATGCTCGGAAGGCAGCCGTTCGAGCGATGACGTCCAGCCGCCCTTGGCGGCCGTTCACGTCGGCCGGCGCACCGCTGTTCTCGCGAAAACGCTGGCTACACAGGTATCGGACCCCGAAACGGGGGTATCGGCGCCCAGTGGGCGATGAACGGGGCGGAGGTCCGAAAGACCGTCGGAACTGCGTCGCAGTTGTCCTGGCATCGCGCTCCTGTCGTCGTACGATCTCGTTGACGACGCTGGGAGACAAGCACAGTGGGAACACAGGGATTTGTTCGAATCTTACGTACTCGGTGGTGGGTCATTCTGCTGGCGACGCTCGCCGGCGCGGTGGCAGCACTCGCGTACTCGGTGTCAGTCACGCCGATCTATGAATCGACCACGAGGTTCTTCGTGTCGACATCGGCTCAGACGGTCGACGAGTTGTACCAAGGAAACCTCGCGTCGCAGCAACGTGTCGCGTCATACACCGATCTGCTCACGTCGGAAGCGTTGGCGGAACGTGTCATCACCGCAGGCACGTTTGCTCTCTCCGCCGACGAACTGGTCGGGAAGATCGCAGCGGAGTCGAAGCCCAACACCGTCCTGATCACCGCGACGGTCTCGGACCGTTCCGCTCAGTCGGCACGCGATATCGCAGACGTGCTGGGAGTCCAGTTCGTCGATTTCGTACGCGAGGTGGAGACACCCGACGAGGGAGGGGCGTCCGCGGCACAGGTCTCCGTCGTCCAGCAGCCGCAGGTCGCCCGCGAACCGTCGTCTCCCAAGACGGCACGAAACGTCGTGCTGGGCACAGTGTTGGGCGTACTGGTGGGGCTTGCTGCTGCGGTACTGCGCCAGCGCTGGGACAGGACCATCATCGATCCGTCGACACTGGAAGAGGTGTCCGACAGCGTCATCGTCGGCCGAGTCCCGATGGACAAAGCTTTGGGTGAGTCGCACCTCATGGCACAGGACGACGCGGGCTCGTTCGTCGCCGAGGCGTTCCGGGAGCTTCGCACCAACCTTCAGTTCCTCGCGGTGGACAATCCGCCACGCCTGATCGTCGTCACGAGTTCCGTACCGGGTGAGGGAAAATCGGTCACCTCGATCAACCTCGCAGCCGTTCTGGCGGAGAACGGAAGTACGGTCGCGCTGGTCGAGGGTGACCTTCGCCGCCCTCGGGTCGCGAAGTATCTCGGATTGGTTTCCCGTGTCGGACTGTCGAACGTTCTGTCGCGACAAGCGACCACGGAAGAGGTCCTTCAGTCGACGACCATGCCGGGTATGCAGATACTCGCGTCCGGGCCCATACCTCCGAACCCCAGCGAACTGCTCGGCTCCGACACCGCTCGTAGAACCCTCGCGGAGTTGAAGGCTGCGTTCGACTACGTGATCGTCGATGCCCCGCCTCTGCTACCGGTCACTGATGCTGCCGTACTCACCGCGCACTGCGACGGGGCGCTCTTGGTCGCTCGTCATGGCGTCGTCAAGAAGGAAGAGCTCGCTCGTGCAGTGAGCAACCTGAACATGGTGAACGCACCTCTGCTGGGGGTCGTCATCACCATGGCGCCTGTCTCCGGACGTGATTCCTCGCACTACAAGTACGACTACAGGCCGGACGCCCCCACGGCGCCGAGCGAACAGACCGCCGAAAGCTCGTCGAACGAGGATCCCTCGACCGCGCGCCACGCCACCCCGACATGACCTCCTCGCGGACGGGGGAGGGCGCGACGGTGATGGTCGTGGCGTGCGTGGCGACGCTGTGTGCGCTGTCGTTCCCCACCGCGGCTCTCGTCGGTCTGGCACTGGTCGCTGTGGTCGGAACAGCGGTGCTGTCGCTCCGCGACATCCGGGTCGCATGGTGCGTCCTGTTTCTGGCTGTCTGCGCGAACGGCGCATCCGTCGACGTGGCCGGAGCGACCTTCCGGCCCGAGTACTTCGTGGTCCCGTTGTTCGTCGCTGCGCTCGTGGCGCATCACAGACGGGAGGGCACCTCCTTTCGCTCCATGAGCGGTCGAGAACGGACTGTGGCAGGCGCGATGATCGTCTGGGTTCTCATCGCAGTGATGACCAGTTCGGTGGTCGCGCCGAGTCCTTTTCTCAGCCTCAGAAGCTGCGTCCAGTTCCTCGTCGGTCTGGTGGTGTTCTTTCCCCTTCTGTTGTCCTCGTTCGATCGGGTGTACGCCCTTCGTAGTGGGACCGTCATCCTGTCGTCGATCTCGGTCGGGAGTATCGGGTACTGGCTTCTGGATCCTTCCCGCCGCGTGAGTGGTCTCGCGTTCGAGTACAACATCATGGGGAGCCTCTGCGCGGCGTGGCTGGGTGTGATGTATTACTATGTGGGTCAACATCTTTCGAACGGTACGCCCATCATGGATCGTCGGCTCGGGTGTGCCGCCGTCCCGATCGTCATCGCACTTCTGCTGACGGAGACGAGGGCGGCCTGGGGTGCTCTGCTCGTCATCCTTCTCTTCGCGGCATGCCGGGTGGTCGGGCGATATCCGATTTCCGTCATCGCGGCGACCATGGGCCTGTGTCTGGGAGCAGCAGCGCTCGCAGGTGTTCGCGACGGATCGGGTGAGGACACACTGTTGTGGAGGATCTCCCATCTGACCGACTTCGACAGTGGCACCGGTGCGTATCGAATGCTGTTGTGGCAGGACGCGATCACGCAGATCGGAGCGCGAGACTGGAGTTTCCTGTGGGGTACGGGTGCGAATTCTTTCTCGCAGTTCAATCCTGTGGATCCGACCTTCGTCGGCGCGGCCTATCTGAGCTCGATCTGGCTGGGTCTTCTGTACGACGTCGGGGCGCTCGGGTCGATCGCTTTCCTCGTCGCGGTAGCGGGGATCGTGTCGAGGATTCCACGGCCCGTCCATGCGATCCCACTGATCGTGTCGCTCGCCGCATGTGCGTCACTCACCAACATTCTATGGTTCGCGTTCCCGTGGGTCTTCCTCGCGTTGGTTGCGGGGCCTGTCGCTCAGCAAAGGCCTGTGGGTCAGCAGGGGGCGCAACGACGGAAGCCACGCGGGCGCAGGATCCATCGTCGGCGTCTCCGCGCGCAGGTGCAATTGTGAGCGGCCGCCGAGAAGTGATTCTGTTGTCCGCGTTCGTCGTTCATCCTGACATGCCCAGCGAGCCGGGAATCGGCTGGCAGTTCCTGACAGCTGCGCTGGAGCACGCGCACGAGCACGACATGGGTGTGGTTCTGCTCACCAACCGGCGATCCGCCGCTGCGGTCGACGGCCGTGTGTCGGAGCGACTTCGCACTCGACTGGTGGTCGTCGCTGTCGACATACCCTTCGCACCGTCGTTCTTCCGTTGGCACGAACCGTCGTTCACACGATTCGAGCACGAGGTGTGGGTCCGGTTGGCCGCCCGGCGCGTCCCGCAGATCGAACGAGACCACCGAGTGCTCTTCGCACACCATGTCACCTTCGCCACCGAGATACTGGCAACACCGATCACGCGGTCGGCCCCGGGAGTGTTGCGGGTGTGGGGCCCGGTCGGTGCCGGCGGTGTCGCTGCCGTCTATCGCATGGAGCCACGAAGCTGGGCGTCGCGTCGACAGTGGGTGATGCAGCGGGCCCGCGACGGGGTCGCGGGTACACGGGCTCGAAGCATCGCCCGCCGCTGCGATCTGGTGATCGCACAGAACACCGCGACAGCGGCGGCGGTGTCGAGCACCGGTGTGGAGGTTCGAGTGTTCCCCAACGTCGTCGTCGACGGCCCCACCGCGGTGGATCGTGATGAGCCGCGTGCGCCCGGCGCACTGCGCCTGCTCGTGGTCGGTCACTTGATTCCCCGCAAGCGACCCGAACTCGCGGTGGCATTGCTGGCAAGGCCGCAACTGGCCGAGGCCCGGATGACGTTCCTCGGCGACGCCACCGTCGACTTCGCCGCTGAGGTCTCGGACCTGGCCGACGAACTGGGGGTGCGATCCCGTGTGACGTTCGCGGGAGTCTGCGACCACCGACGCGTCATCGACGAGATGATGCACGCCGATGTTCTCGTGCACACCTCGGGCCGTGAGGGAGCCAGCGGCGTTGTGGGCGAGGCGAGCGCCGTCGGCCTACCGGTGGTCTGCTTCGGCGGTACAGGAGCAGCGTCCGTTCTCGAAGAAGCTGGGACGTCCGGAGTGGTGGTCGACGTCATGCCGACCACCACGCTCGACGACGTCGCGGATGCCGTGGCCGCTGCTGCGGCAATGGCGCGGACGATCACTCGCATGTGGACCACCGCACGCTTTCGATACTTGATCGACGATCTTGCTCGGGTCGCTCGCGCCCGACAGGCGACAACGGAGGACGTGCGATGACGACCGCTTTACGAACAGGGCTGCCGCGTCCGCTCACCCCGCGGAACGTGTCGTTCCGATTCCTGCACAACGTGCGGGTCTACGGTCCTTTCGACCTCCCGGACCAGACAGTCGTGGAAGATCGCCTCCGGGCTCTGTTCTCGTCCGAGCGCGGACGGTCGGTGCTTCGGTCGGTGGATAGAGACCGTGCGACGGAGTATGTCCCGCGAGGTCGTCACGCGATCGACGCGGTGCTCGACCGCATCGTCCGCCGGAGTTCTGCAACGAGTGCACGGGAACTGTTCGACGAGCTCATGGAACTCGCAGCCCCGGAGGTCCCGCTGGAGATCACGGTGTCGGACCAGTTCATCGGAGTGAGACCTAACCACTCGTTCTCGGACGGCACGTCCGGCAACGCGTGGGTGGTTGCCGTGGTGTCCGCAGCAGCAGGTACGCCGGACTTCCGACTGATCGACGATCTCGTCACCAGCATGGCGCTCCCGAGAGCGGTGGCTCGAACACGCCTTTTCCGCCCGCGCGTGCTGCGTGCCGCGCTGAGTTCCGCGCGGCAGCACGTCCCGGAGATCGTGCCTCCCGAGCCGCAACCGCGAGCTCCGGTGCGCACGGCTGCTGCGCTTCTCGATCTCGAGGACCTCCGACGTTATGCAGCATCTGTCGCGCCACCGGGGGAGAAGCTGTCCGTGGCGTCGGCGTTGTCGCTCCTCGTCCTCCGGAGCGCGTCCGACATCGTGCCCGACGATCTCGACCTCGCCGTGCTGATGTCGTTCGAAGCCCGTCGCTATCTCGGCTCCGGGCACGGGACGTCGGGGAACTTCGCGCCGGCCCTGACCATCGGACGGCTCCGAGACCCCCAGTGGTCACCGGCCGAGATCTCGGCTCGGCTCTCGACCCTCGTCGAATCGTCCGCGCCGCTGGCGGTCCTCCTTCGGGGAGCGGCGTTGGACTACCGGCCTCACCGCGCGCTGACCACACGGCGCGGCGGCGCGACGGGTGCGCACGTCTTCCGACCCGGCCGTTCGATTGCCCTGTCCAACATCCTTCCTACGCCCGGGTACGACGACTTTCCGTGGTCGAGTCCCGTCGAGAGGTGCTGCATGTCTGCGGCCGTCACACCGTCCGGCATAGGCATCACCGTCTACACGGAGCGAGCGGGTGGTGTGCTGACGATGAGCGTCGTCGATGACTCGCAGCTGATCGATGTCGACACCCTGCTCGACACTGTGGTGCGGGAAAGTGTGGTGCGGGTTCATGGCCGCGTCTGATGCCGGTCTTCGTACGCTGGGGGTACGTGTCGTCGACCAGGGGTTCTGGTCCTTAGGCTTCTTCGCCTTCACCCTGACCGCGGGACTCGCGCTCGACATTCCCATGTTCGCAGCGGTCTCCGTCGGAACAGCGATCGGCGCCATTGCGGTGGGGGCGGCGAGAGCATGGGCGATCAATGCGCCCGTCATCGTGGCCGGGCGTGCAGGCGTCGCACCGGAGGCCGCGATCGATCTCGTGTCGAGCAGGAAGGGTGCCGTCGCCTTCGCAGGCGTCGCGGCGGCCGTCACAGGTGGTTGGACAGCGGCCGACGGCGCCATCGCCGCGGCAGTCTCCATCGCCGCACTGTGCGCCCTGGTCGTCTTGGCCGACGTTCCTCGACAGGTTCTCGTCATACGAGGGAGGTATCGCCAGTCCGCCGCCATCAGCGTCACGTACGCGGTCCTGGGGGGAGCCACGGGCGTGGCCGTCGCATCGGGAACCGCCGCCGGCCTCGTCGTTCCTCTGTGGTGCGCGACCCTGCTCGTACTGACAGTGATGGGTGTGATCCTGTGTGGCCGCGCCGAGTCGGGCCCCGACCCGTTGTCGAACCAGGGGACTCGGGTGTCCTTCGCGTGGAGGATGACGGCGGAGGCCCTCTATCTCGGGATCGGGAGTCAGGTGTCCACCCTGATTCTGTTCCTCGTGAACGACGACGTCGCCACGGCCGGCATCCGGTACGCGTACACCTTGGTGTTCGCGCCGGCGTTCGTGGTCGTCCAGGGAATCCAACCCCTGGTGATCAAACACGTCGCCCGAGTCGCGCCCGAAGGACCGAAGGCTGTGGTCGGAGTGGGGGTGGCCTGGAGTGTCGGCGTGACGGCAGCCGTTCTGGTCTGCGGATCGTCCGGCGCTCTGCTGCTGGCGACAGTGTCTGCCGATGCGGGACCGGCGGTGGCGCTCGACTATCTCCTGCCGGTCGGTATCGCCATCGTGTCGGGCCAAGTGTTCGAGGTCGCGCTGTTGGCGGCACGAATGTTCACAGAGCCGGAAACTGCTCACAGGATTCGCATCGCGTCGGTTCTTCTCGATGTCGGCTCGCAGGCGATCGGGGTAACCGTCGGGGGCGCGATGGGGCTCGTGGTCGCTCTGGTGGTCGTCGGTGTCGCACGTACAGCGGTCTCGGCCGTCGTGCTGGTAGCCACCCCCCGATGGGTCGCGCGTCACCGCGTGGCGGATGAGGCGGCTCTGTGAAGGTCCTTTTCGACGGTTATCACTGGTTCGACGGACCGCCGTCCGGCAAGGTGACAGTTCACGAAATGGTGGCCGCCTGGCGGACCACGTTCCCCGACGATCGGATAACCCTTGCGCTCCCGCGACTTCCCGACGCGGACGAGTCTGCGGTCTTCGATGCGACGGGTATCGGATGGTGCCGCACCCACCTGCCCACGCACCCGGCCCGGAACGGACTCGAACTCGCTCTTCGGGCGACCTCGTACGACTGGGTGATCTGCCAGAACTTCTCCACCCTCTTCGGTAGGGGCGCAGTCTTTCTGCACGACGGCATCTTCCAATCCAATCCGGAATGGTTCACCCCGATCGAGCTGGCCTACCTGTCCCTGTATCCACCGCTGTCGCGTTTCGCCCGGGTGCGGTTCACGTCCAGCACGACGGAAGCGCAACGGATCCTGCGATACAACCCCACTCTGAACGCCGTCCATCCGGTCGGACTGGGAATGTCCACGAAGCTGGCCGAGGCGCGCCCGGAGATCGATCCCGGCTGGACCATCGTCCCGTTTCGGTACATCCTTTCAGTGGGCCGTTTGAACGCACGAAAGAACCTGCACCGCACAATCATCGGGGCACTGTCCGAAGGCGCGCTCTCGGCTGATTGTCCGCTGGTCGTCGTGGGCGAGGCCGATGGACTGGGCGACGCGCCGGATGACCGCGTCACGCGGGCGATCGATGCGGGATTGATCGTCCACGTCGGACGGGTGAGTGTCGAGCGACTCAGCTGGCTCTACCGGAACGCCACGTTGTTCGTCTACCTCTCTCTCGACGAGGGCTACGGTCTACCGCCGGTGGAGGCCCGATTCTTCGGCGCACCATTGCTGGTCAGCGACATCCCGGTCTTTCGTGAGGTCTTGGGTGGGGGAGCGGTGTTCGTCGAGCCCACGAACGTGCAGGCGATCTCACAAGCCTTCGTCTCGGCACCGCGTCGCACATTCGCGTCACCGGTGGGCAGTGACCTGACGCCGAGGTGGAGCGATGTCGTGAAGAGAATGCGTCGGCATATGGCCGAGTCGTCGGCCGGAGCGGGCCGGTTCGATTCGAGCAACGAGCGAAGGACGGCAGGGATGGTCGCGAGACTTGTGATGGACCGAGCGTATTGGGCGCTGCGGCGTCGGCATCTACCCGACGACATGGCGTTGTCCGAGATCGTGGGATTAGCCGGTAGGCGTGGGGGTCAATTGATTCGGGGGCAGACGTGGGGCACTCGCTACCTCCGCGGATCAGCGCCCCATTTTCGCGGGCGAGGCGTCCATGTCGTCGCCGCGAACAAACTGGTCGTGGGGCCCGGCGTCGTCTTCGAAGATTCCGTGACGATCGACGCGACGTCACGCGACGGCATCGTGCTCGGCGCAGGAGTCACTGTGGGCCGTGGTGCCTCCGTCATGGGGTCGGGCGTCGTGTCGGAACCCGGAATCGGGATCACAGTCGGGGAGGGAACCGCCATAGGCATGTACAACGTCGTCTGGGGACAGGGCGGTGTGCACATCGGCGCACAATGCCTGCTCGGTCCCCACGTCGTGATCGTCAGCGAGGATCACGCGGCCGGAGACGTGACCACGCCCATCAACCGGCAGGGGTTCGTCCGAGCTCCGATCGTGATCGGTGACGACGTGTGGCTCGGCGCGGGCGTCGTCGTCACGAGCGGGGTCACCATCGGGAACGGTGCGATCATCGGCGCCGGGTCGGTGGTGACCAAGGACGTCGCCGCGGGGGACGTAGTGGGTGGCGTACCGGCGCGAGTTCTGCGTGGAAGAGCGCACCAGTGAGTCGTAAGATCTCGGTGATCATGGTGACCTACAACAGCTCCCATGTCGTCGTCGATTCGCTGGCGCCGATCGCGGGTCACGATGACATGGAGATCGTCGTTCTCGACAACGCGTCTACCGACGACACGTGCTCAGTGGTGTCGACGCGGTTTCCCGAGATGACGTTACTGCGCGGCGATACCAACATGGGCTTCGCGCGAGGAGTGAACACGGCGGTGCGCTCTGCGAGAGGCGATGTACTGGTGCTCCTCAATCCTGATGCCGTCATCTCCGCCGACGGCATCAGGAAGCTCGCAGACCGTGTTCTGGATACCGGAGCCGTCGTGGCTCCCGTGGTGCAGCACCCGCAAGGACTACTCGCCGTCGGATCGTCCGGACGGTTTCCGACGACGTGGCGCATGTTCACGCATTATTCCGGACTCTCCCGCATCCGCCGTGTTCCGGCTTTCGCCGGCCATTACACCCTGCTCTCTCAGATGCCGTCCCGCACCGTTCTGGATGTCGACTGGGTGAGTGGAGGGTGCCTCGCGGTGGCGAGACCACAGTGGAACCAGCTGTCCGGGTTGAGCGAGCGATGGTTCATGTATGCAGAGGACGTCGACTTCTGCTGGCGGGTATCGAACACCGGTGGCCGATGCGTGGTGGACACCGGCGTCGCGGCCACTCATTTGGTGGGTGGGAGCGACGGCACACCGTCGCGCACTCCCAACAGTCAGTGGATTCTCAATCTGTACGACTTCGCGGCACTGCGCATACTGTCCGGCCGTGCTTCGTCTGTCCGGTGGGGAGTGGTCGTCGCCGCGGGACTGGCGTTGCGCGCTCAGATCTTCCGCGTCCAGGCATTACTCGACAGGGCGCACAGAGAGCCGCGAGTGCGGGCAGCCGCAGCTTTCGACGCTCACGCGCGCGCGGTCCTGCGCCGTGCACTGACCATCGCGCGAGGCAAGGACGAGAAGGGGGCGCAGACATGAATGCTTCCAAGAGGACCGTGGCAACCCTCGTCGCAGCAGGAGCGCTCGTGGTAGTCGCACTCCTGCTCTTGCGACTTGGCGACGACCGAGCCGAGAGCGGCGTTTCGGCGGGTCCGCCCTCGGACGAGGGGCCGACAGCGACGTCACTGTTCGCATCGAAACTCGACGACACCACCGTGCCGGTGAACATTCTCATCGTCGGTGACGACACCGGAAAATCCGTGGGAGGGTGGGTGACACTGGTCGCTCAAGACCTCGGCATCGCTCACTCGCGTGCCGTGGACGTTCGCGACTGGGATCTCGCTACCGGATCCGGCTATCTGCCACCGGTCAGAATGTGGGACGCACCCGGGGAACCGTTGACGGTCTGGAACGTGTCGGTGGCTCGCAATGTCGATTTTCTTCTCGGCGCATTACCGAATGCGGTCCCACCCACCCCGACGGACGTCGACGCCGTGGTCGTCAACACGGGGACGGTCCAAGCGCCTGAGACGCTTGCGCGGGAAACGGTGTCGCTCGCTCGTGCCGCGGAATCGCGCGTAAATCCGGAACGAACGATCGTCGTTGTGCAACCGGTATCGGATTCGACGAACGCCGGTGCCACCGAGCGAAGTCGGGTCGACGTCGAGACGTCCGCCCGCAAGAACGGGTTCGAGGTGGCAGATGTCCGGAGCGCCTTCGACTCTGCGAACACCGGGCCGCTCTTCGAACCGGGATCAATCTACCCCGACGTCGAGGGGGCCCGCGTGTGGGCGTCGACGGTCGTCGACGCCGCCACGTCCTGAGCCTCCCGTGTCCGGTTCTTGCGATCTATCGGCCGATCCAGCACGGTTTTCACGATGTCCGAAGCCTCCCCTGATTGCTCCCTCACCGTTGTCCTATCCACGAGCAACGAGCGCAAGAATCTTGCCAAGTCGGTCGTAATGTTCACCGCATGCCGATGAACGAAATCGGCGTCCTCGTGGTCGACGATGGATCGCCGGACAGGAGTGGCGACGTGGCGGACGTATTCACCCCTCCGTCGCCATTCCGGCGAGTTTCTGGATCGCACTACCTTCATCGTCGTTGCCTCTGACCGCCGTGCGTGCATGTAGGGCAACACAGTTCGTGCGCCCGCGTCATGGTTTATCGCCTAGCCCGCTGTTCTGCTTGATGTCGCAGGGGGACCGACGGTCGGTTCCCCACGACGTCGGGGGACATCTTGATCACAAGGCGCATTGTCGGCACCACGCTCGCAGCGGTCTCGATTGCAGTTGCGGGGGCCGGAACTGCCGGTGCAGCAACGACATCGGACCCGGTCCGGGACTTCGTCGAATCGTTCGAGACCGCCGTCGACGAGTGCTCGTCGGGAATGGTGACCGGCGCGATGAGCGGTGCCAGCGTCGGCGGCATGCTGGGTGCGGGGGGAGGGCCCATGGGAGTTGCGGTCGGAGCTGGAGTAGGCGGTCTGATCGGGGAGATCGCCGGCGGGGAGACGTCGTGCGAGGAGCGCGTCATCTCCGGTACCGCGGTCGCGGATCCGGACGACGTCTCCCGCGGACACAAGGGCAAGGGTCGTAAGTGAGGGCGTCTCGCGTCGACGCACGTATCTGGGCGGCCCTGTCGGTCCTTCTTCTCTGCACCACGCTGACGCTGATGGTCACCGGCGGCGCACCGGTCGCGATCTGTGGTTTCGCGGGCGCGACCGCTCTGGCGGCCGTCCGGGCGATGAGGACCTGACGACGGCTCTGACCTGCGTACGCTCGTGACATGAGTTCTCGGCTGGTGGACGAGGGCACGTACCAGGCAATGTTCGACGCCAGCACCGTTCCGATGGCGCTGGCGGACGAGCAAGGATTGCTGGTGCTGGCCAACGATGCCTACTGCCGTCTGGTCGGTCGCTCGTGGAACGACATCGCGGGCCTGTCCTCACGCGGATTCACCCATCCCGACGACATCGCCCAGCACCACCGGATGGAACGGCTCACGGCCGACGCCGATCGGCGCGGCGAAGTTCTGCGCCTGGAGAAGCGATACGTGCGTCCCGACGGTGAAATCCGGTGGGGATGGGTCTCGACCACCAGCGTCGTCAACGCCCGCGGAAGCGTCTGGACGATGGCGGTGATCCACGACGTCACCGACCGTCGCACCAAGGAAGACGCCCTCGCGCAGGCCGTGATGACGGACGGGCTCACCGGCCTGCTGAACCGCAGAGGCTGGCGTGAGCGTGTGCAGTCGCTGGTCGGCGACGAATCGTTGGTTCTCGCAATGCTCGACTTCGATCTGTTCAAGTCGTACAACGACGCTCACGGTCACGCGGCCGGGGATGCTCTGCTGGTGGGGTTCGCCGACGCCGCGACACGGATGCTCGGCCCTGACGTCGTGTTGGCTCGCTGGGGCGGCGAGGAGTTCGCAATGGCGGTCCCCGGTGGCGGCCCGGAGAGGGTTACCGCGATCCTGACCCGGCTGATCGCTGTGATGCCGGCTGAGCAGACGTTCTCCGCCGGCTGGGCGATGCTGGGCGTCGACGAGGACATTCACGACTGCCTCGATCGCGCCGACCACCTTCTCTGCAGCGCGAAACGAGACGGCGGACGGGGTCGCACGTACGGGGACAGGTCCTTCGGTTCTCCTGTCGACGCCACGTGGTGACGACGCGGAATGTCCGGTTCTTGCGATCGCGGCGCTGATCCAGCACCATTCCACAGTGTCCGAAGCCTCTCCTGACCCCCGTATCACCGTCGTCGTACCCACGTACAACGAGCGTGAGAACCTTCCGAAGCTGGTCGGGATGCTCACCGACCTGCAGATGAAGAACCTCGGCGTTCTCGTGGTCGACGACGGATCGCCCGACGGGACGGGTGAGGTGGCCGAGAAGCTGGGCGTCGAGGCAGCGATCCCGGTGAGTGTTCTGCATCGCACCAGCAAGGACGGTCTCGGTCGCGCCTACGTCGCCGGCATCCTGCGCGCACTCGACGAGGGCGCGGACATCGTCGTCCAGATGGACGCCGACCTCTCCCACCCGTGCGAAGCAATTCCGCGGATGGTGCAGACCCTCGCCGACACCGACGCGGCTGTCGTGCTCGGATCCCGCTACGTGCCCGGTGGCGCGGTGGCAGAAGACTGGCCGTGGCACCGCAAGGCCCTGTCCAAGTGGGCCAACCTCTACGTCAACACGATCCTCCGTCTGAAGGTCAAGGACGCGACCGCCGGCTTCAAGGCCTGGCGTGCGGCAACCCTGCGCACCATCGACGTCGGCTCGGTGGGAAGCAACGGATACGCCTTCCAGGTGGAGATGAACTACCGCGTCATCAAGCACGGAATGCGTATCGCCGAGGTCCCCATCCACTTCGAGGAACGCGTCGACGGGACGTCGAAGATGAGCCTTTCCGTGCAGCTCGAGTCGGCTGCTGTGCCGTGGAAGCTGCTGCGCTCGGGAATCGGGCGGAACAACTCGAAATAAGCCCCCTGGGTCGGCAGTTTCTCCTGCCGCACATGGGACAATCGACGTCGGCGCACGGTGCGCCCGCGGAGGAGGTTCGCTCGTGGATGTATCCCCCGAGAGCACTGGCCCCGACCACTCACAGTCCGATTCCGTGTTCTCCTTCACCGGCATCCGGCACGTCACCGAGACATCGGTTCGACTGACGGGTGTCGACGGTGCCGCAGTGGCGCTGCTCGGCTCGTCCAGCGATGTCCGTGAACTCGTCTTCGCCACCACGTCTCTGGCCCAGCAGCTCGACGAACTCCAGTTCACCATCGGTGAGGGCCCGTGCATCGATGCTCATCATTCGGCCGAGCCGGTGCGAGTGGACGACATCAGGTCCTCGTACTCCGCCCAGCGCTGGCCTATGTTCGGCCGCGGCGCAGCCTCCCTGGGGGCGCGCGGGATGTTCGCCTATCCGCTCCTGGGCGGATCGTCGTCGTTCGGCGTCCTCGAGCTGTACCGCACCACCCCGGTCGACCTCACCGACGTCGAGCACGACGCGGCCCGCATGTGCGCTCTCGCCATCGCCCGATCGGTACTGGGCCACTACACGGCGTCCGACGCGGGGGAGACCGGCAGTGACGCCGTTCCCTACGAGGCCGTCGAGACCGACCCGGACGACATCGTGTCCATCGAAGGCGGTGGCCACTACAGCCGCGCCGAGGTGTACGTCGCAGCAGGCATGATCTCCGTGCAACTGGCTGTGACCACCGACGTCGCGATGGACCGCCTGCGGGCACACGCCTTCGCCCGCGGTCGGAGCGTCACCGAGGTAGCCGCCGACGTGGTCGCCCGTCGGATCAGCCTGAAGGACGAACGAGACAGTGGAGGGGGATCCCTGTGAACACCACGCCTACCAAGCTCGCGCTTGCCGACATCACGGCAACGTTGGTCACCCACTTCGACCTTCCTGCGCTGCTCGAACGCATCGCGGCGACTGCGCTGAACGGGTTCGACGCCACCACAGCGGTCATTTCCCTGTTGGAGGGCGACGAACTCCACGCCGTGGCGACGTCCTCGGTGAATGACGTCCTCACCGACGACAGACTGTTCACGACGGGACCTGTCCTGACCAGCGCTCGCGAAACGGCCGTTGCCATGATCGGTGACGTGACCGAGCAGGGCACCGGACGGTGGGAGTCGTATCGGGCGCTGGCGCAGTCGTCCGGTCTCGGCGCCGTACGTGTCTATCCCATCACCTCGCTGGGCGTGGGCCTCGGAGCGTTGGCCGTCCACACCACCGACACGTGGGGTTCGGAGCGGCCCGACGAACTCGGCCAGATGCTGGCCGATCTGACATCTCTCGCACTCACCACCGGGGCCACCGAGGTACGCCGCACGGACGGAACGTCCGCCGTGCAATCGGTGCTGAACGGCGCGGCGGCGATCTCGGGTGCCACCGGCGTCCTCGCCGAGTTCTTCGGGGACTCGACGACGGAGGCACGCATCCGGCTCGCGCGGCTGGCTCGGGCGCACGGAACCACCGACAGCAAGCACGCGGCCGCGATCATCGCTGCGCAGAACGTGGCACCGGCCGACATCGGTTCGTCGCATCTGATCTACGTGCCGACAGCGCCGGTCCCGCCGCGGCGCTTCGATTCCTGAGCTACTTCTTGGTGATGGCGGCGCTGACGGCGTCGGGTCCGTCGTAGCTGTCGTCGGGCATGGACGACAGCGCGTCGACCACGTCGTCGTCTGCGCCGTTGCCCTTCGCCAGATCGGCCAGGTCCTTCGGCGATGCCGGGTAATCGGCGCCGGCCAGGTGCTTCTGCAGTTCGATCGGATTGACGGCCATGGGACGGTCCTCTCGTCGGTCGGATGATGGCTCGTGTGCGAGCTACCCGAGGACGGGGACGGCAAACCGACGCACGGTCAGGAGTCGGCGTACACCACCACGGTGTTGCGGCCCGCGGCCTTCGCTCGGTACATCGCGATGTCCGCGAGGTGCATCCCGTGGTTGATGGTCGACGCGATGGGGGCCGCCGTCATCCGAGTGGTGTCGAGGCACGAGACCCCGATGCTCACCGTCACGGGGATGAGGTCGGCCGTGTCGGACAGCGCGAGACGGATCGACTCGGCGAGAGCGTGCAGTCCGGTGGACTGCGCGTCGAGCACCACCAGGAACTCCTCGCCGCCGCGTCGGGCGACGACCGCGCGATCGCCCAGGTGATCGCGTAGGCGCTGCGCGGCGAGCGCGAGCACGCCGTCACCGGCGATGTGGCCGTGATGATCGTTGACCCACTTGAAGTGATCGAGGTCGACGAGCAGGAACCCCACCTGTGATCGACCGCGGAGCTGACGTTTCGCCTGCACCTCGAGGCCGCGCAGGTTCAGCAGTCCCGTCAGCGGATCGGTCCGAGCGCTGTCGATCTGGCGCTCGAGGTGGCGGTGCAGGGACATCGTGGTTGTGCTGACGATGGACATGGTTGCGTTCACGGCCAGCCAGATGCTGGTGGCCGCCGCAATGGTCGCCATCGCGCCGATCGGCTGCTCACGCAACACCAGTGCCGTCATCCACGCGATCACGACGGTGGTCAGCACCAGGTGCACCACCACGGTGGCGCGCCCGCCGAAGAAGGCGACGTAGGAGCTGATGACCGCGAACAGGGCACACCCGGCCAGACCCAGAGCGTGACTGCTGCAGAGCAGGAGGAACGTCGACGTCCCCACGTCGGCGTAGACGGTGAAAGCCAAGGCGACCGCGCGCTGGGTGCGGGCCCGCCGCCACCACGTGAACGACTTGCGGGCGGTGGCGACCACCGCGGCCACGGGGAGGGTGGAGAGCAACACGGCGATGGCGGCGATACGTGGAGCGCCCGCAGCAGGACCGGCCACGCTGAACATCGTCAGGATGCCGGGGAGGGCGAAGGTCGGAATCAGCACAGCGATACGACGACGCACGACGTCGGTCAAGGGTGCCCGGGACCGACCACGACTGCGGCCGCCGGAACCTGGACGTATCACCTGTCGGACGGTATCAGCGTGGAACCTGCGTCGAGGGGCGGATGGGCGCTTCCGTCGGGCCGAATCCTTGTTTTGCGCGGACGTACCGGGAACGGAATCAGGAATTGTCGTTCTCGCGCGCAAGTCTCTCGATCAGCGGTCGGGTGCGATAGGGAATAGCTTCACGCATCACCACGGAGACCGTCGTGCGTTCGACTCCGGGGACCGCAAGAATGAGTCCGGCCACCCGATACAGATCGTCGGCGTCGGCAGCCGAGACTCCGATCTGCAGATCCGCTCCGCCCGAGACACCGACCACCTCGGTCACCTCGGCAATGTCTCGCAGGCGATCGATGACCGCCTCGAGGCGGTGTTGGTCCGTCACGGCGCCCACGTACGCGCGGAGGGGATACCCCAGGTCCCGAGGGGAGACGAGCCGGTCCATCGGCGCGAGAGTATGTGATTCGTCCCAACGAGAGAGTCTGGCCTGGACGGTGTTTCGAGCCAGCCCGAGGACCGAGGCGAGATGGACTCCGGTGGCGCGTGGGATGTCGCAGAGCGCGAGCAGTAGTCGAGCGTCGGTGCGGTCGAGCTTGGTCACATGGTGAACTGTGCCACACGGCAAGCGGGTCGGCCCGAAGTATGCAGTGCTCGTGCCTCCGTTCCCGATTTCGGAAATCGGTATTTCTCACATTTATCGCGTAAAAACCGGAGTGGGGTATTCGTCACGTTCCCGAGATGCCCGATGGTCACGACATGGTTAAGGTGATCCCAGAAGTTTGTCCCCAGATGTGTGGTCCGGTGCTCGGTCCGGCCGTCATCGATGTGAGGAGTCGTCCCGGTGGAGATATCTGATTACGTGAGAATTCTCCGCGCGCGGTGGATCGTGATCGTGTTGACCACGGTGGTCGCCGCCGCGGCGTCGCTGGTGTTCTCGCTCGTGTCCACGCCCGTGTACGAGGCCTGCACGCGCCTCTACGTCTCCACCGGTTCGTCGTCGTCCTCGGTGACGGAGGTGTACCAGGGCAACCTGGCCTCGCAGCAGCGCGTCGCCTCCTACACCCAGCTCCTCGGCGGCGAGAGCGTCGCACAGCGCACCATCGACAGCCTCGGCCTCTCCATGAGCCCGTCCGCACTGGCATCGAAGGTCCGCACGACGTCGTCACCCGACACCGTCCTCATCGACACGTGCGTGTCCGACGCGAATGCCACCACCGCACGAGATCTCGCGAACGGCATCGGAACGACCTTCGTCGGATTCGTCGAGGATCTCGAGACGCCGCCCGGCGGCGGAGCGGCCCTGGCGAAGGTCAGCGTCGTCGAGCCGGCGCAGGTTCCCACGGGTCCGATCTCGCCGAAGACCACTCGGAACCTCGCACTCGGTATCGCCGTCGGTCTTCTGCTGGGCATCGCGCTGGCCGTGATCCGCGACCGCCTGGACAACACCATCAAGGATCGCTCGACTCTGGCCGATCTGTCCGGCGTCCCCGTCGTGGGCATCGTCCCGTTCGACAAGACGATCAAGGAGGAGGCGGCCCTGTCGTTCGCCGAATCCTCGTCCGGCACCGCAGAGGCGTTCCGCGAGCTCCGCACCAATCTCCAGTTCCTGGAGGTGGATTCACCGCCACGAGTCATCGTGGTGACGTCCGCGGTTCCCGCCGAGGGCAAGACCACGACTGCCGTCAACCTCGCCCTGGTGCTCGCCGAAGCCGGTCACCGCGTCGTCCTGGTCGAAGGCGACCTGCGCCGGCCGCGCGTGTCCAAGTACCTGGGACTCGTCGGCTCCGTCGGCCTGTCCACGGTGTTGTCGGGTCAGGCCGACGTGCAGGAAGTGTTGCAGCCGACCAAGTTCCACGGTGTCGATGTGCTGGCGTCCGGTCCGTTGCCGCCCAACCCCTCCGAACTGCTGGGTTCCGAAGCCGCACGCACGGTCATGGAGACGCTGCGCTCCGCCTTCGACTACGTCGTCGTCGACGCACCGCCGCTGCTTCCCGTCACCGACGCATCCGTCATCACCGCGCACGCCGACGGCGCGATCGTCGTCACCCGTCACGGCCACACTCGTCGCGACGAATTGACCCGTGCCCTGGGCAATCTCACGCAGGTGGGCGCGCCCGTCCTCGGTGTCATCCTCACGATGGCCCCGTCGCGCGGCAAGCGGGACTACGACTACCGCCACTACTACGAGACCGACAACACGGTCGCCCGTCAGGACGCACCGTCCGCCGCGGTGCGGCCGGCAGCGTCGCCCGTCGTCCCCGAACCGGCGCCGGAGCCCGCCCCCGAGAGCTACCCCGTGCCTCGCTACGAGCCGACACGGAGCCACGGCGGCCGAGCGGCCCGTCGTCAGGCCGAGAACGGGAACGGGAACGGCAACGGCATCGGTTACGAGGCCGAGCAGGTTCCGAGTCGGTCGACCATGCGACCGCCGCCTCGCCGCCCGTACCAGTCCTGACAGGAACACCTGCTCCTACTCTTAGACACCAGTAACGACGAAAGCCGCAGACCAGGGGTCTGCGGCTTCGTTGTCGGCGACGGTGTCCGCCGGTGCGCCTCTCGGCAGGTGGCCGCTCGCAGCGGCTGATGGTTGGTACCCGGGGCATCGGTATCGAACACCGTCGATGAGAGTAACGGCACCCGCGGGCGGCGTATTCCGCGTGTCAGTTGTCCCCGGACTCAGTCTCGTCCGCGTCGGCTGTGGTCGTCGTCGTGCGGGTCCGGGTGCGCCGCGTCGTGGTGGTCGGCTCGTCGTCGGTCGTCGCTGCGGCGGTGGTCGGAGGAGGCGTCGTGGTGGGCCGGGGTGTCGTCACGGGCGCGATCTGCCACGTCGGCGACGGCGGCACCGACACCGTGGGGGCGACGGAGATGCTGCCCGAGACCGCGGAACGGTCGATGGCCGGAGGCGACACTCGCTGCACATCCGCGTCGAAGACTCCGCCGGCAGCGGCGACGGTGAGTCCACCGGCCAGGGCGGCCGCGGCGATGCCCATCACGACGGCGACGGCAGCTCTCTCACGCATCTTCTCCGCGCTCCGTTTCCGCCCGTGCTCTCGAGCCGAGTCATACCGTAGCCGGGGAGACGGCGTGGAGCAGTACGAACTTCGATCAGCGAGCGCCCCAGATCTCGAACAGCGGACCCAGCGCCTCGGAGATGGCGTCGCCCACCCGCTCGTAGACGTCGGTCGACTGACCGATCGGATCCATGATGTCGAGTTGCGTCACCGGGTTCGCCGCGCGCTCGGAGACCCACGCGGCCGGGTCGATCACCCCGGTGCGTCGCGCGAACTCCGCCGCCTCGAGCAGCGTGAACGTGCGCCGCAGGTTGCGGGGCGCCACTGTCAGCACCTCGTCCCGGTGCCTGGAGGTCATCGTCAGCACCAGATCCGCCCCGGACGCGATGGCGGGGGTGAGCCGGCGTGCCACGAAGCCCGTGGGATCACCGCCCAGGGACTCGAGAACGCGAGCCGCCTCGGCCTGCACTCCGTGGCCGATCACGGCGCGAGTGCCGGCGCTGTCGGTGGTGACGTCCAGGCTCAGGTCGCGGGCGAACGCCGCGGTCAGCCGTTCCGCAGTGGGGGATCGGCAGATGTTGCCCGTGCAGACGTAGAGGACATGCATGAGCGGAGTGTAGGTCCGCGCCGGTGTCAGGCGCGCGCGTTGTCCGTCGTGGTGTACGCCTGGTCGTCGAACCGCAGGCTGTCCCCTCCCGCGCGCTTCGCCTCGTACATCAGGCGATCCGCGCGGCGGATCAGCACTTCGACATCGTCGACGTTGCGGGTCCACCTGCTGCCCGGAATCCAGGCGACTCCGGCACTCGCCGTGACGGGTACCTCGTCGGCGTCGCACCGGACGGCGGCGTGCACGTCGTCGAGACGGTTCCGCATCTCCGCCCACGGCACGATCCCGATGACACAGAACTCCTCGCCGCCGAGACGGGCGACGTACGCCCAGGTGTTCGTGCGGGTTTGCAATCGTTCGGTGACCCGTCGCAACACCTCATCGCCGCCGTCGTGGCCCACGCGGTCGTTGACCGCCTTGAACCTGTCGAGGTCGATCACCATCATCGCCACCACCTCGTCGTGGCGCGCCGTTGCCAGCAATGGCGCGTGCACCACCGCGCCGAGCCCCCGGCGGTTGAGCGCTCCGGTCAGCGGATCGGTGCCCGACTGGTATGCGTCGTCCCGCAGGTTGGACAGCGGGATCTGCGAGAGCAACGGTGCGAGGAGGAACAGCGCCAACTGCACGACCAGCAGAACGGACAGGTAGGCCACGTCTCTGCCACCCTCCACGGCGGCCGAGACGAAGAAGTACAGGGACACGGCCACCGTCAGCGCGATGTGCGCCACGAGCGTGCGGATCGAGTGGAAGTAGCCGCAGTAGATGCCGAGCAGGGCGAACACCACGGACACGGTGAACGAGGCCTGCACGTCGGCCAGCATCGACAGCCCCACCACCAACGCCACGTCGTCGCCGAACAGGAAGACGAGTGATTGTCGACGAGACGGCCACGCCCCGCGGAGCCACAGCAGCGCCGACACGGCGCCGGTGACCAGACAGGCGATGAACACGGCGCGGGCGGAAGGTGAGGGAGGTGCCCCGCTGGTGAACAGCAGCAGGGAGCCGGCGAGCACCACCATGAGCACCACTGCGGCCATCATGCGGCGGTAGGGCCGCTGCAGCCCGCGCTGCGCCATGTAGCCGGGCATGGCGGAGTAGTCGAACGGCCGAGTCCACCACTCACCCACAACACGGAACATCGACTGGTATCTCTCGGCTGGGAAGAATGGGGAAAGGTAGACCTACTCACAAGTTCGTGACGACGCCCCGCTTCGTTACAGCACAGCGGCCTCGCGTGGCAGGATTTCGACCATGGTTGATGAACTTTCACGACAGCGCCCGAGCGTCGTCGTCGTCGGCGGCGGATTCGGCGGTCTCTACGCCGCCCGGCAACTACGGCACATCGACGGCGACGTCACCGTGCTCGACCGCGGAACGTCCCACGTGTTCCAGCCGCTGCTGTACCAGTGCGCGACCGGGCTGCTCTCCGAGGGATCTATCACCTCGCCGCTGCGGCACCTGCTGCGCAAGCAGGAGAACACTCATGTCGCGCTCGGGGAGGCGTCGGCAATCGACATGGAGGGGCGCACCCTCACCGCGTCACGCATGGACGGCTCGACTTTCGAGCTGCCCTTCGACTACCTGGTCTTCGCCGCCGGAATGCAGCAGAGCTACCGCGGCAACGAGGAGTTCGCGCAGTACGCACCGGGCATGAAGACCGTCGACGACGCCCTCGCGATCCGACGGAAACTGATCGGCGCGTTCGAGATGGCCGAGTCGCTGCCCACCGCCGAGGAGCGGCGCCCGTGGCTGACCTTCGCCGTGTCCGGAGGCGGCCCCACCGGTGTGGAGATCGCCGGCCAGATCCGCGAACTCGCGGTGGGCGCCCTCGAGCACGAATTCCGCTCCATCGACCCCGCCGAAGCCCGCGTGCTGCTCTTCCACGGCGGCGACCGAGTCCTCGAGTCCTTCGACGCCCGGTTGTCGGGCAAGGCGCAGAAGACGCTCGACAGCATCGGAGTGGAGACGCACCTGGGAGTGCACGTCACCGACGTGAAGGCCGACCACATCGAAGTGACCCGTAAGTCGGACAAGCAGAAGACCACGTACGACACCCACACCGTGCTGTGGACCGCGGGCGTCGAAGCCGTGCCCTTCGCGCACACCCTCGCCACCGCGCTCGGCGTGACGCAGGCACGCGGTGGCCGCATCCCGGTCGAGAAGGACCTGTCCGTCGCGGGCCACCCGAACGTCTACGTCGTCGGCGACGTCAGCGCGCTCGACGATCTGCCCGGTGTCGCCGAAGTCGCGATGCAGGGTGGTCGGCACGCCGGCAAGATGATCGCCAAGACCATCGAGAGCGGGTCACGTGTGGCGTCACCGTTCAAGTACCACGACCTCGGCAGCGCCGCCTACATCGCGCGTCGCAACGCGTTGTTGCAGGCAGGGCCCATCCAGCTGTCCGGCTTCGTCGGGTGGGCCGCATGGGGCGCCATCCACATCGCCTTCCTTTCCGGTCGCCGCAACCGCGCGGGGACGTTGATCAACTGGGCTGCAACGTTGGCGTCGGGAACCCGGCGTGAGCGCGCCGTGACGTTCGGCGATCCCGAGACGGCGCGCATGCCGTACGCCTGAATGGCAGGGAACGGAAACGGTCTGCGCGTTCACGGAATGGCGTAATAACAGTCGGTGCGACGGCTACGGCATTGTCTTGTTACACTCGGCGACTGCAAGCGCGCACCGACTCGATCGTGCGCTCGATCGGTCTGACTGGGGCGGTTCATGACTTCGGTACTCGGGGTGTCGGTAGGCACCAGTGCCGTGCGTCTGGCACGGCCGGTCCACGGCCTACGCGCCGGTGTGCAGGCAGCATTCCGCCACCGCGCGATCGACACGACCTTCGACCAAGCGGAGCAACTGGCCGCCGAGTCCATCGGCGTGATCCTCGCCGACCCTGCCGACCCCGAGTCCGTCTCCGCCACCGGTGTCGCGTACCGCGACGACGCGCAGGCCGGAGCCGTCGCCCGAGCCATGGCGCGCCAACACATCGTCAACTACCGCCTGGTCCCCGAAGTGCACGCCGCCGTCGAGTTCCTGCGGTCCACCGGCGACCTCGACGGACTGCACACCGTCGCTCTGTACGACCTGGGTAGCTCCGGCCTCAGCGTCACCGTGGTCGACCTCGACGACGGCCGCGTCCTGGCGTCGCAACGCAGCTTCGACGTCAGCGGCAACATGTTCGACGCCACCATCCGCGACAGCCAGATCAGCCGGCAGCAGAGCGGCCTGGACGACGTGGACGGCCGCGAATTCGAGTTGCGTTGCCGCGTCGCCAAGGAGCAGTTGTCGTCGAGCGGTGCCGTCTGCCTGCCCGGCATCGGCGGACTGATCCTGCTCTCCCGCGAAGCGTTCGAATCGATGGTCGCGGTTCCGGTCGAGCAGTCCGCACGCCTGACCCGCGAGGTCATCGCCCGCGCAGGGCGGCCCGTCGACGCACTCGTCATGATCGGTGGTGGATCGCGGATCCCGCTGGTCCGCGCCACGCTGGCCGGCTGGGTCGGCCTGCCCACCATCACCCCCGCGGAACCCGAACTCGTCGCCGCCAAGGGTGCGGCACTGTCCGCCACCCCGGTCGACGGGTCCGACGTTCCCTTCCGCGCTGCTCCCGTTCAGGGGCCGCCGGAGCCTGCCGTCGAAGAACCGTTGCCTGAAAGGCCCCTGACTGCTCCGTCCGCGGCGACGATGGCGTACAGCGATGTGCAGGAACGCCCCGCGTCCGCGTCGGCTCTGCCTACGTCGGACGTTGCGGATCCTCGCGCAGCCGAAACCCCGTCCTGGCTGTCCGGGTCGGGCTCCGTCGCGCCGGAACGCACCAAACGTCCCCGTCTGCCACTCGTCGCTGCGCTCGGACTCGCCGTGGTCGCGGCGATCGGCCTCGCCCTCGGCTACGGCGCGACCCCGGCCTCCACCGCGGACGAGTCGCCGGCCGAACCCGCTGCGGTGACCACCTCGTCGTCGTCCACGACGGTGCCTCCGACGACGTCGACGCGGGCACGGTCCACCACGGCTACCCCCACCACGACCATCGCACCGCCGCCTCCCGTCGTCGAAGCACCGGCGCCCGTCGAGGAAGCACCCGAAGCGCCGGCCCCCGCGCCCTACGTCCCGCCCACCATCCCGGGCCTCCCCGGTGTGCAGCTGCCCCCGGGCATCCAGATCCCGCCGGGGCTGATTCCGGGGTTCTGATCGACAACATTCGGTAACCAGTCTTGTTGAACGCTCTAAACAAACTGAAAGTATCCTTTGTGGTATCGTCTCAGTTGTTCGGTTTTTTCATGACCGAGGGCTGCGCTGCGGGGCGCGACGGCACGGATTCGTAACTGAGGCGGTGTCTTGCGTGACCAGTGTTGACGAGCGAAGCAGCATAGAAGGCCTATGGGGCCTGCGGACGGCCCCCGCTCGGCGCCCGCAGGACAATCGACCCCCCGATCGAACAGAGGCCGCGCAGCGTCCACGTCTGCACTGGCTGGTGGGATACCGACGCCGTGTCGTGGCGACGGACACCGTCGTCATCGTGCTGGCCGTCTTCCTGGCGCATCTCATCCGCTTCGGCGAGAACTCGAGTCTCGAGGGCTCCACGATCGGCATCAGCTACGTCACCGTATCGGTGTGCCTCGTCGTCGGATGGACTGCGTTCCTCGCCATCTTCGGTGCGCGGTCGGCCCAGGTCATGGGCACCGGGGCCGAAGAATACCGCCGCATACTGTCGGCGACGATGCGCATGTTCGGCGTCGTGGCAATTCTCGCGCTGCTCCTCCGCGTCGACTTCGCCCGAGGCTATCTCGCCATCGCCCTCCCCTTCGGTCTGGTGGGTCTGCTGGTGGAGCGCCATCTCTGGCGCGGATGGGCGCGGCGTCGAAAGGCGTCGGGTCAGTTCATGACGTCGGTCCTCGTGGTCGGTTCCCACCGTGCCGCGACGTCGATGGCGGCGTCCTTCGAGCGCGACAGTTCGAGCGGTTGCCGCGTGGTCGGGGCGTGCGTCCCCGGTTACGCCGGCATCGGCGAGCTGAACGTCGACGGGCACCGCGTGCCCATCATGGGCGACGAGCACGCGGTCGTCTCCGCGATGAATTCCACCGGAGCCGACATCGTCGCCGTCACCGCCACCGAGCACATGGGTGCCGAAGGTATGAAGCGCCTCCTGTGGGAGCTCGATCCCTTCGGCGTGGACCTCGTGGTCGCGCCGGGTGTCGCCGACATCGCCGGCCCCCGGTTGACCCTTCAGCCGGTCGCGGATCTGCCGCTCCTGCACGTACAGAAGCCGCGCTACCAAGGCGCCACGCGCTTCACCAAGACCGCGTTCGACATGTGCTTCTCGCTGCTCGCGCTGATCGTCGTGTCCCCGGTGCTCTTCGCCATCGCTCTGGCCGTCAAGGTCGACACCCGCGGTCCGATCTTCTACCGGTCCGAGCGAATGGGCCTGGACGGCAACCCTTTCCAGATGATCAAGTTCCGCACCATGGTTGTCGATGCCGACAAGAACCTGGCGAACCTCCTCGCGCAGAACGAAAGCGACGGGGGAGTGCTGTTCAAGATGAAGCACGATCCCCGCGTGACTCGAGTCGGTCGAGTGCTGCGGCGCTACAGCCTGGACGAGCTTCCCCAATTCGTCAACGTTCTGCGCCGCGAGATGAGTGTCGTCGGTCCGCGCCCGCCGCTGCGCCGCGAGGTGGAGACGTACGACGGCAATGTACGGCGACGCCTGTTGGTGCGTCCCGGTGTGACAGGCCTGTGGCAGGTCAGCGGACGCTCCGATCTCACGTGGGAAGAGTCGGTCCGGCTCGACCTCTCGTACGTCGAGAACTGGTCGATGACCCAGGACATGTTGATCATCGTCAAGACGGTGCGCGCCGTGTTCGGCAGCGAAGGCGCCTACTGACCCGACGGAGCCGAGCCCGGCGGATAGCCGCCGGGCTCAGCAGTCCTCGAACACCGCGCGCGCGAATCCTGCTGTCTGATAGATGTATTGCCACGTCCACGCCCACCACGGAAGTTCGGTAGGGCTCGCGAGGACCGTGATGTCGCCGCCCCAGCACTTGTCCAGGATGTAGCGACTGCGGGACACATGCGGACGGAACGTGACCACGAGTACGTGGGACCAGTTCTGCTCCTCCGCGAGCCGGCGAATCTCCCGACCCTCACCGCGGGTCGTCGACGGGTCCGGTTCGAAACACGTGACCGTGAAGTCGTACGTGCCGTTGCACAGATCGTTCATGTAGTCGGGGTTGCCGTACGAGCCCACACCGCGTGCGGTGTACGGGTCGGAGAACACCACCTGAGGGGCGTAGCCCTGCTCGGCGAGTTCGAGTCCGTATTCTTCGCGTCCGTCGTGCGCGCCGCCGAGAACCACGATCGCGTCCGCTTCGGTGGGCTGGTCGACGCGGGGACTCACGTACGGTTCCCAGCCGATGACGACGCCTGCAGCGAGCACTCCGGCGGCCGTGAGAGCCGCGGTCCGACGTCGCCGACTTCGGGGCGGTTTTCTCTCGAGCACCCGGTAAGTCTACGGGGCAGGCAGCGCTGCCGGATGTCGCGAGTACTCGGCTTCGAGCGTCCGAGCGACCGCGGGCATACCGGAGGTCTCCCGCACCGTCCGAAGAGCATTGTCGCCCGCTCTGCGCAGCACAGGGGGGTCTGCGAGCAGGGCAGAGAGGGCGGCCGTCAGCGACTCGACAGTGCCGTTGGTCACTGCGCCGCAGGCGTTCTCGGCGACCATGGGTGCGAGACCGCATGTGTCGGTGACGATCACAGGAATTCCGACGGACATCGCTTCCAGGACGGACATCGGATACGGCTCGTTCACGGAGGGCAGAACGTAGACGTCGGCCTCACGCATCGCGTCGAGGGTGCGCTCGGGTGGGAGTGCCCCCCGCCACTCGATGGAGTCGCCGGCGCCCGATCCGGCGATGCGTGAGGACACCGCGTCGCCTTCGCCCTCGTCGGGGCCGATCAGCGTGAACCGGGCCGAATGTCCCTCGGCGAGAACAGCAACTGCGGCGTCGACGAAATCGACAGGCCGCTTGCGTGCCTGCAGGCGAGCGAGGAAGAGCACGTGCGGCCGGTCACCGGTGGATGTCGCCGGCCGTTCGGAGGTGGGTACGCCATTGGCCAGACGCACGAAGCCGACCTCGGGTCCCGCGACGGCGGCGACATCGGACTTCTCGTGGTCGGTGAGGTGGAAGACGGCAGAGGCCCGACGCAGCACCGGACGGGTGAAGACACCGTCGAGCGGCTTGGCCAACATCTTTCCGGTCGGGTCGATCATCCCGTGTGTCTGCGTGAACAGGCGCTGTGATCGTGCGACCGCGATGCGTGCCACGGGCAGCGTGACCAGGTCGCGCGCGAGGTGGACGTGAATCACGTCGTAGTCGCGGCCGTGGCGGAGGAACCACGCCACCATGGCCGGTGACGAGAGACCGGCGAAGCCGGCACCGGGGAGCACCGAGCGTACCGGGAACAGGCGAACCGGCACCCCGTCCTGCTCGGTGGGGATCACGTCGAAGCCCCGCGTGCCGGCGGCGATGGTGACGTCGTGCCCTCGAGCGATCAGCTCGCGAGCCTGGTTGACGGCGACGCGCACCGGACCGCCGTAAGCGCCGTCCGGTGAGATCAGGGTGACGACGTGCAGGATCTTCACGGTCGAACCACCGCGGTCGGTGCCAGAGCCATGGCCCCCGGCGCCACGTCGGCTGTGACCAGCGCGGTGGCGCCGACCGTGGCTCCGGCGCCGACGGAAACCCCGCGCAGCACCGTCGCTCGCGCGGCCACCCAGGCACCGTCTCCGATATCGATGGGCGCGTTGTCGAACTCGAAGGTCGGTGACCGACGATCATGACTCCCGGTGCACAACAGCACACCTTGCGAGATGCAGACGTCGGAGCCGATTGTCACGGGTTCCAAATTGAGAATCCAGGCGTCCTCGCCGATCCACGAGTCGCGGCCCACCGCCAGTTTCCACGGCCAGTGGATGCGCACGCGGTGCCGAATGAGGACGCCGTCGGCGATGTTCGCGCCGAAGGCGCGAAGGATGCGAATGCGGACCGACCCCGGGCACCACCATCGAGTCAGGACGGTTCCCGACACCGCCAACCACAGAACCTGTTTCACCGGTCCTGCGCCTTTGTCGTACCCGCGGCCTGTGAACCCCGCCAGCGATCGGCGTGGCATGTGGTCGCTCACGACCGGACGGTGGCGGCGTCGGCCCTACCCGCAGCGCGATACCAGTCGACGACACCGGCTATGCCGTCGGCCAGGTCGACGGACGGTGACCATCCGGAGTCGGTGAGTGTCGTGACATCGAGCAGCTTGCGCAGTGTTCCGTCGGGCTTCGACGTATCCCAGTTCACTCGACCGTTGTACCCGACGGCGGTGGCAACCATGTCCGATATCTCCGCGATCGAGTGGTCGACTCCGGTACCGACGTTGACCTGTTGCGGGCCGTCGAAGTGCTCGAGCAGATGCAGACAGGCGGAGGCCATGTCGTCGACGTGCAGGAATTCTCGACGCGGTGCCCCGCTACCCCAGTTGGTGACGTCGTCGGAACCGTCGGCAATGGCGTCCTCGAAGCGTCGGATGAGTGCAGGCATGACGTGTGAACCCGAGCGCGAGAAGTTGTCGCCGGGTCCGTACAGATTGGTCGGCATCGCCGAGATCCACGGCAGACCGTACTGTCTGCGAACTGACTGGATGTGCAGGATGCCCGCGATCTTCGCGATGGCGTAGGCGTCGTTGGTCGGTTCCAGAGTTCCGGTGAGGAGGTACTCCTCGCGGATGGGCTGAGGAGCCGACCGGGGATAGATGCACGAGGAGCCGAGGAACAGCACCCGTCGAACGCCGTTGGCCAGAGCCGCGTCCAAGACGTTCACCTGGATCTGCAGATTCTCCGACAGGAAGTCGACCGGGTAGGTGTCGTTGGCGAGGATCCCGCCGACCTTGGCAGCCGCCAACACGACGGTGCTGGGTGCCGACTCGGCGAAGAAGTCGAACACCTGGCCCCGGTTTCGGAGGTCCAGCTCCGACGACGTGCGCCCGATGAGTGACGTGAAGCCCTGGTCCTCGAAGTGACGCCAGAGCGCCGAGCCGACAAGCCCGCGATGGCCGGCGATGTAGAGCGGCTCGTCACGATCGAGGGGACCGGGCACGAAGCTGCTCGGTCCGGCGGTCACGAACGATTCCAGTCCGGAAGTGAGGGACGGTCGATCCACGGCTTGCCCTCGTGCGTCAGTGCCGCAACGTCTGCGTCGACCATGATGCGTGCGAGTTCGGGGGTGTGGACGGTGGCCTTCCATCCCAGGTCGCGCTCGGCCTTGCTCGCGTCGCCGATGAGGGCGTCCACCTCGGACGGGCGCAGGTACCGCTCGTCGAACTTCACGTGCTGTGTCCAGTCGAGACCGACCTGTTCGAATGCGGCGACCAGGAAGTCACGCACCGAGAAGTTGCCACCGGTGGCCAGAACGTAGTCGTCCGGGGTGTCGACCTGCAGCATCCGCCACATGCCCTCCACGTACTCGGGTGCGTAACCCCAGTCGCGGATCGCGTCGAGGTTGCCGAGGTAGAGCTCGTTCTCGACTCCGGCGGCGATGCGAGCGGCGGCACGTGTGATCTTGCGAGTCACGAATGTTTCACCGCGACGGGGCGATTCATGATTGAAGAGGATGCCGTTGACCGCGAACATGCCGTAGGCCTCGCGGTAGTTGCGGGTGACCCAGTAGGAGTAGACCTTCGCTGCACCGTAGGGAGAACGCGGGTGGAACGGCGTGCTCTCGTCCTGCGGAGGCGGTGTGGCGCCGAACATCTCGGAGCTGGACGCCTGGTAGAAGCGGCAGTCGACTCCGGCGAGACGGACAGCCTCGAGAAGGCGGATGGATCCGATACCCGTCGTGTCGCCGGTGTGCTCGGGCTCGTCGAAGCTCACCCGCACATGGGACTGGGCGCCGAGGTTGTAGACCTCGTCGGGGCGGATCTGCATGAGCAGAGTCACGAGCCGTGCGCCGTCGCTGAGGTCGCCGTAGTGCAGGAACATCTTCGCGTCCGGGTTGTGCGGGTCGGCGTAGATGTGGTCGATACGCGAGGTGTTGAAGGACGACGAGCGACGGACGACGCCGTGCACTTCGTAGCCCTTCGACAGCAGCAGTTCTGCGAGGTAGGAGCCGTCCTGTCCGGTGATGCCCGTGATGAGGGCGCGCTTGCCGGTTCCGACTTTGCCGATGGTGTCGATCGTGGTCATGAGGTAGTCAGACTTTCGGTACGGGCCGGGGAGCGGCGTGCGGCTGCGAGCCGACGGAGCCACCCCTCGTAGCGGTCGATGGCGTAGTCCTCGGAGAGAACGCGGGTGCAGTACTTGCGCCCGGCATCTCCGAACCGGCGAGACGACACGTCGTCCGAGCCGATCGCGAGAGCGGTGTCGAGAAGCTCTCGGGGGTCCCCCGACCCGATGTGAATCCCGGCCCCCGACGCACGGATCTCGTGCGCCGTCGTGCTCATGGGGTCGGTTGCGGCAAGAATTGGATTACCGCTGGTGAAATAGGATGTGAGCTTGCTGGGAACGGCCATCTCGGCGACACCCGGCTTCTCGTTGACCAGGAGTACGTCGGCCGCGGCGAGCGCGGACCGGAACTCGAGATCCGGGAGAGGCCGCACGAACTGGATGCGTGAGACGCCTGCGGCAGCCTCCTCCAGCTGTGGACGCTGATTGCCGTCGCCCATCAGGACGAACCGAACACGTCGGCCCTCGGCGTCGGCGAGCCGTGCGGCGTCGATGACGTTCTCGAGGCCCTGCTTGGCACCCATGTTGCCCGAGTGCAGGACGACGGTCTCGTCCTCGGCCCATCCGAACGATCGCCGGACGGCGTCCTTGTCGATGGTTCCCATCGGCTGGATGTGAGTCCAGTTGCGGATGACCTCGACCTTGTTCGGGTCGACCTGGAGGTTGGTGGTGACGTGGTCGCGGAAGCGGTCGTGGATGACCGAAACCCCGTCTGCAGCACGGAGAATCTCCGACTCGAATCGGGCGGCGGCGCGGGCACCCCGCCCGTCCATCGCGCCGGTCTCGACGACACCGAGACTGTAGAGATCCTGCACCCAGACACCGACAGCGGGCCGACGCGGCGACAGGCGCGCTCGAGCGATGGCCATGGCGGTCGAGATGAGGGTGGGGCTGACACAGAGAAGAACGTCGGGGCTGTTCCAGCCGCTGCGGACCGACCGCGCGCCGAAACTGGCCTCCATCTTGATGCGGCCCTTGGGTGTGGGCGGATCCGGCACCAGGTGACGCCGACGGTGGACGTCGACACCGTTGACGTTCTGATCCATGGACGACTGGTCGTAGCCGTCGGCGATGCGCCACTGCGGGTAGTGCGGCATACCGGTGACGACATCGATCCGATGTCCGCGTAGCGCAAGCCCTTCGGCCAAGGCGGTGGTGTACGGAGCGATGCCCGTCGTCTCGGGCGCGTAGTTGATCCCCAGGATCGTGACGCGCAGTGCCCGAGCGTCGGCAGATTCCGGCCCGTCGAACGGTGCCTGGAAGTCGTCCTGCGTCTCGGACGTGGTGTCGGGGAGTGTTGTCCACTCCCGCTGCGGCGAACTGATGGTGCACCTCCGGGTCTGATTGTGGGAAACCGTCCCCGAGTCGGTTTCAAGCCATTGAACCAGAATATCGGTTTCACGACAACTGTGAAACCGCGCGGGTTTGTTGTTAACCTGTCACTGTAAGACCGCGTGGTCCGGGATCGAGCGGGCAAACCGATACGCTCCGCTCCTCTGTGGACTGTCACCGAAAGGCCAGGGAAACGTGATGAGTAGTCGGGTCCAAGCTCCCGGAGTCGTGACTCGCGTCCGATCGGATCGACCGCGATGACCGTGGACCCGTGGGCCGGCAAGTTCTGCTGTCAGATCGAGACCTTGTACGGCCGGGTGGACTTGCGGTCTCTGGTAGCACTCGGAATCGACTGGGCGCGAACATGCTTCACTGCCTACGATGGACCGTCCGTATCGTGGTCGGTCGCCGTCGGTCCGGATTTCGATGTCCGCCCGCTGACGGAGTCGGTCATCCAGGGCGTGGAGGACGGCGACCTCGAGCTCACCGACGAGGGCTTCGAGCACGCAGCCGCCCACGACTTCGCCCGTGTCACCGACTCGCACGACACTCGGGAGGGTCGCTCGTACGACTCGTCCGTGGTGCACGTCGTTCTCGGGGCTCGCCACGTCCGCGTGGTGTACAGCCATTTGTTCGGCGACGAGACCGTGTTCTACCCGAAGTCGCGCCGGCTGCTGTTGGCCGCGTGTGGACTTCCGCCGGTGGACGTACCTCCGCTGAACGACCGTCGGCCGCTGACGGGGCGCCGCATCGTCGGGGCCGCCGCGCATGTCTTCGTACGTCGACCGACAGTGGCCGCGAGGTCGATGCGTCGCATCGTGCAGGAGCGAACCGAGTTGTCCGACTCCTCGGTGTCGTCGATGCGCATCGCGGATCCCGAGTCCGTGTTCGTGCTCGCCGTGACCGTCGAGAAGGTCCGTGCCGCGAAGATCCCGTCGGTCCTCTTCTACTGCTCGGTCCTGCGCGACCTGCAACTTCCGCCGACGGTCGTGCATCACGTGGTGACCGACATCCGTAGCTACTCCGACGTGTTGACCGGCACCGGCGGGAACGCGGTCAGCCACGTCCCGTTCGTCGCCGACTTCTCGACCCGGACGCCGGACAGCGTCGCGTCGTCCGTCTCCGCCCGCATCCGCCAGGCCGAACCGTCCGTTCGCGCCGCCGCGGCGCGCGTTTTCGGCCTGCGGGAGTCGCGTTCGCGCGTAGCGCCCATCGTGGCCTCGGACCGAGTGCCTCTGGTGACCACCATGTCCTACTACCGGCTTCCGCCCGGGCAGCAGCTCTACGGCGACGACGGTGCTCCGACTCGAACCATCGGTTTCCAGAATCCCGACCTCGGAGTACTCGCGTTCAATGCGCGCGACTGCGACGGTCGCGCGCACTTCACGGTCTCCCACCGCGGCGGCCTGATCGACCGCGATCGCCTGATGGCGGCGATGGTGGTCAGCGCTGCCCGTGTCGGATGCAGAGTGTCCTGGTCCTTGCCCGACGTCGACGCGGAGCGGCGCGTAGTGACAATCCACGAGAACGGCGCCGCCCTCGGCGCCTAGGACGCGGTCGCGATGCTGGTCCTTGGTGAGAGTTCGGACTATGGGCAGTTATGCATCACGAGAAACAATCCTGTAGACTTCTTTATGGGCAGTGATCAGGTTGCCGGTACGCATCGTCGGGGTGTAGGCGGGTCATCAGTCGGATGATCTGTCGTCCAACACGTCGAGGGGCGGTGACAATATGGCTGGGCTCAAGTTTCGGGTGATCGCCAGTGCTGGCGATCAAGTTCTCTCCAGCGTCAGCAACGCGGTGATCCTGTTCGCCATGGCCGGCCCGTCGTCGGTTCAGTCGTTCGGAGCCGCAGTTCTGGTCTTCTCCATCGTCACGGCAGCCATAGGGCTGGTGCGCGGAGCGTTCGGAACTCCTCTGCTCCTGATGAGCGGTCACTCGCGCGAAGAGATACTGCACGAGGGCTCACGTGGTCTCGGCAGTGCAGTGTTGTTCGGCTCCGTGGTCGGAGTTCTCGCGCTCGTCGTGTCCATCGCTCTCGACGAGCCGCAGGTCGGCTACGCGTATGCCACTGCTGTCCCCCTCGTCCTGGCGCAGGACGTCCTGCGTTTCGTGTCCATGGCTCTCGGTGAGCCCGAATCCGCCTTCGTCAGCGACGCGATCTGGGCAGTCGGTGCCGGAGCTGTTCTTGTCGTCACCTGGGTGTCGCCCACCGCTCTCGTCATCCCGGAGATGATCTGGTTCTGGTCTCTCGCAGGCGGTATCGCGCTGGTGCACCTGTCGTGGAAGACCGGAATCCGGCCGACCTTCCGCGGACTCCGCGCTTGGTGGCTCGAATTCTGGCAACACCGCACACGGTTCGCTTTCGAGAGTGGAGTCGACCAGATCGCGGCCATCCTCATCGTGTCCGTCTCGACCATCTTCATCGGCACGATCGCCGCAGCGTCCCTGCGCGGCGCCGTCACGGTTCTCGGGCCCTTCGCGGTTCTCATCAGCTCGTTGCCGTTGATCGTGATACCCGAAGCCGTTCGTGCAGGGCACAGCGCCCGACAGATCTGGCGCACGCTGAGTTACGCGGCATGGATCACCTCGGCGCTCGCCGCCACGATCGGGTTCCTGGCGCCGTTCGTTCCCTCGGCGCTCGGCCGTCTGCTGCTCGGTGACTCGTGGGCCGAGGCAACGCAGGTACTTCCCTTCCTGGGCCTCGAGTACGCGGCGATCTGTTGGATCGCCGGCGTCTACAACTTCTACCGTTCACGGGGTGCTTCCGCGGAGCTGTTGCGTTACCGCATCGTCCAGAGCGTTCTCGGCATCGTCATCTGCACCACCGCCGCCGCGGTATTCCGCACGGCGACCGGAGTTGCCATCGGCCTTGCTCTTTCCGCCACCATCATGGCGGTCAGCCTGGTGGTCGAGGTCTACCGCAAGCAGTTGCGCGAGGCCCAGCCCGAGGCGAAACAAGCACGCGTGCAGTCTGCTCCGGCAATCGGGTACGCGGAGTCGCGCTCATGACCGCCCCGACGACACGCGGGAAGCGTGCGCGGTCCGCCGTCGTCGGCCGAGTGGGTGGCCGACTGGGCGCCCCGTTGTTGGCTGTGTGGGTGGCCGCCTCGATGGTGATTCTCGTTCCCGTCATCGTCATCGGGTTCACGCCGACCCCGCACCGATCGGTCTGGATGGGTGCGCTCGCCGTCACCACCATCGCCGGAGTTCGTTACGCGTGGATCATCGGTGAGGGTCATCGGCGACTGATCGAGATGTCGTTCTGGATGTTCACGTACGTGTTCCTGGGCCTGGCGCCTCTCGCGCAGCTGCGACTGGAGCAGAACCCGCCCACCACACCGCGTCTCGACCCGTCACTCGATGTCAAGGCGATCGTGATCGTGGTCACCGGCCTCGTGTTCTTCTGCGTCGGACTGTTCGTTGCGCGAGTCGTGTGGCCGAGACTGCCCGCCGTCGTGACTGGTGAGCGCGGTGCCGGGTCCATCGACCCGCTGCGTGCCGTGGCGCTCGCAGTGGTCGCGCTGGCCTTGAATGCTTACTACATCAACAAGATCGGCATCGGCACGCTCCTCGAGAGTCGCAGCGCCGTGACGGAGCAGGCAGAAGGTTCGCTGGGCCAGTCCACGACCGCCGTCATCATCGCTGCAGGAGCGATGATGTCGCTTCTCGTCGCGTTCATCGCAGTCGTCAAGTACTACGACACGATGACCGTGAAGGAGCGCGCGTTCCTGCCGATCATCGTCGTGTTGGGGATGACCCTGTGCGTCACGCTCAATCCCATCTCCAATGCGCGCTATCTCTTCGGCACCGGAGCTCTCGCCGTGGCGGCTCTGTTCGGACTGTTCGCGACACGAGCCCGATTCCGCGTGGTCGCTATTCTCGCAGTGGCCGCGCTGGTGCTGGTCTTTCCCCTCGCCGACGCCTTCCGCTACAGCTCGTCCGCGCAGTTCAAGACGTCGAACCCGTTGCAGTCGTTGACTTCTCCGGACTACGACGCGTTCGCGCAGATCAACAACACCGTGCTGTACGTGCAGAACCACGGCAATACCGGAGGGGACCAGGCGCTGGGCGTCCTCTTCTTCTGGGTTCCCCGGTCCATCTGGGCCGACAAGGCGCCGGATACCGGCGTGCTGTTGGCCAAGAGTCGCAACTACCCGGTGGACAACTTGTCAGCCCCGTTGTGGACCGAGCTCTACATCAACGGCGGCATGCCCATCCTGGTACTCGGGATGCTGCTCTTCGGTCTCGTCGCCGGTGTGCAGGATCGGCGGATCGAAATATCCCTGCGTACTGCAAGAGCGCCGACAGTGCTTGCCTGCATTCTCCCGTTCTACGCCATCATTCTGCTCAGAGGCTCACTGTTGCAAGCGATGTCGTACCTGCTCGTGATCATTGCATGTGCCCTGTTCGTCACTGGATCCGGAAGGAAGCGGACATGACCCGATCGACGTTCCGCCGACCCGACGTGGTCGCGGTGATGGTGTTGGCGGTTGCAGTGCTGCTCACGGTCGGCGCACTGATCGCTCGCACGCCGTCGTCGACTGCTCCTGGTGTCGCTGCCGCGACCACTACCGATGGACCGCCCACCGCGGTGGAACGGCCGGCGCAGCCCTCCGCACTCTGGGTCGGAGACAGCTACACGGCAGGCGTCGGTCGTATCGACAATGCGTCGTACGCCCGCATCGTGTGTCTGCGCATGGGCTGGGCGTGCAACGTGGATGCGGAGGGCAGCACCGGGTTCCTCGACGACGGCGCAGCCGAGTACAAAGGCGTCACCAGCCGGCTGCCCGCACGACTCGACTTCGACAAAGCAACGTTCGACGCAGATGTGGTGTTGATCGATGCAGGTCGGAACGACCTGGAGGTCGACTACCAGACACTTCTCGGCGCGATCGACCAGTACGTGAACGATGTCCGGGCCGGCTGGCCGGACGCACGGATCGTCATCATCGTGCCCACGTTCATGTCGCCGGAGAAATACGACAACTACGACGCGCTCGTCGACGGCATCACCGGCATCGCTACCCGGGTAGGCGGCCAGGTACTCGATCCGATCGCGCTCGGCTGGTACGCCGACGTCGATATCCCGTCCATGCAGATCGAAGATCGCGTCCACCCCAACGCTGTCGGCAATGCCTACCTCGCCGGAGTGATCGAAGGCGATCTCCGCGATCTCGGACTCGACCGCATCACCGCACAGGAAGGCGCCTGATGGACACCGGAGAATTCGTGCGCACTGCTGCCAAGCGGTGGACCACTGTCGTCGGCGGGGTGCTGTTGGGCCTGCTGGTGGCATCTGCGGTGCTTCTGACGTCCGACACCTTGTACCGATCCACGTCCCAGTTGTTCCTGAGCACTCCCGGGTGGGGTGGGCCGACCACATTGGGCAACTCGGACTCGAGCCCGTACCAGGGTGACGAGTTCACGCGCCAGCGTGCGCAGACCTACGTGCGACTGGTCGAGGACATGGACTTCTCGCAGCGGGTGTCGGACCGGATGCAGGGAGCTGTCTCGGCGGACGACATCAGCAGCCACATCGGTGTGCGAGTCGTCCCCGACACGGTGTTGCTCGAGGTCACCGCCGGTGACGCGTCACCGACCGTCGCTCGTGACATCTCGGTTGCAGCAACTGCCCAGCTCTCGGACGACATCGAGAGGCTCGAGACTCCCGCCGGACTCAAAGTCAGTACCGTGCAACCGGTCGAGGTAGGAAGCGCCCGGGTTCCGAGCGAGCCCTCGTCGCCACATACCGCGCTGACTCTGATCGCCGGTGTCACGGTAGGCCTGCTCGCCGGTCTGTCGCTGATGGTCGTGCGCGAGCGCTCACGCCGGACGGCGGACGATCCGGAAACGATCGCCGTCGTCTCGGGTCGTCCCGTGCTGGCGTCGCTGTCCGACGCCTCCCGCGATGCGGACTTCGACGAGTTCCGGTACAACCTCGAATTCCTTTCCCCGCGTGTGGAATCGGGAATCGTTCTCGTCGCGGGACTCGGACGAGGAATCGGACGGACGTCGACAGTCCACGGATTGGCGGCGGCCTACCGCCGCGCGGGTCGCTCCGTCGTGACCGTCGACGCGGATTTCCGCTCCGACCACCGGTCGAGCAGCGACGCCGGACGGGGCATCAGCAATGTGGTTCTGGGCGAGATCGACCTGACCCGCGCACTGACGTCCTCCGACGGTGTTGCTCACCTCGGCAGTGGCATCCACCCGGCAGAGCCTGCGCGGCTACTCGAGGATCCGCGATTCGCCGAGGTGCTGACCGCACTATCGGCCAGCTACGACATCGTCATCGTGGATTCGTCCGACCTCGGACGATTCGACGACGCCCGAACGGTCGCGCGGCTCGCGGACGTGACTGTTCTCGTGGTCGCATCGGGTAGAACGACGACCCCCGAGATCACACGATCCATATCCGAGTTGCGAGCGGTCGGCGTCGACATCGCCGGCACCGCGCTCACCCATTCGGCAACGAAGCGAGCACGACTCGGCTTCGTCGCACCTCCCGACGACCAGGACACGCCCACGCCGGCGCAGACAGGAACGGTGACCCGATGAGCACCCTCATCAAGAAGCTTCGAGTCGACACGATGGTGTGGGCCGTCCCGGTCGGTGCCGTCATCGGCGCGATCCTCGCCCTGATGCTCACCACGGTGATGCCGAAGACCTACACGGCGAGCACCGTGCTGTTCATCGGCTCGCCCGCCGCCGGTGACTCGGCCGGCGCTTACCAGGGCGATCTCTTCTCGCAGCAGCGCGCGGGCACCTACGCCCAGCTGTTCTCGGGGGACGACCTCGCAGTGAAGGTCAACGACGACCTGAGTCTCGGGTTGACGCCTACCGAGCTGGCATCGAAGGTCACCGCCGCTGCCGTCGAGAAGACCGTGTTGCTGCAGCTCGACGTGGTGGACTCCAGCCCGGGCCGCGCCGCGGACATCGCCAATGCCTACGCCGCCAACTTCGCCCAGTTC
The DNA here is from genome assembly GCF_000834565.1 of Rhodococcus sp. MEB064. Classification (NCBI taxonomy): domain Bacteria; kingdom Bacillati; phylum Actinomycetota; class Actinomycetes; order Mycobacteriales; family Nocardiaceae; genus Rhodococcus; species Rhodococcus sp. MEB064. The sequence goes on from NZ_JXQS01000053.1 coordinate 80,458, forward strand.
GTCGGTCAGCTCGAGAACCCCACCGGTGGCGGTCAGCCGAGCTCGCTGGTCACCGTCATCACGGCCGCAGAAGCCCCTGCTGCGCCCACGAGTCCGAGCAGCACCACGAACCTCGCCGCGGGCGTCGTTCTCGGCGGCGCGCTGGCCGCCGGCATCGTCTGGCTGCGCCGTCGATTCGACAAGCACGTGCGCACCCCCGAGGCCCTCGCCGAGTCCGTCGGCGCTCCCGTGCTCGGCATCCTGCCCGCAGACTCCTCACGCAGCCGGTCGATGCTGACTCTTCCGCAGGACTCCACTGACAGTTACACCGAGAGTGCTCGGAAGCTCCGGACCACCGTGCAGTTCGTCGATGCGAGCAAGCAGAAGGAATCGCTCCTCGTAGCCGGTATCGGTGACGGATCCGCATCGCGCGAGGTTGCTGCGAACCTGGCGTTGCTTCTCACCGAGACGGGACGCACCGTCGTGCTCGTCGACGCCGACCTGCGCGATCCAGTTCTGCACGACTACGTCGGAGCGTCGCCCGGCGCGGGTCTCACGGATGTACTCACCGGTGCCCTGATGGTCGAGGACGCGGTGGTGACTGTTGCTGACGGTCGCCTCTCCTTCCTTGCTGCCGGCACAGCCGGTCACACGCCAGGGGAGGACATCGCGTCCAACCTGATGCGGACTGTCCTCGCCGAACTCGCCCGGACGTACGACCATGTCGTGATCTCGGCCTCCGATGCACTCGAGTTCGCGGATGCCGCGGTGATGTCCCACGATGTGGACGGGACAGTTCTGGTGGTTCGCCGAGGAGCCTCCACGGCACAAGACATCGACGCCGCGACGCGGGCGGTTCGATCCACCGGTGGGCGTCTGTACGGAGCCGTCCTGGTCGATCGGCCCGGACGCGCGGGAGGTCGGCCCCGACGCGTGGTCGCGGCCAGCCCTGCACCTGTTTCGACGTCGGATCACCGTGTGAATGTCGAGCGAGACGATGCTCGTCGCGATCTGTACACAGCTGCTCCGTCGGTGGACGCCGCCGTGGATCGCGGCAGCTCGTATCGGGACAGCGACGCCGACGCCAGGCCCGACACCCGTCGCAGAACCGACTTCGGAGACGACGGCCAGCGACGCGACAGCTTCCGCACCAGCGACTATCGACAGGACGATCACGGACGGCAGTACGACGTCGACCTCTCGGGAGAGCTGGACACGGATCCGTTCCCCGTCGTCACGGCGAGCGACTCCGACGGTGGCTGGGCACCGGCCGCACCGGTTCGTCGCCACGTTCCGGCTCGTCCTTTCCCGCGCGCGACGCTGTCCGCACCCGTCCGTGTTGCCGACAAGTCGGTCGACGAGGGCAAGCCTGCCGCGTCGGTCGACGACGCAGTCGAGGGCGACACGGTAGAGAAGGCAGAGAAGGCGGACGCGTCTGCCGAGAACCGGGTCGTGCTCTCCAAGTCCGGCACATCGACGTCGAGTGAACCGACGGTGGAACCGGCGCCCGCGGTCGGCGAGGACTCACCTGCGGAGGACGAGGACTCCGACGCGGCCGATGTGTCGGACGAAGCGGCAGACACCACGGCGATCGCTATTCCGCATCGCCAGCCGCCACGGCGGCCGGCGGGGCGTACGGCACAGTCGCAGAAGGATGCTTCTTTCGTCGCGTCCGGGCGGGTGCGCGGTAGAGCACGGTGATACGACGTTCGTCCACCGGATCTCTTCCGGTGCGCACCATGGTGGTGCTCGTGTGTCTGATGGTTGCATTCGTCGCGTCGTGTTCGTCGGAGTCGACGGTGAACGGGCCGGCAGGCTTGGACGGTGCGAACGTCGTGGGAGAACCTGACACGACAACCGAGGCGGCGCTTCCGTTCGACGTTCCCGCACCGGTGCAGACGGGCACAACGCCCAAAAAGGTATTCGCCCATTACTTTCCGCCCTACCCGGTGTCTCTCGACAACGAGGATCCGTCGGTGGACTACTACGCGACCCACTATCTGGATCCGGCCGGGGAGAACGGGCAATACAGTGACGTAGGCGGGTTCCTGCGTGACCGTCCTCTTCCTCGATCGCCACGGCCGGAGAGCGACTGGGTAGCGAGAGACCTGCAGGACGAAGTTCGACAGGCGATATCGGCAGGAATCGACGGTTTCTCCGTGGACGTCCTGGCGCCGATGGAGACCGGCAACTTCTCGGTGGCCTCTCGACCCGCAGCTCTCCTCACCGCGGCGAGCGAGGTGGACCCCACCTTCTCGATCATGTTGATGCCGGACATGTCCGGAACCTTGGCGTCGCTGTCCCCGGAACAGTTGGCGGACGAGATGGCGGCGCTCGCGCTGTACCCGTCGGCTTTCCGCCTGGACGACGGCAGAATCGTCGTCAGTCCGTTCCGGGGGGAGGTCAAGACTCCCGAGTGGTGGAGCCAGTTCACCGACGCGATGAAAACCCGTCACGGCCAGACCGTGGCGCTCGTGCCCGTGTTCGTGGACTCGACCACGGATCTCGAACCGTACGCACCCGTGTCGTACGGAATGTCGTCCTGGGGGGCTCGAAATCCCGCTTTCAATCCGACGACCGACACCGGCCCCGAATCTGCAGTCGGGCAGGCAGCGGAGGCCCATCGGCTGGGCAAGATCTGGATGGCACCGGTCTCGGTGCAGGACGTCCGCCCGAGCCAGTCGATCTACGACGAATCGTCCAACACCGAAAATCTGCGGTTGACATGGCAGAACGCCATGGGAAGCGACAGCGAGTGGGTTCAGCTGGTCACGTGGAACGACTACAGCGAGGGAACGTCCTTCGCCCCCAGCGTCCGCCACGGATGGTCGTTCCTGGACATCTCCGAGTACTGGTTGTGGTGGTTCAAGAACGATGCACCGCCGGCGATCGTGCGAGATACCGTCTATCTCACTCATCGAACGCAATCGGTGACTGCGACGACGCAGATCGCCGAGGCGTCTCCGATGACTCTCCGGCCGGGCAGCACGCCCGCATCCGACAACGTCGAAGCGCTCGTGTTCTCCACCTCGGCGGCGACTGCCACGATCCGGACGTCCGCGGGTGAGACGGAATGCATGGTCCCGGCGGGAGTAGGTGTGTGCACCGCACCCCTGGCGCCCGGTGCCGTTTCGGTGGACGTCGCCCGAGACGGAAATGCCGTTGCGCGTGTGGATTCGCCGTTCCTGGTCGATACTTCGCCGGTCGTTCAGTCGCTCGACTACGTGGCTGTCAGTAGTAGGCGCTGAATACTGTGTGATCGACCCGTAAAACGTCGTCAAAAAAGAATCGGCGTTTGTTTCGAATGTGAGCGTGTTCGTAAAAATGTGAGCCGCGGCACGCTAAATTGCGTTTCATGCGACCTATTCTCCCCGTAGTCGATCCGAGCGCACGTCATGCGTGACCGAACCGACCGGAATGTCGGACCGCGCCGGTCGAGGCCGTCGATCAGCCGGTGGTTGCGCGCGGCAACTCTGACGGCGACTGCCGCGTTCCTGGTCACGGCTGTGTTGAACCCGGCCACCGGTCGGTTGGTGGTAACTGCCGACGATATCGTGAACACGGCGTACGCTTCTCCGGGCATTCCCGTCGACATTCCGACGACGCCGAGTGCGAAGAAAGTCTTCGCTCACTATTTTCCGCCATACCCGGTGTCGCTGGACAATGTCACGCCGGCGTCGGACTATTACGCGACTCAGTACCTCGACCCCAATGGGGAGAATGGCAAGCACGCAGCCTACGGCGGTTTCCTTCGTGACCGGCCGATTCCTCGCGCACCGCGTGCCGGAACCGACTGGAAGATCCAGGATCTCCGCCAGGAGGTCGCTGACGCCCGCAGCAGGGGAATCGACGGCTTCACCGTCGACATTCTGACGCGGTCCAGCAGCTCCAACCCCATAGCTCCTGTTGCCCGTCAGCTCATCGACGTCGCGGGGGAGACCCGTGGAGCGTTCTCCGTCGTGTTGATGCCGGATATGAACGGCGAACTGGGCGGACTGACCCCCGACGGTATGGCCGACGAGCTTCAGCAATACGCGAAACTGCCGGGGACCTACAGACTGGCGGATGGACGCCTGGTCGTGTCGCCGTTCTACGCGGAACGCAAACCGGCGTCGTGGTGGTCGAGCTTCATGACGTCCATGAAGAACCGCTACGGCATCACGGTGGCATTCGTCCCCACGTTCCTCGATGCCCCGTCCAACATCGATGCGTTCGCATCGATCAGCTACGGAATGTCCAACTGGGGTGGTCGAAACCCCGCGTTCAATCCGACCACGAACACGAATCCCTACTCCCCGGTGGCCATCGCGAATCGGGTCCACTCCTTGGGGAAGATCTGGATGCAGCCGGTGTCGTTCCAGGACAGCAGGCCGAACCAGAGTATCTACGACGAGGCGCAGAACACCACGAATCTGCGCAACACATGGGACATCGCGATATCGACCAACAGCGAGTGGATCCAACTGACCACGTGGAACGACTACAGCGAGGGTGCGACGTTCGCGCCGTCGGTGCGCCACGCATGGGGCCCTCTCGACGTGAGTGCGTACTACCTGGTCAGGTACAAGTACGGGTCGTGGCCGGCAATCAAGCGGATCGGCCTGTTCATCTCGCATCGAACCCAGACAGCGGCGGCTCGTCCGTCGTTTCCGGAAAGCCGCTTGATGACCCTGCGTCAGGGAAGCAGTCCCGCACGCGATCTCGTGGAAGTTGCGACCTTCGTCAGCTCTCCGGCGCAAGTCACCGTCCAGGTCGGAACGCGCAGCACGACGTGCTCGGTTCCTGCGGGGCTCGGCATATGCACCGCTCCGTTGGGTACCGGAACTATTCGCGCTGTCATCAAACGAAACGGACTGACAGTGCAATCGGTGACGTCGGCGCAGACTGTCGCGGCCACGCCGTATGTGCAGTCTCTCGACTACACCATGACAAGCAGCAGGAAATGATCAGGCGCAGACGTCCGCAGCAGCAGGCTGCCCGGCAAAGCGTGCCTCGAACCAGATAGCAGTTTCTGCACCGGGGTCCAGGTCGTTGTGTCCCTGCCCCTGCCGGACGATGTGATCGATGGAATCACCCATCGCACATGCTTTCTCGATGGCCTTCGCGATCCATTGCGGTTTGACCGTCTGATCGGAGTCGCCGTTGACGACGAGGATCGGACCCGCCGATGTGCGACGAGGAAGTTGGATCGTGTCCAGCCACGTTTCGAGCCGTGCCGCCGCTTCAGGGGACGACGGGACGGTGTCCTGCGGGTTGATGTTCTGGATCTTGCCCGCGCGCCGGCTCAGGGCGGCGGTATCTGCGGTGCAGGCAATCCAGTCGGAAGGTGTCTGGGAGAGCGTTCCATGCAGATAGTCGTCGGTCACCGCGTCCGGCACTGATGCAGTGAGCCCAGCGACGAGGAACGGGAAGCCGACCTGCTGGTCGCGGCTCATGAACCGTGACGACGCGAGTGTGCCCTGTTCCGTGAGGTCGAGTGCTGGGGCCAACGCCACTGCACCGACGAAATCGAGTTCGGGGGCGTAGAAGTCGGCGAGTTCGGACGCCGACCACGCGGCTTGACCACCCTGGGACACACCCATGGCGGCCCACTTGTCGGACGCAGCGGGTGACACGGCGCGGGCAGCCCGCACGGCGTCGATCATGTTGTACGCGCTGGTATCCGGTTCGAGATACGGGTGTACCGGCGACGAGCCCGGACCTTGATACCCCAGGCCCTGATAGTCGGTCATGACCGCGACGTACCCCAGTTTCATCAGGGGGACGATGGTGGATGCATAGCCCAGCAGGTTCGGATACGACGACGGTGCGCAGTCGGCTGTGACTCCCGTGGTTCCGTGTCCGAACGTCACGACCGGTCGTGTTCCACCGGGAACCGGCGCGTTCGGTGTGAAGACCACGCCGGAGACGGCTGTCGCCTGTCCGTCCAAGCCCGACGTCGACCAGTAGACGATGCGTGTGGCCGTAGCCCCCACGTCGACGATGGAGGGATCGACATCCTCGAACGGTTCCGAGGAGATCAACGTCCCACGCTGTGAGGCATCGGCTTGATCGAGGGTTGGAAGTGCTTGCTGCGCCGGTGGTTCCGGGGCAGCGGCAACCTCGGACGTGCACGCGCTGAGCAGGCCGGTGACGACGAGAAGCGCCAGTGGAACCCTGCGGCGGACGGAGTGGGAACGAAGGGAGGACAAGCGCGTCATATCAGAGTTTCTCGGCGCCCAGCGGAACCGTGGATGCAGGCGGAGTGGGAGAGCTGCCGAAGGTTTCGGCCACCACGGACAGCAGGTGCGTGAACATCGTCTCGCGGAGTCCACGGTGATAGAGCGAATGGTCACCGCGATCGAACGACGTCACCTCGGGATCGAGCCCGCGCGCCCGCAGACGGGTCAGTGCCGAATTTCCGCGGCTGGTGGTGAACAGAGCGTGATCTTCGGGAGACAGGAGCGTCACCGTCCGTGCGCCTCGGGCATTGAGCGGACCCAGCACGACTTCGGGTGCGCCGACCAGGCCGACAGCCCCGAGCGCCCGCCACCCGCGGTCCGGCAGGGAGTCGCGCACCGTCAGCCCTGCATTACGGACGACGCGGGCTGCTCGGAACGCCATGGTTGCCACTCGGGATTCCATGGCGTCGACGTGTGCTGCCTTGATGGGCACCCGGCTGTTGCGGAACGACCATTTGGCCATGTTCATCATCACCACCGCCGCGGCGCCGTTCTCGCGAGCAGCGTAAGCGGAGTGCCACGATCCCGAACAAATTCCGGCGTGCACCGTTCGCGATGCCGGAGCATCGGTGCTCCGGACGAGATGCAGGACATCGTCGCGGGCGACTGCCGATGTAGGTGCGGTGGACTCGTCGTGAGCCACCTCACCGCTGTCTCCGGTGCCACGGCGGTCGTATCGCAGTGCGCCCACTCCACGCGAGGCGAGCAGTCTGCCGCCCTCTACCCAGAGTCGCGCCGGTCCGATGCGATGTTCGGCGGCGGTCTGGTGCAGGACGACGAGACCGTCTCGGGACGACTTGCCCTCGGCGAGTGCGGTGAAGGAGAGCAGTCGATCCGGGCCGCGGTAGCCGATGGTCTCGACGACTCGCGCGCCGTCCGCTGCGAGGCCGACGGTGGCAGTGGTGCGGATCTCCGCGTCCACCGGAGAGAATTCACGTCCCGCACCTGCGGTCACCCATGTCGCGACGTCCGTCAGGACGGCGGTGGGAACGGAGAACACGAAGCTGGGCGGATTGACGAACGATTCGAGACGGGCCGACAGGCGGAGCTCTGCGTCGGTGGCTGCGAGCATCCCCTTCATGACCCGGGAGTCGGCATCGTTGGTCCGCACCACGGCGAGTCTGCGCTCGGATACCGATGTCAGGGTGTTGCTGTCCAGGGTCATCGCGGAGAGACGGTCGACCGTCTCAGTCGCGAAGGAACCGCCGATGAACGACACCAACCCGTCCGTTCCGTCGTCTTCGCCGACCATGACGCTGTACTGGGCCGTCTGCTCTCGGACGTACCGTCTGCCCGACACGACAGGGTCCAGCAGAACGACCGATTCCAGGGGGCCGAGATCGTGCGCGACCTCGGCGGCGAGCATGGCCCCGGCACGTACCCCGATCAGCGAGACCGGGACGTTCGCGGAGGCGCGTACGTACTCCACTGCTTCGCGGACGCTCTGGAGCCAGCCGTCCATCGCCTCCGGATCGGACTGCAGGCCGACGGAGTCACCCTGGCCTCGGTAGTCGAAACGGAGGACGAGAAATCCGGAATCCGCGAGAAGGTGGGCGAGCTGTCGGAGGCCGCGATACGTCGGGATGTGTTCGCGCGCGAGCGGTGAGCAGATGACGACGGCTCCACGTGCGGTCCGTGAGGCGGGGATGTGCAGGCTTCCGAAGAGGGAGCTCTCTCGTGGACCGAACCACGTTTCCGCCGTGATCGGGCGGCCCGATGTCACCAGGGGGCGGGTCGCTACCGACGTCCTACCCGTCGCATTCTCGACCTCGTGGCGAGCTGCAACGTCGGACGCGAGACCACGCTCGCTGTACGCGTGTCGAGTCATCGGTATGCCCCTGTTCCTTCGGTAGAGCCTTCGGTCGGTATCTTACTCACCGTCAAACATACCGAATGTTGATATTTATTTCATCGAACCGAGTCCGATGGCCCGATCACCGACGGTTCCCGCTGTGACCGACTGCTGTCGGTAGTCGTTCGGGCCGTGCATTGGTATGGTCGCGAGATACGGGAGCCGCCGGTGACCCTGGAGAGGAAAGGCGCATCCGCGATGACTGCCGTGTTCGGTATCAGCGTCGGCTCGACGTCACTCCGCCTGGTGCGCACTGATTCCGAAGCCATTTCCGCCGGTGTCGTCTCCTTCGAGATGAAGGTGGTCCACACCTACGATCGACCGAGCGACCGAGACGTCGTCGACAGCGTCTACTCACTCCCGGCCGAGCCCGGAACGCCCGCCGCCGTCACAGTGGCGTCTCCCGACCATCGCGTCCCGGCCCTCACGTCCTCCTTGGCGGGCGACGTGAACGGCGTCCGAGTGGTCGACGACACACTCGCAGCGCTCGCTTTCGTGGACTTCGCGTGGCTGGCGGACGGCTATCGCACATTCGCCCTTGTCGATGTCGGCGCTACCAAGTCGTCGGTGACAATTGTCGACAGTGAGGCCCGACGTCGCACCGAGACACGACGGTCCACCGCTGCTGCCGGGCGTGCCCTGGACCGGATCGTCGTCGATCACATGATCGATGCCGACATCGTGGACCGCCCCGCGACGGACGACGCCGAGCGGGAGATGTTCGCGTTCGCTCGGTCGGTCAAGGAATCGCTGTCCGACAGCGTGCTGGCACGAGCCAGTGGCGGCGAGATCGAACTCATGAGCCGCGCTCGGCTCGAGGAACTTTCCACCGCCACGGTGACGGCGTGCGTGAGGAACGTCGTGGATGCGGCCCTCGACTGCGGCGCAGCGGTCGAGGTCGTGATCCTTGTCGGCGGTACCGCCCGCATGCCACTCGTGCGGGCCATGATCGAAGAATCGCTCGGCGTCCCCGTGGTGGTGCCGGACGAGCCGGAAGCAGTGGTCGCCAAGGGTGCCGGGCTCATCGCCGGTACTCCGTTCACCCCTGACGATCTCCCTGATTACGTGGTATCGGCCCAACTCGGAGACGCACTCGACGTGTCCGACCCCGATACCTCGGAGGACCCCGGCAGCTCGTCGGACGCCGCGACGACCGAGGCCATGACCACGATCGTCACCGACGACATCCCTGTCGCTCCTCCCGAGTCGCTGCTGTCGGTCACCAGCCCCTACGACTCTCCGACGCGTCCTTTCGTCGCGGTGGACGACTCGCCTACCCCGCACACGTCGGTCGTGGAGACCGACGGGGAGTCGGCGAGCGATCGCAACGAGGAGACCGAGAGCCGCAAGCCCTCGTCCATGCGAATTCCTCGCGCTGCGGCAATGCTGCTCACAGCTCTCGCCGTCGCCAGCGGTGTGCTCTGGGCCGTCGTGCGACCCGGTGTCGACGTCGAACCGGCCCCCGCTGCAGTCTCCGATATCGCGGCGGACGTGGCGACGACTACGCCGGCCGTCACCACGTCGGAGCCTCCGCGCATCACCGTCGCCACCACGACCGAACCGGCCACGACGACCGAGTCCGCCGCCGAGGAGCCTGCGCCGGTGTATGTCCCACCCAGGACGTCGACACGTGCGCAGACCTTCGACGACACACCTCCCGCACCTGCGCCGTCGACAGTCGATGTGGCCCCGACGGTGAACGAGGCGCCTCCGGTCGCCACGTCGACGGTCGAGCGAAACCCGTTGCAGCAGCTCCCTGTGCCGCAGATCTTCCAAGACCTTCCCATTCCGGGCTTCTGAGCCGATATAGTCCAGCGCGACCTTCAGGAGATCGCCGATGACCGGTACCACCACCCCCGCGTCGATGTCCGCTTCGCTGGGCACCGACCCTGTGAACCATGTCCCCCACGCCATCCACCGCGGTGACCGTGTGTGGTCGCAGACCAACTGCTACGTCGATCTGTGGATCGAGGTCGTACATGCGTTGAAGGCGGATCCGGTTCCGGCGGCGGCGGTTGTCCTCAGCACCGACTTCGACGGGCGGCAATGGGACTTCGTCAAGTTCCAGCCGGAGGACATGCGCGCTCTCTACGGCATTCGCATCGACGAGATGAACGTGTGGAAACCGTTCTGGGAGCACATCGTCGAGAACCTTGGTGACGAAGTGTTGTGCACGGTCGAGGTGGATTCGTACTACCTCCCGGACACCGACGGCATCAACTATCACATCGGTAGTTCGAAGACCACGATAGTTCCCGTCGTCGTCGACATCGATGCCGAGCGCATGGAGTACTTCCACAACAGTGGCTATCACGTGGTCCAGGGTGAGGACTTCCGGAAAGTTCTCTCGATCGACGCCGTGGTGCCGCTCCCGCCGTACGTCGAGCGCATCGGAATCGACACGGATCGACTCGCTCTCGGAGCCGCTCACGCCGATGTGGATCTGGACATCGTCCGCTCGCACATCGCACGCCGACCTGTGCGCAATCCTGTTGCAGCACTGGGTGAGCGAGTGCAGGCCGATATCCCGTGGATTCAGCAGGCCGGGCCGGAACAGTTCCATCTCTGGTCATTCGGCACGCTGCGTCAGTGTGGTTTCACGGCCGAACTAGGTGCCGATCTCGCGCACTACCTGGAGGCACGCGGTGTCGTGGGGAGCGGCGACGCAGCGGCGGCATTCCTGAACGTCGCAACCGGAGCAAAATCCGTGCAGTTCAAGATGGCTCGAGCAGCGCGGGGTAGGGCGGTGGACGTGACGGACGCGTTGACCGAGATGGCGCAGTCGTGGCAGATCGCCACGGACACACTGGCCACCGCAGTGCGTGCCTGAGGCGATGACCGATCCTTTCGTCGGTGCGCGATGGGAGATCGTCGGTACCGAATCCGGTGCCTGCGAGTCACCGTCCGACGTGACCGGTGCTGCAGTCGTTGCGGTGGTTCCCGGAACAGTGGCAGCAGCGCTGGGCCCCTCGGTCGACGCGGTCCTCGACGCGCGGGACTGGTGGTACCGCTCGACGGTGATGCTTCCTGCCGGACCCGTCGTGATCACGTTCGACGGCCTCGCCACCGTGGCCGAGGTCTGGCTGGACGGCGAACTGTCAGCCCGCAGCGAGTCGATGTTCGTCCCTGTGAGCGTCGAACTCGATCGCCCGGAGGCCGGACCTGTACGCGTCGATCTCGTGTTCCGCGCGCTCGACGACGTCAGCACTCCGCGTCGGCCTCGTGCTCGGTGGCGTTCATCGATGCTCGACAGGCAGTCCCTGCGGTGGATCCGCACGTCCGTGTTGGGTAGAGCCCCTGTGTTCGTCGGGGCGCCGGCGCCGGTGGGGCCGTGGCGTCCGGTGCACCTCGACGCGCCCGCTGACCGGAGGCTGCGGGTCACCGGGACGCAGGAGAACGGCATCGCCGTCCTCGTCGTACGCGGAACCGCAACTCCGGGGCAGGACTTGGCCGTGTCCGTCGCGGGATCGGAGCACACCGTGACAGCCGACGCGGACGGAACCGTAGACGCGTCGTTCCCGGTGCCGGATGCGCAGCCGTGGTGGCCGCACACACACGGGACACCTCGCTTGTACGAGGTGAGGGTCGACGGAGTGCGTCTGTACGACACCGGTTTTCGTGAGATCACCTTCGACGCGGACTCGGGCGCGCTGACAGTGAACGGCGTCGAGGTCTTCTGTCGCGGCGCATGCTGGGTGCCGCTGGACGTGTGCGGACTGCAGAACGACCCCGGCGCGCTGGGCGCGGCGATCGAGTCCCTGATACTCGCCGGATCGAACATGATCCGGTGCACCGGCACGATGGTGTACGAGGACGAGGCGTTCTACGACGCCTGTTCTCGCGCGGGAATCCTCGTGTGGCAGGACGTCATGATCACTACCGTCGATCTGCCGGACACCGACGAGGTCAGGTCGTCCGTGGTCGAGGAAGTGCGATCGTTCCTACGGCGGACAGCGCACCACCCCGCCGTCGTCGTGCTCAGTGGCGGCAGCGAGACGCATCAGCAGCCGACGATGCTGGGACTCGAGTCGGCCGACGCGGCTCTGCCACTGCAGGACTCGATCATCGCCGACGTCGTCCGCACGGAGCGCCCGGACTCGGGTTACGTTCCGTCGTCCCCTCACGGCGGTGCCCTCGCTACGCATGTGGGATCCGGGGTTGCGCACTACTTCGGTGTGGGTGGATACCTTCAGCCGCTGTCCGATCTCCGCCGCGCATCCGTCGGTTTCGCCGCGGAGTGCCTGGCATTCGCGGTGCCGCCCGAGCGCCGAGCGGTCGACGAGGTGTTCGGTTCCGCAGCTGTTGCCGGACACCATCCGGACTGGAAGGCCGCGATACCGCGCGATCGCGGCTCGTCCTGGGACTTCGAGGACGTGCGAGACCACTACGTGCGCACCATCTTCGGAGTGGAGCCGACGTCCGTGCGCCGCGACGATCCCGAGTTGTACCTGGATTACGGCCGCGCGGCAGTGTGCGAAGCGACGACGGCCGCCTACGATTTCTGGCGAGGGTCTCTGTCGCGGTGTCACGGCGCACTGGTGTTGACGTATCGCGACACGGCGCCCGGCGCCGGCTGGGGTTTCACCGATTCGTCCGGGGGTCGGAAAGCGCCCTGGTGGGCGTTGGCACGGTCGTCGCAGCCGGTGACCGTGCTCGTGACGGACGAGGGGATGGATGGGCTTCGGCTCGAGGTGATCAACGACGGTGAATCCGCACGCACGCTGACCCTCGACGTCCGCGCGCACACGCGCGTGGGTGTCGTCGCGGCGGAGGGTCGCCGCGACATCCTTGTCGACGCACACGCGAGTGTGGTTCTGACGGTGGACGAGGTGCTCGGTCGCTTCACCGATGCCACCCATGTGCACCGATTCGGTGCTCGTACGTTCGATGCGATCAGCGCGTCGATCGCAGACGGCGAATCGGGTCCGATCGCGGAGCGGGTGTATCTCGTCGACGGTCCGGCGCTGCCGCGGCAGAACGACGTGGGACTGACGGCGATCGCCGGAGTGGACGAGTCCGGACGGCGCTACATCGACGTGAGTACGCGATTCGCCGCGCAGTACGTGTGCGTGGATCTGGACGGGTGGCTACCTCAGGACAACTGGTTCACCCTTGCACCGGGAACAACACGGCGAATAATGCTCACGGCACTGGGCGCCGGGGACCGAGCCCCGTCAGGCCACGTTCGCGCACTGAATGCGGAAGCGAGAGCGCGCATCGAAAGTTGATGACGCGCTCTCGCCCCCGTCGGTTCGGACCTCCCTCAACTCAGGTCCGAACCGGTATGGGAAGCCCTCGGGGCTCCGATCAGGAGACTCGGAGTGCGGCGGGCCAGCGTGAGGTATCGAGGCCGTGGGTGCGGAGCATCGCCAGGGCGATGCGCTCCATACCGAACCCGACGCACGCGCTGTGCGCCTCGGATCCGTCCGCGGTCTCGATGTCGAAGGTGTGTCCGAAGTGGTCGCGGTGGCAATTGCACGACACCACCGCGGTGCCCTCGTCGAGATCGCCGTAGAGGCGGACGACGAGTTCGGTCTTGAGGTTCTCGTTGCGCTGGTTCGCGGCGAGCATGCGGCCGGCGCGTCCGAAGAACGGGTCGTTGGCAATCACGGGCGAGGAGTCGAGACCCAGCTCGGTCAGAACCGACTGTCCGCGGTCGATCCACGACTCACGGTGCTCGACGGCCTGGTCGGGGGTACCGACCTGAACGAACTCGTGCATGCGGAACGCCTGCATACGAGCGGGATCCACGGCGGGCTCGTGGCGGAAGCAGTATCCGTACACGTCGAGCATGGTGCCCTCGGCGGGCAGCGCACCCGTCAGCATCGAGTACGCGGGGTGGCAGGCGGCGGAGACCAGCATGGTGCCGGCCGACTCGAGCCAGTGATCCCAGTCCTGACCTTCGGACCGCGCGGCGAGAAGTTCCGCGTGCGCCTTGTTGTCACCGGAGAAGGTGTTGATCGCACCGGTCAGATTGGGGAACGACGCGATGTAGTCCGTCTTCTCGAACGCATCGCGGGGGAACACGGGCGGAAAGCGGAAGCGCTGCAGCTTGTTTCCGTGCGCAGCCCGGCCGGCAGCTTTGACCCGCTCGTCGATGAGGTCGATGATGTCCTCGAACTCACCCGAGCGGCCGTACAGGCCGTCGAGGGAGCTGGGGACCAGGAGTCCGGCGGCGACGAGCTGGTCGCGGAAGTCCGACCGGGCCTGGTCGAGGTCGGACACGGTCTTGCGGTCGAGTGTGTCGGTCATGATCACAGCCCCTTGTAGACGAGAGACAGCTGAGCATTGTGGTTCAGGATCCGCTCGTTGCTCACCATGATCGCGGAGCCGTGCGAATCGCGGAGGTGGCGGCTCATGCGGAGTTCGCTGTCCTCGCGGTAGCCGGCGATGCCGCAGATGAGCAGAGCGCGGCCGACGATGTCGATGAGGAGATCCGACGCGGTGACCTTGACGTTGTTGATCTGCAGCGCGAAGCCGATGGCGCCGAGAGCTTCGGCGTCGTCCGCGATGGAGTCGAACTTCTCGCCTGCGCGGAACACGGTGTCGGTGAGCTGCTGGTGCACGACGAGCAGTTCTGCGAGACGAGCGGCGGCCGGGGGAGTGACGCCCGGAGTCTTACGCGCGGCCTTCTGCACGGACTTGCGAGCCTTGCGCACGGCAGCGTCGGCGATGCCGAGCCACGCGCCGCCCCACAACACATGGGCCGTGGGAAGCATCGTGCGTGCGGAGATGTCTCCGTAGCTGTCGGCCAGGACCCACTGGGCGTCGCCCGACGCGTGCAGCATGAAGCCGGGGCTGCAGGTTCCGCGGAAGCCCATGGTGTCCCACGTGCCCGTCTTCGTCAGCGTGAGATCGGCGCGCTGACATGCGACCAGGACCTGGTCGCTGGGAGCGCTCTCGACCGAGCGACGGGCGGTGGCCAGCACCACGTCGGAGTACTCCCCGTACGAGATGACCGGAGCGTTCTTGGTGAGCGAGTACCGATCGCCGTCGTATTCCACAGCGCAACTGCTGGTACGAACGTCGCCACCGATGTTGATCTCGGTG
>NZ_JXQS01000054.1:0-4379 GCF_000834565.1 Rhodococcus sp. MEB064
AAGGGATTAGAAGGCCCTTGCTCTATCCCCTGAGCTACGGAGGCGCGCATCGGTGTCCGATGCGCCGTCGGATCAATTGGCTGGTGTCGAAACAAGCGGAGCCGTCGTCCCCTATCGGTTACAGACGGAATCTGGGGTAGCGAATCGAGGGGCGACCATGACACCTTCGGGACCACGACTGGTCGGCGTCTCGTGACGGGACGATCGCGGCTGGTTGTAGAGTCGCTTAGATGAATAGGCCCACGCGAGTTCGCGTGTCCTCTAGATACCAGTCCGACACGTCGGGTTCTAGGAGTTCCAGATGAGCATCAGCACTGTGGAGATTCTGTGAGTCTTGGAACTTGGGGGTTCGAGCATGGCTGAACTGCGCGGTCGGCGGGGACATGCGCGTGTCGTTGTCATGTCGATCATTGATGCAGAGATGCAGGCGGTGAAAACGATATTCAACGCTACCGAGGAGATTGGCACTAGCGGGGTGTTCACTGCACCTGAATATGCATCCAGCGACTTAAAGTATTATCCGTTCGTGGTCGCAAAGTCCGCCGACCGCTCTAACACTCCGGCGCACTCAAGCGCAAGGCAATTACTTGAGTGGTATCGGCCAGAAGTTGTTTTGGTTGTGGGTATCGGAGGAGGAATCAACAGAAACGCGGAGTCAAATCCACCGATGTCAACTGGGCCAGGTCTGGGCGATGTGGTGATTGGCCGATATGTCCATTACGCTGAATATACGAAGAACCTGCCAAACGGGACCTATCTTCGGTACATATCGATCGACCAGCCATCATCCCAATTAGTAAGTCAACATGCTGAAACGCTCGCCGCGTCACCGAGAGCGGGCGGGTTTGCTGGGCTCTCGATTCCTCGTCCAGACAACTCGAGTGCCCACCCTAAAATCCACGTCGGAGAGCTTGTCGCACTTGAATCAATAGCTGGAAATCCTACAGCTGAGAAGCAGATTGAAATGTTGAGCCGTTTTGACAACGCGGATGTTGTCGACATGGAATCGATGGGAGTGGGACGGGCCCTCCATGACACCCGAGACAATCCGTTCTATAGTCCCGTCTGGCTTCCCGTTCGAGGTGTCAGTGACCTTGTGACGGCTGAGAGGCCACCCCTTACAGGGCGCAACGAGAATGGAAGCCGCGTCCTGGGTGCGCTCGCAGACAACAACACGCAACGCGCGACTTGGAAAGGCTACGCTTGCCTGGCGGCGGCCTGCGTAGGCCTATCGCTGGTGCAACGAATCCTCCATGACGAGCGCGAACCAAGCGCCGCAGATCCAGGGGCTCCTCGCTGGCGGACGGGCCTTGATGGAGCGAAACTTGTCGGTGGGTAGGGAGACACTGCTTAACATGAGTACGACGACGGACAGAAACCTTAGTGCCGAAGCACCTCAATTTGACTATGAGCTGCTGGTTTGTCAGGACTTCGACGCCATACTCAGGGGCGGAAGTGGTCGAGCGTTCTCACTCGCTGGCTTCATCACCGTCGTGGCGGAGGCTGGTCGGGGCTTGATTCAGGCGAGTGGTGGCTCAGGGAAAACGACGATGTTGAAGCGACTTGGTCGTGAAGCCGCCGCCGCCGGATCCACCGTTGTAGAGCTAGACGCGCTGGTCTGGGCCAACAGGTATGAAGCTAGCAAACTGGCGATTGAGGCTGCTCCGAATCTGTTGACGCTGGCCGGCCCTTTGCGCCAACCCAATAACGATGGCCTTTCAGATAAATATTTGCTCCTAATCGACGGGTTGAACGAAGTTGGAAACTCCCTAGCAACCGTTCTGTTGGATCAAGTTGATAGATTGGCATCGCAGCGACCTGACGTCGCCATTGTTCTCACCGACCGACTGCATCGTCGACGTATCTCAGCTCAAAGTTGGGTTTTAGCAACCCTTTCACCGGTTTCTAATTCGCAGATCGGTCAGCTGTTGAAAGATACGTCGTATGAGTCCGACAAAACCTTGCGTCTCCCATACTATCTAGATTTAGCACTTCGGGGTGATAGAGGAACACGGTCTGAGTCGCACCGTAAATACTTGGTCAACCACGGCGGTGTGAAACCAGAGACACTCGACGCGCTCGCTTTTGAAGCGTATTCCCAATACGAGCTCAATGGCAATCGTGGCGTGAATATTATCGCATTGTCTGATGCTATCGGCGCATCCAATGTTGAGGCGCTCATAGTCGCCGGGACCGTTGTTCTTGAGCCCACCAGTCGATTTGCTCATCACCTCGTGCACGACTTTCTCGCAGCAACATACGCCGCCGCCAATTCTGATCTGTGGGGCAGCGATCTTTTCGATACAATCACGTTCAAGGCGACATCAATGGACGCCTTGGCGATGGTTCTAGAACAATCGAAGGACCACGCCGACCTTTTGATAAGAAAAGTGTATGACTGGAATTTCTATGGCGCGGCTTCGCTGATTGCTGAAGATCGTCGTAACGGGTCCAACGTCAGCGGGGCAATGGAATTCGTGGTGATAGCTTTGCTCGGTGAGCGTCGTTTTGATCCGTTTGCTAGCACTGTCAATCAAGTGACCGATGCGTTGCATGTTATGAGGTCAGACTTTTCAGCCCACGTGTTGTCTTCACCGTCGAAGGAAGCCCTCTACGAGCTAGTGGTCCGTGAGGCGTCATCCGTTGAGACGGCAGGCTGGTTACCTGAGTGGATAGAGTTGTTCACGCAGATGTCTACAGCGAATGTAACAGTTCAGGACGTTTCGTTGATCGCTGGTTCTGACTCGGTGCTTGGATGGACGATGAGCAACGTACTTCGGCGCGGTGCGATTGCTAAGGGCGTAGAGCTGATATTGATTGGATTGGCGATCAGTCACGAGAGCATGGAAGTGCGCTGGCGTGCAGTTCACGCACTGGGAGCGTCACCGACAAATGACGCGGTGGATGCGTTATTGCAGTCCTTGGATGGTGATGTCTCCACATGGGTACGATACGGGTCCGTTCGAAGCTTAGTGGAGATAGCACTGTTCGCTACGGCAATGCGCAGCAGAATAATTGCCGAGCTTTCCACCCGAATCTCGACTATTCGTCTCGATCCGCAGTTGACGAAAGAGTTGGAACGGGTGCTACTGCCGCGAAATGTATCTGTTGAATGGGCTGAAGACTCAGCGTTACTCGTAGAGACTCTGTGGTCGCAATCGGAGTCTGTAGAAGAGCAAGACAGATGGCGCAAGCTCGGATCTTCTATTCAAGCGTCCATCGGTCTTGTTGTCTGATGTCTCAGCGCAAACCGGAGGAAGCCATTGATGGCCTGGATGTCCTCGCACGGGCGGCGTGGTCTGTTCGAGACAGGGCGGTTGTGCTTGGGAAGACGAAGGTTGGGTGTGCTGCGCGCTCCAGTAAGGGTCGAGTATGGGTGGGTTGCAACATAGAACATAGGTTCCGTAGCCATGACATACATGCGGAAGTGAATGCGATCGGCAACTTGATAGCTGGTGGCGACGATCGCCTCGAAGTAATCTTCATCGCCGCCGAAAGATCTCGTTTCACTCCGTGTGGCAGTTGCTTAGATTGGATTTTTGAAATCGGTGGCGAGTCTTGCGTGGTGATTGCGCAATCAAAGGTTGGCGGAAGTAGCTTTACCACTACAGCGGGCCAACTAATGCCGTTTTATCCTCGCTGAGCGTTTCGCGCTGGTGAGCAGAGATGCGGCGAAGGTTAACCGCACAAATATGGTATTGCGGTATTCAACGTGCGTCGGTGTGTTGGTCTTCGCTAACTCCGAATGCCAACAGACCTGCATCCCCGTTCGCGTTGTGCAGCCAATGACTGACTCTAGTGCGAGCATTTAGTGAGCATGCAGATCACCCCAGGCTTGACTTTGACCAGCGGTCGGTCTTGTCGCAGCATGTCTCCTCGTCGTCGGAGATCGACATCGGGAGCGTCATCGAATTGCCGTGAGGATTGGCGCAACCGGACTGCACGCCAGTGCCGCAGTTACCAATAGATCTTATGCATAGCTCGTGAACAATTAACATCACCAAGCGCGGGTGTTCGTGCCCGTAATCGCATAATTGGTTGAACCTCGGCGCGGGTGGCGACTCGCCAAGCACCACCCAGACCTCATCCTCACTGACCAGAAGCGTTCTTTGGCGTGCATGTTTCCGAGTCGACTGCGTCCTAGCGTGTGTGCAACCGTCCGAAATATGGGCGTTCGACCGTTCAGTTCATGCTGCCGACCCGGCCGCCTCGTCGGGGTACCCATGAATGACCGGAACGCCACATACTCAGACGCCAGCGGTAAGTGTGTCCTTGTGAACGACAACCCCCTTTCTACTCAGAGTCTAAGGTGGTGCCCCCGGCAGGATTCGAACCTGCGACCAAGGGATTAGAAGGCCCTTGCTCTATCCCCTGAGCTA
>NZ_JXQS01000055.1:0-8715 GCF_000834565.1 Rhodococcus sp. MEB064
GCATCCCCCCGGCGCGGGCGGCGTCGACTGCGCCGCGGTGGTCGGACCGTCGGTCGACGCCGCGGTGGTGTCCGCGGGAACGGCGTCCGCGGCATCGGACGGCACGTCACCGGGGGAGGCGGTCGCCCGTACCGAGTCCGGTCCTGCGAAAGCCGCCGGGGACCCGGACGACGCGGACGGTGACCCGGCAGCGAACGCGGCCGAACCGCTGCCGCCCGGGCCGCCGATCGACGACGACGCGGTTCCGCTCGCAGGGTCGGTGGGCTGCGGGAGTACCGGAACGCCGTGGTCCGCGCGGACGACGGTGGGAACGTAGGTCCCGTTCATGACCGCGACGGCCTGAGCTCGGCGTTCCTCTTCCTCCGCCATCATGGCGTGAATCGATCCGGCGGCGCCGACAGGCCCCAGAAGCGCCGTGGACACAGCCGTGCGAGCCCAGTCGGAGACCGTGAACGATTGCGGCGCAGGCATGGTCGCCCGGGTCAATGCGAACCCGTCGCGTGACTGTTCGAGCTTCCCCGCGACGATGTCCATCAGGTCCAGCGTGCGCAACGATTCGGTGCGGTACCCGGTCACCGAGGCGAGTGCGGTGTCCGCTGCCGCGCCCTGCCAGTCGGTGCCCAGCACCGCTCCGAGGTCGTTCCACAGTGCCCACACCGCGGTGGTCATTCGAGCATGCGCCTCGCGCCACATGACGGCCGCGGAATCGAGCAGCTCCGGAGTGAGTTCGGTGCTGTAGGCGAACATCTCCGGGTGCGACATCCCGTCGAACGCCTCGGGCACCACGACACTGTCGGTGCTCGCCGTCTCTCCGGTCCGAGCTCTGTCGACGTCCTCCCTCGACGTCCGTGCGTCCGTCTCACGGTCGTACTCGTCGGTGAGCCGATCGACGCGGTCGGCGGTGTCACTGTCCTCGCCGGTCGCGAAGTCGAGCGCTTCCGATGCCGCGCCGGACACGGCCTCGCCGATACCGTGCAGTGCGTGTTGTGACGACCCGACGACGGTCGCGATGTCGAACCCCATGGTGCAGCCCCTCCCCGAGCGCGGTGTCGCATTCCCCCGTGACCTTCGACGCAACAGCCGCCCGATCGGTTCCGCGTACCCTGGGCGCGTCGTCGTGACGGGCTCCGTCGACGTCGCCACCCGATGACGAAGGGCTGCTATATGTCGGACGAGATCAGGCCCGACGAGGCGCGGCGTCACGGCACGCCGCCTCCGAACACGGAGGCCGAGGCGGGCGGTCCGCCGCTGGCGCGGCTCGGGATAGTGGGGCTCGTCGTCCTGCTCCTCTTCGGCGTGCCGCTGTGGACCGTCGTGTTCTCGGGCGCGCAGTGGCCGGCGATCGCCCGGATCGTGGGTTCCCTGGCCGTCGTCGGCGCAGCCGCAGGCCTGATCGTCGGCATGACGAAGGGCCACGGACGCGCGCATTCCGACGGCTGGGCGCGCATCGGAGACACCCTTCTCGGGCTGGTGTGGATCGCGTTCGTCTGGTCCGTGCTGGGCCAGGTCCTCGGTCTCGTCCTGCTTCTCGTCGGTGTCGACGATCCTGCGAGGTCGCGCATCGTCGCCGCTGCGGTGGTCGTCGCGGTGGTCGCTCTCGCCGGATGGGGTCGACGGGAAGCGATGCGTCTGCCGCGGGTCAAGAACGTCACCGTCACCCTCGATCGGCTCGGTCAGGGGTTGGACGGCATACGCATCGTCCTCATCACCGACACCCATTACGGTCCGATCGAGCGGTCGGGGTGGTCCGCCGACGTGGTGGCCGAGGTCAATCGTCAGGACGCGGACATCGTGTGCCATCTCGGTGACCTGGCCGACGGGTCCGTGGAGCGTCGACGCGGTCAGGTGGCTCCGCTGGAACGGGTGTCGGCGAAATCGGCCCGGGTCTACGTGACAGGCAATCACGAGTACTTCGGCGAGGCGCAGGAGTGGTTGGACCACATGACGTCGCTGGGATGGGACTCGTTGCACAACAGGCACATCACAGTCATGCGGGGTGGTGACCGGCTGGTGATCGCCGGTGTCGACGACCGCACGGCGCGAGGATCCGGGGAGGCCGGCCACGGTGCCGATCTCACCGCGGCGCTCGACGGGGCGGACCCGGCGTTGCCGATCTTCCTTCTCGCGCATCAGCCCAAGCAGATCGACGCGGCGGTCGCGGCGGGCACCGATCTCCAGGTGTCCGGACACACGCACGGCGGTCAGATCTGGCCGTTCGGTGCGCTGGTCCGGCTCGATCAACCCGTCGTCAGCGGACTCAGTCGGCACGGAACCAGGACCCAGCTCTACACCAGCCGCGGCACCGGCTTCTGGGGCCCGCCGTTCCGCGTCTTCGCGCCCAGCGAGATCACGGTGCTGACGCTGAAGTCCGGGTAGCTCGGCCGACCTGGTCGACAGCGTCGTCCCAGTGCCCGGATCGGACCAGGGCGAGGGTGAGGAGCAACCTGTCGTCCGGTGAGGTGATCGTGCGGCCCGTCAGTTCCTCGAGCTGACGGATGCGATAGATCACCGTATTGCGATGGCAGTACAGCAGTTTCGCGGCGTTGGTGGGCGATCCGTCCGTCGCCAGCACGAAGGCCAGGGTGCGCAGGAGCGTGTCGCGCTGGACTGCCGGGTGCGTCGCCAGCGCTCCCAGCGCGTGCGAGACGACCAGGTCCGATGTCTCGGCGTCGGCCGACATGACGATGCGGGGTAACCGATCCGTCGCCACCGCTGCCGGCTTGTCCGACGCTCCGATCGTGTCGGCGGTGCGCGCGGCCGCACGGTACGCCGCCGCGAACGTCACCAGGCCGTCCGGGGACGATGCGATACCGACGGGACCGGTCGCGCGCGCCGCGAGCGCGTCGGCCACCGCGGACAGGTCGGAGCGGAGCGGACACACGATGCCGAACTGCACTCCGTCCCGGATGTGCCAGTGGGACAACGACGACACACCGTCCACGGCATCCTCCGGTGATGCCAACGGTGGGTCGCCCAGGTCCGACAGCGGTCCCACGACGCAGGCGACCCGATGCTGGGCGCTCAGGCCGAGAGTGACGCGTGCGTCGGCGACGAATGCCGGATCGCTTCCGCGCCCGTCTCGCAGACCGTCCAGTGCTGCCAGGACTTTCGTGAAGTCGCGCTGTTGCATCCGTATCGTCTCGCGTCGATACGCGTCGACCAGGATGGTGTTCTGGGTGTCCAGCGCGAACCACAGCCGTTGCCCCGCAACCAGAAGCAGTCGCGGATCGAGCAGGTCGGGACGCACTGTCTGCGCGTTGACCAGCTCCTCCCAGAGCGTCCGACTGCCCAGGGTGTAGGCCTTGAGAACCAGTTCCATCGGTATTCCCTGCCGAGCACGTTCTCGACCGGTACGCCGCCACACGACTGTGTTGTCCTCGGTCGCGTTCTGGGTGCCGCTGAGCTTGCGCAGGCCGAGCCTGATGTGTTCACGCGTGCTGCGGCGAACCACGGCGGTGATGTCGGACGGCCCGGCGTCGAGATAGTCCGGGTCCTGTTCGAACAAGGCCAACGTGATCGAGTCGGCGATGGCATCGGAGTCGGGAATCAGGACGGCCCACGCCCGCTGGATGGCGGCCCGATCGTCAGCGGACAGGTGGCCGCGGACAGCGCCGGTCCCCGTCCGAAGTCCTCGTCCCGGAACACCCACGGAGGAAGTTTTGCGCACAGCGCCCGGATGAGGCGGTGCTTTGCCCGATATTGGTGCCGCCGAGCCCATCACTTTTGTGCGCTCGGACCATATCGCCGACTGTGCGCAGCGTCCATAGTGAGGTCCACGAACATGTGAGGTGGACCACTTTGTCGATGACCGGCACGAATTTCGAGACGGGTACGGACACCGTCTTCGCCCTGTCCTCCGTCACCGTCACCTTCGGCGGGATCGTCGCGCTCTCCGATGTGAGCCTCGACGTCCGACCCGGGGAAGTCGTCGGGGTGATCGGTCCGAACGGTGCCGGGAAGACGACGCTGTTCAACGTCGCGTGCGGGTTGGTCGTTCCGCGGTCCGGATCGGTGACGCGCGACGGCGCCCCGGTGGCGCGGCTCCGACCGAGAGACCTGCCGTCGCTGGGCATGAGCCGGACGTTGCAGGGGCTCGGCCTCTTCGACCGCATGTCGGTACTCGAGAACGTGATGGTCGGTGCCGATCACCTGGCGACGACGGGGGTCGTGTCCGGGCTGCTGGGACTTCGCCGCAGTGGAACCGACACCGCCGCAATCCGTGACCGTGCGCTGGCGACGCTGTCCGACCTGCGTATCGACGAGTACGCGCACCGGTTTCCGCCCAGCCTGCCGTACGCGGTGCGTAAACGTGTCGCACTCGCCAGGGCGCTCGTGGCGGAGCCGACGTTGCTCCTTCTCGACGAGCCGGCCTCGGGACTGTCGAACACGGAGATGGACGAGTTGGGCGAGCTGATCCGGGCGCTCACCTCCCGGATGTCGATCCTGCTGGTCGAACATCACATGGATCTGGTCATGAGTGTGTGTGATCGGTTGGTGGTGTTGGACTTCGGCAAAGTCATCTCTCGGGGCACACCCGGGGTCGTTCGTGCGGATCCGGCTGTTCTCGCCGCATATCTCGGGGACGAGGTGGACCGTGGGTGATATCGGTACTGCCGAGGACGCGCTGACGATATCGGGATTGACGGTGCGGTACGGCGCGGTCACAGCTCTCGACGACGTGTCGATGACGATTCCGGCGGGCGCTGTCACGGCGGTCCTGGGTGCCAACGGGGCGGGCAAGACGACGCTGCTCCGTACGGTGTCCGGGCTCTGCGCGCCCGTGTCCGGGCGGATCACGATGGGACGCACGGAGCTGGTGGGCGCGAATCCGGAGACGCTGTCGCGCCGCGGGCTCTCGCAGGTGCCAGAGGGCCGTGGGGTCATCGTGGAGCTGACAGTCGAGGAGAATCTCCGGCTCGGTGCGCTGGGCCGCAACACCTCTCGTGACCCGGTGACCATCGACCGCATCTTCGAGATGTTTCCTCCGTTGGCCGAACGGAGGAAGGCGACGGCCCACACGCTCTCCGGCGGTGAACGGCAGATGCTGGTGATCGGTCGTGCTCTGATGGCGACCCCGTCGATCCTTCTGCTGGACGAGCCGTCGCTCGGCCTCGCGCCCCGTGTGGTCGCGCAGATCTTCCAGCGGCTGCGCGATTCCGTCGACGCGGACGGACTCACCGTCGTTCTCGTCGAGCAGAACGCCCGCAGTGCCCTGTCCATCGCCGAACACGCCGTGATTCTGTCCCTCGGCACGGTCGCACGCGAAGGTCCCGCCGCGGATCTCGTCGGTGACGACGAACTCCGCCACGCCTACCTGGGTTTCTGACAACCCTCCGAGCTCCGAAGGGACGAGAGTGCAACAGCTGCTCACCATCGTCATCAACGGTGTGACCACCGGAATGGTCTACGCCGCATTCGCTCTCGCGCTGGTCCTGATCTGGCGCTCCACCCGGATCGTCAACTTCGCGCAGGCGCCGATGGCCATGATCACCACGTACGTCGCGCTCGTCGTCGTCGATGCCGGGTACTCGTACTGGATCGGCTTCGCGGCTGCCCTGCTGTCGGGCCTGATCCTCGGAGCCCTGATCGAGCGCCTGATCATCCGGTACGTCGACAGCGCGTCCCACATCAATCCCGTCATTCTCACCCTCGGGTTGTTCATCGTCATCCATGCCGTTGCCGCCCTGGTGTTCGGTAACCAGTTCCGTTCCTTCCCTGCGCCGTTCGGGCTGGACGGGCGACGGATCGGCTCGGTGGACATCGCCCTGACGGGGAACGACGTCTACAAGGTGGTGGCCGTGCTCGTCGTCCTGGCAGCGCTCGTGGCTCTGTTCCGGTTCACCGACCTCGGCCTGACCATGCGTGCCAGTGCGTTCAGCCAGGAAGTGTCGCGATTGCTCGGCGTCCGTGTCGGCCGCATGCTCACCTTGGGGTGGGCACTGGCCGCGGTGGTCGGCTCGGTCGCCGGACTTCTCATCGCCGGTGGGTCGCTGGTCCATCCCGGCTACATGGATTCCGTCGTCGTGTTCGGTTTCGTCGCAGCTGTTCTCGGGGGTCTCGACAGTCCGGTAGGAGCCATCGTCGGAGGACTGCTGATGGGTATCGGGCTCAGTGCGGTGAGCGGTTACATCGGCCAGGACCTGGTGTCCTTCGCCGCACTCGTCATCCTGATCGCGGTTCTGCTCCTGCGACCCAACGGTCTCTTCGCCGCAGCGTCCGCGAGGCGGGTCTGACATGAGTGCACCTGCGCTCGACCGCGCCCCCTCCTCGGGAATGTCCGCACGTGTCGCGCGTGCTGTGTCCACTCCCGTGCGTCGCCATGTCCTCGGTGCCCTGCTCGGCATCGTCGTGATCGTTCTGGTGCTCGAGAGTGTCAGCACGTTCCGGCAGGGCCAGCTCACCTCGGTCGCCTACCTGGCCGTCGCGGCTGCCGGACTCACCGTGCTGACCGGGTTGAACGGGCAGCTCTCCCTGGGGCACGGCGCATTCATGGCCGTCGGTGCCTATACCGCGGCGTTGATGTTGCGGGCCAACGAGTCCGGATGGTCCCTGCCCCTCGTCCTCATCGCGTCGACGGTCGTCGCGGGAGTCGTCGGAATCGTCGTCGGTGTCGCGGCCGCGCGTCTGCAGGGACCGTATCTCGCGGGTGCGACGTTGGCACTGGCCGTGGCGGTGCCCGGTCTGGCGCTGTATTTCTCGGACTATCTCGGCGGCGAGCAGGGACTGATCGTGCCCAGTCCGGACGTCCCGACCGTGCTCGACGACATCGCCTTCTTCGTCACCGGCGCGGACCTCACCCCGACGAAGTTCGTCGCCTACGTCGCCTGGTTCCTGCTCGTGCTGGTGTTCTTCGTGCTGGCCAACGTGTCGTCGTCGCGAATCGGCCGACGCTGGCGAGCAGTGCGTGACGACGAGGTGTCCGCAGAGATCGCCGGGATCGACCTGGGGCGCGCACGCATCCTCGCGTTCGTCGTCAGCGCCGCGTGTGCCGGTGCGGCCGGCGCCATCATGGCCATGGCGTCCCGCATCGCGGCGCCCAGCGGCTTCACTCTCGTGCTGTCGCTGACATTGCTCTCGGCCGTCGTGATCGGTGGATTGGGTTCGCTCACAGGAGCTCTCCTCGGCGCCGCCCTCCTCACCTACATCCCGCCGGTCGTGACCAACCTGGGCCTCGACGCCGGGTTGAGCAGCCTGCAGGCCGCGGAACTTGCGCCCCTGGTCACCGGCATCTTCACCGTGGTCGTGATCCTCTTCGCGCCACTCGGGCTGGTCGGCACGGTCCGGAGTCGTCTCGTACAGCCTCGTACCACGAAAGAAGGAGTTCGATGAACAGGATCCGAACATGGGCGCAGCGGGGCACCGCCCTCGCGGCGGCCGTCGTACTGGTGGCCTCGTGCGGTGCGGGTGGCCGTGAGGAGTCGGAGGAGTCCACGGAGGGCTCCACCGTAGGAATCACCGACACCTCGGTGAAGATCGGTGCGCACTATCCCCTGACGGGTGTCGCCGCTCCCGGGTACAGCGAGATCCCCACCGGCGCCAAGGCGTACTTCGATTACGTCAACGCTGCGGGGGGTGTCAACGGCCGGCAGATCGAGTACCTCGTGCGTGACGACGCCTACGACCCGACGACCACCACGCAGGTGGTCAACGAACTCGTCCTGCAGGACGAGGTGTTCGCGATGGTGGGCGGTCTGGGCACCGCCACGCACAGTGCCGTCATCGACTTCCTCAACGAGGAGGGCGTGCCCGATCTGTTCGTCTCGTCCGGCGCCATCATGTGGGGCAACGATCCGGCCAAGTACCCCAACACCTTCGGGTGGCAGCCCGACTACCAGGTCGAGGGCAAGATCATCGGCGACTGGGTGCAGAAGAACCGCCCGGACGCCAAGGTGGGCCTGTTCCTGCAGGACGACGATCTCGGGCGCGACAGCGAGGAAGCCGTTCGTCAGTATCTCGACGAGTCGATCGTCGGCGTCGCCCGCTACACGTCCGGTAACACCGACGTCGCCCCGCAGATCGCGTCGCTCCAGGCAGCGGGTGCCGACCTGATCCTGGGGTTCAACGTCCCGTCCTACACCGCGTTGAGCCAGCTGGTCTCGCGCCGACTGAACTACACGCCCGAATGGTTCTACAGCTCCATCGGTTCCGACGTGGACCTGGTGGGGTCACTGCTCGGACGGTTCTCCCAAGGCGCGGTGACCGACGGCGCGTCGTCGCTCGAGAACATGATCTCCCTGGAGTACATCCCGGGAATAGACTCGGCGGACAATCCCTGGACCCAGTTGTGGCAGAAAGTGTGGGCCGCCAACGGAACCGGCGAAGAGCTGACAAACTACCGCATCTACGGCATGAGCCACGCCTACGCCTTCGTCCAGGCTCTGCAGGCCGCCGGTGAGAACCCGACCAGGGAGTCGATCGTGTCGGCGCTGCAGTCGCAGGGCAAGGACCTGCCCGGCCCGCAGCTCGCCCCGTTCCGCTACTCGGAGGACAGTCACCTCGGCATCTCCGGTGCCAGCGTCTACAAGATCACGAACGGCAAGCCGGAGAACTTGACCCCGGTCCTGGTCACGGATGTCGGCGACTCGCCGGTGGAGGAGTACACCGGCGAGGAAGCGACACCGCCGGAGAGCGGAATCCCGGACACGCAGCCGGCCGGCTGACCCGGTCGGCGGGATGACAGTGGCGGGGGCGTCGACCGGCGCCCCCGCCCCGCCA
>NZ_JXQS01000056.1:0-1995 GCF_000834565.1 Rhodococcus sp. MEB064
GTGTGTTGTTTGAGAACTGCACAGTGGACGCGAGCATCTTTGTTGTAAGTAATGAAGAGCGTACGGTGGATGCCTTGGCACCAGGAGCCGATGAAGGACGTAGGAGGCTGCGATAAGCCTCGGGGAGCTGTCAACCGAGCTGAGATCCGAGGGTGTCCGAATGGGGAAACCCAGCACGAGTGATGTCGTGTTACCTGCACCTGAATATATAGGGTGTGTGGAGGGAACGTGGGGAAGTGAAACATCTCAGTACCCACAGGAAGAGAAAACAACAGTGATTCCGTCAGTAGTGGCGAGCGAACGCGGAAGAGGCCAAACCATGTGCATGTGATACCCGGCAGGGGTTGTGCGTGTGGGGTTGTGGGGTTTGTTTTTGTCGATTCTGCCGGATCGGCCGACAGTAAGAAATCATGTGGTTAGTCGAAGTGGTCTGGGATGGCCTGTCGTAGAGGGTGAGAATCCCGTAGACGAAAACTGTGTGACTGTCGAAGTGAATGCCCAAGTAGCAGCGGGCCCGTGAAATCTGCTGTGAATCTGTCGGGACCACCCGATAAGCCTGAATACTCCCTGGTGACCGATAGCGGACTAGTACCGTGAGGGAAAGGTGAAAAGTACCCCGGGAGGGGAGTGAAATAGTACCTGAAACCGTGCGCTTACAATCCGTCAGAGCCTGTGCACACTTCGGTGTGGTGGGTGATGGCGTGCCTTTTGAAGAATGAGCCTGCGAGTTAGTGGTATGTGGCGAGGTTAACCCGTGTGGGGTAGCCGTAGCGAAAGCGAGTCCGAATAGGGCGTTCCAGTCGCATGCTCTAGACCCGAAGCGGAGTGATCTACCCATGGCCAGGGTGAAGCGACGGTAAGACGTCGTGGAGGCCCGAACCCACTTAGGTTGAAAACTGAGGGGATGAGTTGTGGGTAGGGGTGAAAGGCCAATCAAACTCCGTGATAGCTGGTTCTCCCCGAAATGCATTTAGGTGCAGCGTCGCGTGTTTCATCCTGGAGGTAGAGCTACTGGATGGTCTAGAGGGCCCACAAGCTTATCGAAATCAGCCAAACTCCGAATGCCAGGATGTGAGAGCGCGGCAGTGAGACTGCGGGCGATAAGGTTCGTAGTCGAGAGGGAAACAGCCCAGATCGCCGGCTAAGGCCCCTAAGCGTGTACTAAGTGGAAAAGGATGTGAAGTCGCGAAGACAACCAGGAGGTTGGCTTAGAAGCAGCCACCCTTGAAAGAGTGCGTAATAGCTCACTGGTCAAGTGATTTTGCGCCGACAATGTAGCGGGGCTCAAGTACACCGCCGAAGCCGCGGCATTCGCACAATAGCCCGCGCACATCCTACGGGGTGTGTGCCAGGTGTGTGGATGGGTAGGGGAGCGTCGTGTGGCCAGGGAAGCGCCGGAGTGATCCAGGTGTGGAGGCCACGCGAGTGAGAATGCAGGCATGAGTAGCGAAAGACGAGTGAGAAACTCGTCCGCCGAATGATCAAGGGTTCCTGGGCCAGGTTAATCCGCCCAGGGTGAGTCGGGACCTAAGGCGAGGCCGACAGGCGTAGTCGATGGACAACGGGTTGATATTCCCGTACCCGTGTATCCGCGCCCATGATGAATCAGGAGTACTAACCGTCCAGAGCCACCAGGAGCACCTTCGGGTGCCGGGTGTGGTGATGCACGGGACCTTTCCTGGTAGTAGTCAAGCGATGGGGTGACGCAGGAAGGTAGCTGAGCCAGTCAGTGGTAACACTGGTGTAAGCCTGTAGGGCGAGACCTAGGCAAATCCGGGTCTCACACAGCCTGAGAGGTGATGCATAGCCGAATGAGGCGAATTCAGTGATCCTATGCTGCCGAGAAAAGCCTCTAGCGAGCTGGTACACGGCCCGTACCCCAAACCGACACAGGTGATCAGGTAGAGAATACCAAGGCGATCGAGATAACTATGGTTAAGGAACTCGGCAAAATGCCCCCGTAACTTCGGGAGAAGGGGGACCCCTGCTGGTGAT
>NZ_JXQS01000058.1:0-319757 GCF_000834565.1 Rhodococcus sp. MEB064
GAGTCGGGGCCCCTCACGTAATCTGTGAGGGGCCCCGACCCGTACGGTCACCATCTTCGGGGCGCGTACCTACTCGCCCCACCCGACGTTAGAGGAGCCTGTGGCCCGCCGACCTGTCCCAGCTGGTACACCCGAACCGACCGGAGCAGGACACCTCGTCGACCTGATTCGCAGGAGTGTTCCGCCGCTGCATCCGGCAGGAACCCCGTTCGTCGCGGTGCCTCTCGCGCTCGCCGCCCTCGGCCGCCGTCACCGCAGCGTGCGCACCGCGTCGCTGCTCACGGCCGGTGCCATGGCGGGATTCTTCCGGCATCCCCCGCGCGTTCCGCCGAACCGCGCCGGCATCGTGGTCTCGCCCGCGGACGGTGAGGTCGCCCTGGTCGACACTGCCGTTCCCCCACCGGAACTGAACCTCGGGACAGCTCCGCGTCCCCGCGTCAGCATCTTCCTGTCGGTTCTCGACGTCCACGTGCAGCGGGTTCCCGTCTCCGGCACCGTCGAGGCCGTCGTGCACAAGAACGGTCAATTCCTCTCCGCCGACCTGGCCGACGCCAGCGAGGTCAACGAGCGCACGAGTATGCACCTGCGCACCACCGGCGGACACGATCTGGCCGTCGTGCAGATCGCGGGCCTGCTGGCCCGACGCATCGTGAACAACACCTCGGTCGGTGACTCGCTCACCATCGGCGACACGTACGGCCTCATCCGGTTCGGTTCGCGCGTCGACACGTACTTCCCGGAGGGGTCGACGACCACGGTCCTGGTGGGCCAGCGCGCCATCGGAGCCGAGACGGTCCTGGCCGAGCTTCCGTGAACGCAGCCCGCGAGAACACCGACGAGCTGGGTGGCAGACAGGGCGCGGTCCGGCTTCTTCCCAGTGCGGTGACCGTACTGGCCATGTGCGCCGGGCTGTCCGCCGTGAAATTCGCACTGGACGGCCGGCTCGGCCTGACTCTGGCCATGATCGGCGCGGCCGCGGTGTTCGACGCTCTCGACGGTCGCATCGCCCGCATGCTCGACGCCACCAGCCGCATGGGCGCCGAGCTCGACTCCCTGGCCGACGCCATCTCGTTCGGCGTCGCCCCGGCACTGGTTCTGTATCTGACGCTGCTCGAGGGGAGCAGCGGCGGATGGGTCGTCGCCCTGATCTACGCGGTCAGCATGGTGCTGCGACTCGCGCGGTTCAACACCCTGATAGACGACGACTCTCGGCCCGCCTTCGCCGGCGAGTACTTCGTCGGTGTTCCCGCTCCGGCGGGCGCCCTCGTCGTACTGCTGCCGCTGGCGGTGGAACAGCAGTTCGGCGACGGATGGTGGTCGTCGTACTACGTCGTCGCCACGTGGACGGTCTTCTCTGCGCTGCTCGCCGTGAGCCGCATCCCGACGTTCGCGATGAAATCCGTCTCGGTTCCCCCGCGCATGGCCGCGATCCTGCTGGTGCTGGTCGGTCTCGCCGGCGCCGCGCTGATCACGTTCCCGTTCGTGCTGCTCATCGTCCTCATCGCCCTGTACCTCGCGCACATCCCGTTCTCGATCCGCTCGCGGCGATGGGTAGCCGCACGGCCCGAGACATGGGAGGCCAAGCCCGCGGAGCGTCGCGCCGTCCGCCGCGCGGCACGCCGTGGCCGCCCGACGCGCACCGGTATCGCGCGCCGACGCACCACCTCTCGCGCGGGTGTGTCGTCCGCGCGGCTGCGGCTGCGCTCCCCCGAGCAGCGCGGTACATCCAGGGACGAGAGCTAGCGGAACCCGGCGGCCCGGTCGAGGAACACATCGACGAGCCTGCCGCACGCCTGCCGTGACGACTCCTCGCGTGCGGCGACCTCGGCGCGGATCGCCTCGACGTCGACAGACGCTTCCACCTCGGCACGGACACCGCGGGCATCCCATCCCTGCACCCACGACTCGAAGACGTCGGCGGTGATCTCGGGGTGGAACTGCAGGCCGAGGTGCGGACCGTGGACGAACGCCTGCTGTGCTGCGGCAGTCTGAGCGACCGACAGACCGTTCGGCGGGACGGAGAACGTGTCGTCGTGGAACTGCATCCACGGTCCGGACGGAATCAGATCACGATCGTCGGATTCGACGTAGACGAACCCGTGCTCCGACTGCTCGGCGCGCGTGACCGTCCCACCGAGCACCCGCGCGAGCAGCTGACCGCCGAAACACACACCGAGGACCGGAACTCGATGCGCCACCGCGCTGTCGATGAACTCGACCTCCTCTGCCAGCCAAGGCAACGAGTCGTCGTACGCGGCGTCGGGTGACCCCATGAGGACGACGACGTCGAACGCCTCCGCGGGCGGGCGCTGCGCGTCGCGGCTGTCTCCTTCGAAGGAGAACGTCGTGGTCTCGAACCCTCGCTCCCGAAGGGCCGGGCCCAGCGACCCGACGTTGCGTACTCCCAGATCGTGGTCGCGTTCGTGGAAGACGACGGCTGCGCGTGACATGAGCGCAGCGTAACGGTGTGCGGTCGATAGGCTCGTCCGGTGAGCTCCCCCGATCTCTCCCTGACCGTCCGCCTCACGACGTCCGCAGCCGATGCCCGACGCGGTGTCGTGCGCGTCCACGCGGAGGTGCTCACCGCGCTGGGCCTGCGTGAGTGGGACGCGATAGAACTGATCGGGTCGCGCCGCACGGCCACCGTCGTCGCCCAGGCTCCGCCCGGAACACCCACCGGCACTGCACTACTCGACGATGTCACGCTGTCCAACGCCGGACTGACCGAGAACGCCTCGGTGGTCGTCGCACCTGTCGCGGTCCAGGGTGCCTCGGTGGTCACCGTCACGGGATCGGCCGGCACTGCCGCGCTCGACGACGCCACGTTGCGACGCGCCCTGCTGGGCAAGGTCGTCGTCGCCGGTGACGCGGTGTCCCTTCTTCCGCGAGATCTCGGACCCGGGACGTCCACGTCGTCGGTGTCGAAGACCCTGTCGCAGACGGTCGGCGTCGCGTGGACGACCGAGCTGCTGACGGTCACCTCGACCGACCCCGCGGGCGCGGTGAGCATTCAGCCGAACACCTCCGTCACCCGCGGGTCGGCCCCCCGAACTGTTCCCGCACCGGCCGCGCCCGCTCCGGAGCACGATGTCGTCGACGTCCAGGATCTTGTCGGCGTGCAGGAGCAGGCGTCGAAGGTCACGGAGTGGCTCGAACTGGCACTGGACCGACCGGAGCTCCTGCAGTCTCTCGGCGCTTCGGCACAGCTGGGTGTGCTGGTGACCGGGCCCGGCGGAGTCGGGAAGTCCACTTTCGTCCGCGCGGTGGCGTCGACACGTCGCGTCATCGAGATCGACGGGCCGTCGGTCGGTTCCCTCGCCGCAGAGGAGCGCCTGGCGGCCGTGTCGGACGCGGCCGACCGTCTGGCCGGGAGTGCCGACGGCGCCGTGCTTCTCGTGACCAACGTCGACGCTCTGCTTCCTGTCGCCGCCGAAGGTCGACCGGCCGATCCCGTGTCGACACTGATCCTCGACCGTCTTCGACGCGTCGTAAGGACTGCCGGAAACGCCCTGCTGTGCACCACGTCTCGACCCGATGCCGTCGACGCGCGACTCCGCGCACCGGACCTGTGCGACCGGGAGATCGCCCTTCCCCTTCCGGGAACGTCAGGACGCACCGCACTGATCGAGATGCTGCTGCGTGACGTACCCACCCGCAAGATCGCGGCACACGATATCGCGCTGCGCACACCGGGTTTCGTGGCGGCCGACCTGGCGTCGCTCTGCCGCGAGGCCGCGGTCGGTGCGGCACTGCGCGCACACCGGGACTCGTCCGAGCCCGTGCTCACACAGGAGGATCTGGTCGCTGCGCTGGCGGTCATCCGTCCGCTGTCACGTTCGGGTACCGAGGAACTCGCGGTCGGCAGTGTGACGCTCGACGACGTCGGGGACATGGTCGAGACCAAGCGGGCACTGACGGAGGCCGTGCTGTGGCCGCTGCGGCACCCCGACTCGTTCGCTCGACTCGGCGTCGATCCGCCTCGCGGGGTGTTGCTCTACGGACCACCGGGATGCGGCAAGACCTTCGTCGTACGCGCGCTCGCCAGCTCGGGTCAACTCAGCGTGCACGCCGTCAAGGGCGCCGAGCTGATGGACAAGTGGGTCGGATCGTCGGAGAAGGCTGTGCGCGAGTTGTTCCGCCGTGCACGCGATTCAGCGCCGTCCCTGATCTTCCTCGACGAGGTGGACGCGCTGGCGCCGCGCCGCGGCCAGACCGGTGACTCCGGCGTCGGCGACAGAGTGGTCGCGGCGCTGCTGACCGAGATGGACGGTGTGGAGCCGCTGCAGGACGTCGTCGTGCTGGGCGCCACCAATCGGCCCGAGCTCATCGATCCCGCGCTCCTGCGACCCGGTCGTCTGGAGAAGTTGGTGTTCGTACCGCCGCCGGACGCCGAGGCTCGACGCGCCATCCTGTCCACGGCCGGCAAGTCCGTCCCGTTGGCCGACGACGTCGACCTGGATGCTCTCGCGGTGGACCTCGAGGGCTACTCGGCCGCGGATTGCGCTGCACTGCTGCGGGAGGCGGCACTGACGGCGATGCGGCGCGACGTCGACACGGCCGTGGTGACGGCCGACGACGTCGCGGCAGCGCGCGACGCCGTCAGACCGTCCCTGGATCCTGCGCAGGTGGCTGCTCTCGAGGCCTACAGCACCCGCGAGTAGGTCACGCCCAGTCGGCGAGAACGTCCTTCGCACGCTCGGCGAGGACCATCTGGAAGATCGGGCCGAAACTGACACGGCCGACACCCAGCTGTGCGAGCGCGGACTTCGAGTTGTTCACCGGGTGGCCGATGGCGTTGACCGGCAACGGAAGTTCCGCGGTGAGTCGCTTCTGGTCGTCGTCCGAGTGGAAGCCGACCGGGTAGAGCACGTCGGCACCGGCTGCGGCGGCGAGCTTCAGTCGAGCGATCGCACGGTCGACACGGTCGTTCTCGTCACCGATCTGCTTGACGAAGAGGTCGGTGCGGGCATTGATGACCACGTGGACGTCGGTGGCATCCGACGCCGCGCGCAGTGCTCCGACGAAGTCGGCGTGTTCCTGCGCCTCACGCAGACGGCCACTCTCGCTGTGCACGGTGTCCTCGATGTTCAGGCCCACGGCGCCGGCGTCGATCAGGCCCTCGATGAGTCGTTTCGGGTCCTCGCCGTACCCGGACTCGATGTCCACGGAGATCGGCACGTCGACGGCCGCGGTGATCTGACGGATGCGGGTAAGCAGTTCGTCGAAGGTGATGCCCTCGTTGTCGGGCTTGCCGATCGAGTCGGAGACCGGATGCGAGCCGACGGTCAGGGCGGTGAAACCGGCGCTCACCGCGAGGTTCGCGGACCAGGCATCCCAGACGGTCGGCAGGATCACCGGGTTTCCGGGGACGTGCAGTTCGAGGAGTGTCGTGGCCTTCGTTGCGAGTGTCATGTCCGGGGCAACCGCCGACCGCCTCGGTCGATTCCCGTTCCCGGACAGAGACCGCTAGGTTTCCTCGCATGGGTCGCCTCCGGACCGTGTCCACGATGGTCGCTCTGATCGTCGGCGGCCTCGGCGCCGTGTACGCGGTGTGCGCTCCAGATGTCCTGCTCGGCACCGACTCGGCCCCCGCCGCGGTCCCCGCCGCCGTGCTCGCCGCGCTGTTCCTGTCCCGCCGCATCGGAAGAGTGCCGACGACCCTGGTTGCTGCTCTCGGTGTCGGAGCCCTGGCCGTCGCCGTTCTCGGACCGAACGACGCACCGATATCGCTGGTCGGCGGGCTCGGGTCGGGACTGGTGCTCGGCGCGCTGGCTGCGTTGGCCGCGGCGCGCCGTGCGCTGATCGCGATACTCGGCACGAGCGTGGTCGTGGGATTCGTCCTCGCACGCAGCGTCGCCTCGGTCGTCCCTCGACGCTATGCCGACTACCTCCCCGCCATGCCCCCGACCGCGTCGGCCGGCGCTGTACTGGGCGCACTGGTCGTCGCCGTCGTCGCGGTGGCTCTGGCGGAACATCGGGAGCGGTCCGCGTCCTCGACTCTGTCGACATCGGTGGCGCTCGCCATCTCCCTCAACGCACTGGTCCCCGTGTTCGTCAGCAATCTGTCAGCGGCTGTCGGCGCCGCCGGGATCACCGGCCCGGTCGCCACGTCCAGTTCCTGGATCCTGTCGACAGTGCTGGTCACGGCGTTGATGGTCGCCGCGGCGGTGGCGGTGCCGTCCGCGGGTGCACTGATCTTGGCGGGGACCGTGCTGTGGTTACTGCTCCGGACGGCGGCGCTCACGTTCCTCACCGCCTCGCGCGGTATCGAGGCTCTCGATCCCCGGCTCGCCGCGGTGGTCGTGGTGTCGGCGTCTCTCGGAGCCGTCGCCGGTGTCCTGGCACGCCCCGGGATCGGAGTTCCCGTCGCGATCCTGTGCGCTGCTGCCGCTGTCGTCGCTGTTCACCTCGGCGGGACGGGAAGCTGGGGTGCTGTCGTCGCCGTCGCTGCAACTGCCGGCGCGGTCGTCGGAGGATGCTCGAGTGCCACGGACGACCACCCGGCGCCGACCGTGGTAGCTGCGGGACTGCTGGTCCCGCTCGCGCTCTCCGACATGCCGTCCTCCCCGATCACCGCAGATTTCGGGTGGACCGCGTACACCCCGCTG
Organism: Rhodococcus sp. MEB064; assembly: GCF_000834565.1. Taxonomy (NCBI): domain Bacteria; kingdom Bacillati; phylum Actinomycetota; class Actinomycetes; order Mycobacteriales; family Nocardiaceae; genus Rhodococcus; species Rhodococcus sp. MEB064. The sequence goes on from NZ_JXQS01000058.1 coordinate 6,609, forward strand.
ACCCTGCAGCCGGACTCGATCACCGTCGCCGACCCGACGGCAGGGACACTGGTGGCGATGATCTCCCTAGCTCTGTGCGCCGTGGGCGCCGAACTCGTCCGACGGCGCCGCGCATGAGAACTGCGAGTGCACTCCTCGCCTCCGCGCTGGCCGGTGCTGTCGCCGGGATCGCATGGTCGGGTCCCCGCAGCGACAGGTGGCCGTTCGCCGCGACGGTCGACGACCTCATCGGATGGTCCTCGACTCAATCCACCGCCACCACGGTCGGTCAACTACTGGTCGTGGTCACCGTCGCGCTCGCCGCGGCGATGCGTCTGTCCGCTCGCATCACGCCGTGGGTGCTCGCCGCCGTCATGCTGGTCGTCCTCGCGTTCACCAAGGTCGCGCTCCCCGAGGCCGCGAGTCTCTCCGTCTTCACCGCACTGCACATCCTCAAGTCCTGCGCGGCCGGACTGCTGGTCGGACTGGTGCTCCATGCGACGCGTCGTTCCAGGGCGGGGTGGGTCGCGCTCGCGACGGGACTGTTCGGCGGCACGCTGCTGGCCTCGGTCGGAACGATCGCGACGTCCGACTCCTTCGTCGCGTCCCGGCTCGACAGTTCCAGTGTGTTCGGCGAACCCGCCTGGTGGCTGCTCGGCGCGGCATTCGTGCTCTGTGTCGCGGCCGCCGCGCTGTACCGCCCGGGTGTCGACGACAGTGCCGATCCGTCCCGCAGCGAACTCACCCGACTCGTCGTCTACGCCGGCATCGTCGCGCTCGTGTGCCGACTCTGCGTCGAGTTCGTCGGGACCTCCGAGTACCAGCTGTGGAAGGCGATCACCGTGCTGGTCGTCGCCCTGCTCGTCATCGACCGTGTGGCCGCGCGATGGGAAGCAGCCGACGCCCGAACCGTGATCATCGGTGTGCTGATCACCGCGTCGGCAATCGCGATGTGGAACGCCGGGGCGCGCACGACGATCGACCCGCGAGTTCTCACCGCCGCCGGAGTCGCCGGCCTCGTCGTCGGGGCAGCGATCGCTTGGCGGTTGCCCGTCGGGCAAATCACCTCGTGGGTAGCGGCAGCTGTGCTGGCCGCCGTCCCGATGATCGCGGCGGCCGTCCACGTCGACGCGGTCACCGCCGTCGCGCTCGGAGTGGTCGCCGCGCTGGTCCCGATCGCACTGACCGCCGTCACAGCGGATCCGCATGCGTCGGTGCGACCGTTGGCAGTGTCGCTGCCGGGGCTTGCGATCCTCGTCGCCGCGGCGGTGCCGGTCCCGGTGGGAGTCGCGACCACCCGCGATCTCAGCCAGTCCGACCTCGACGCACTGCTAGCCGATCCCACCGCCGGTGCGACCGATCTGCTGCAGGGAAGCGCCGTCCTCACCAGCACCGATCTCACGTCGGCCTACCTCGCGCTCGCGGTCGGGGTGCTGTGCACACTGCGCATCGTGTGGCTCTCCCGCCGCCCGGACTCACCCGAGCCGGGCACGGCGTGACGCTCAGTTCACGAGCCCCCGGGCCTGCAGGTGGCGGAAGACCAGCATCGAACCCGGCGCCACGTCGGGCATCGCGGCGTATTCCGCAACGGTGAACCAGCGGAGTTCGGCGATCTCGCTGGTCGCGGCGGGCTCGCCGGTCAGGTCCGCGGTGAAGCAACTCATGTGCAGTTCCCGGCCCTGCGGGTCTCCGAAGGCAGGGCACTCGAACACCCCGAGTAGTTCGACCGTAAAACCGACGACGTCGACTCCGAGCTCTTCGCGGACTTCGCGCTGCAGCGCGTCGATCGGCGTCTCACCGGGGTCGATCTTGCCGCCGGCCATGTAGAACGCACGCTTGCCGTGCGATCTGGCCTGAAGCATCCGACCGTCACGGACGAGAGCCAGAGCAGCGGTGCGGAGAGGTCCGTTCATAGCGAGCAGACGATACCCGTACCGGGGGCGGGTATGACGATCGCGACTGCGGTTCACGTCCCCCGTAGTATGGACTCCGAAGGATTCACGTCCTGACACCCCGCCGCCCCGACGTCCCCGACGGAGTGCCACTTGCTTTTCATCCTCGTTGCCCACGCGGTAGCAGCGCTTGTCGCGCCCGTTCTCGTCCGGTTCTGGGGTCGTCATGCCTTCCTCCCCCTCGCCGTGGTGCCCGCCGCGTCACTGGGATGGGTGGCCGCGAACTGGAACACCGAGCAGCGGTTGTCGATCGAATGGGTTCCCGGCCTGTCGATGAACATCGACCTGCGATTCGACTCGCTGGCCGCGGTCATGTCGACTCTGGTGCTCGGTATCGGCGCCCTCATTCTGCTGTACTGCGCGCGCTACTTCGAGGACGACGAGCCCCGCCTCGGCATCTTCGCCGCAGAGCTCGTGGCGTTCGCCGGCGTGATGTTCGGTCTGGTGACCAGCGACAACATGCTGATGCTCTACATCTTCTGGGAATTGACGACGGTGTTGTCGTTCCTCCTGGTCGGCCATTACGCCGAGCGCGCCTCGAGTCGCCGCGCCGCGACGCAGGCCCTGCTGGTCACCACGGCGGGTGGACTCGCAATGCTCGTCGGCATCATCGTGCTGGGCGAGATGGTGGGCAGCTACAACCTGTCCGACGTCGTCGAGGCCGCACCTCGCGGGTGGCTCGCCGGCACGGCGCTGGTCCTGGTCCTGGTCGGCGCATTGAGCAAGTCGGCCATCGTTCCGTTGCACTTCTGGCTCCCCGGCGCCATGGCCGCACCCACACCCGTCAGTGGCTATCTGCACGCCGCCGCGATGGTCAAGGCCGGCATCTACCTCGTTGCCCGGCTCGCCCCGGGCTTCGCCGACGCAGGACCGTGGCGTGTCACCATCCTCGTCCTCGGATTGGGGTCGATGATCATCGGCGGCTACCGCGCGCTCCGCGCGTACGACCTGAAATTGATCCTCGCGTTCGGCACGGTCAGCCAGCTCGGCTTCCTCGTCGCCATCGTCGGCATCGGGTCTCGCACGGCGATGCTGGCGGGCCTCGCCATGGTGTTGGCACACGGCTTCTTCAAGGCCGCGTTGTTCATGGTCGTGGGCATCATCGACCACTCCACCGGCACCCGCGACGTCCGTAAGCTCGCCCACCTCGGCGACCGTGCCCCGGTGCTGGCCGCAACGGCCGTCGTCGCTGCCGCCAGCATGGCGGGCCTCCCGCCGTTCCTCGGATTCATCGGCAAGGAAACCGCGTTCGAATCGACTCTGGACTCCGACGCGATGGGCCCGCTGGCCTCGGCACTCGTCCTCGCCGCGATGGTGGTGGGGTCGATCCTGACCGTGGCCTACAGCCTGCGGTTCGTGTGGGGCGCATTCGGACGGAAGAAGCTCCGCGGCCCCAGTGCGGCTGTCGCCGGAATGCACGCCCCGGGAGCGTTCTTCCTGTTCCCGCCGGTGCTGCTCGCAGTTCTGGGCGCCGTAGCGGGACTGGCAGCACCTGTTGTGGACACGCTGATCGCCCCGTACAGCAAGACTCTCCCGACGTACGGCGCGAAGGACTACCACCTGGCGCTGTGGCACGGCGTCAACCTCCCGCTGATCCTGACCGCTGTCGTCATCGCCGCCGGCGTTCTTCTCTACCGGGTGCACAAGACCATCGCGCGGACGGTCCCGGCGGTTCCGCTCAATGCCGACCGCGTGTACGACCGGGTCCTCTACCTGATGGATCTGCTGTCGCTGCGCCTCACCGGAACCACTCAGCGCGGTTCGCTGCCCGGCACGCAGGCCACGATCCTGGTGACGCTCGCTCTGTTCCCGCTGATCTCGCTCGTGGTCTACACCCGCGACGGCGTGCAGGGACGGCTGGCGGACTCCCCGATCCAACTCATCGTGGGCGCCATCATGGTGGCCGCCGCGATCGGTGCGGTCGTGATGCGGAACCGCCTCGCGGCCGTCCTGCTCGTCGGTGTGACCGGGTACGGCTGCGGGGTGCTGTTCGCCATCCACGGCGCCCCCGACCTGGCCCTCACACAGTTCCTCGTCGAGACGCTGACGCTGGTCGTCTTCGTCCTGGTGCTGCGCAAGCTGCCCGCCGAGATCGACGAGGGCCGCAGCTTCGGACGCAAGAAGTTGCGCGCCGCACTGGCCGTCGTCGTCGGCATCACCGTCACCGTGGTGGGCGCCTACGCGATGAACGGGCGCAGCACCCGGCCGATCGCGGACCTGCTCCCGGACGCCGCCTACAACCTGGGCAACGGCAGCAATGTCGTCAACGTGATCCTCGTCGACATCCGCGCGTGGGACACCCTCGGGGAGATCTCGGTTCTGCTCGTGGCCGCCACCGGCGTCGCGAGCCTGGTGTTCCGCAATCGCCGGTTCGGTAGCGCCCCCCGCGTGTCGGACGCCCCGTCGTCGATGGACGGCCAGCAGGTGGCGTCGGAAATCACGTGGCTGAGCGGCAGCGATCTGATCGATCCGAGGCATCGAGTGCTGGTCCTCGAGATCACCACCCGACTCGTCTTCCCGACCGTGATGATGTTGTCCATCTACTTCTTCTTCGCCGGACACAACGCGCCCGGCGGTGGTTTCGCGGGTGGGCTCACCGCCGGTCTGGCTCTCGTCCTGCGGTACCTCGCCGGTGGTCGGTACGAACTCGGCGAGACGCTGCCGTTCGACGCCGGCAAGATTCTCGGCATCGGACTGCTGTTCGCCGGAGGCACTGCCGCGGCGTCCCTGTTCCTGGGTGCACCGGTGCTCTCGTCGGCGACCTTCGAGCTGACGCTGCCCATCCTGGGTGACATCAAGATGGTGACCGCCCTGTTCTTCGACCTCGGCGTCTACCTCATCGTCGTCGGACTCGTCCTCGACGTCCTGCGCAGCCTCGGGGCTCGCCTGGACGCACAGATCGAAATGAGTCGCCAGTGACCGCGAACATCGGAATGCTCGTCCTCGTCGCCGCGCTCATCGCGGCGGGCGTCTACCTGCTGATCGAACGCAGCATCATCCGCATGCTTCTCGGCGTGCTGCTGATGGGCAACGGTCTGAACCTGCTGATCCTCACCTCGGGCGGCGGTTCCGGTAATCCGCCGGTGGTCGGCCGAGTCTCGGAGGTCGCCGAGGGCGACGCCGATCCGTTGGCGCAGGCCCTGATCCTCACCGCGATCGTCATCACCATGGGTATCGCGGCGTTCGTGCTGGCATTGGCCTACCGCTCGTACACCATCAACGTCGCCGACGTCGTCGAGAACGACCCGGAGGACACCAAGGTCCTCACCCGTCGCAGCCTCGCGGACGCACCGGACCGCGACAAGTCCGACGATCCGATCACGGGCGAACCCGGCGAGGCCGGCGACGCCTTCGACAAGGACGGAAATCCCATTCCCCTGGACAAGCTGGCCAACCGCGAGGACCTCGAGTGCTACGAGGACCTGCACGAAGGCAAGTTCCGTGATCGCGACGACGTGGAGACCGGCGGTACCAGCCGATGACACTGTCACCCGACATCATCGGGACGCTGACGCCGCTCCCCGTCCTGATTCCACTGCTCGCTGCGGCGCTGTGCCTCGTCCTGGGCCGCAAGCCTCGTGCTCAGCGGGCGGTCACGATTCTCGCGCTGGTCGCGGTCACCGCGATCTCCTGCGTGCTGCTCTACCTCGCCGATCGCGACGGCACCACTGCACTGCAGGTGGGCGGCTGGGAAGCCCCGATGGGCATCACCCTCGTCGTGGATCGACTGTCGGCCCTCATGCTCGTGGTCTCGACCATCGTTCTACTCGCGGTCATCGTCTACGCCGTCGGGCAGGGCATTCGCGACGGCGACGCCAACCAGCCCGTGTCGATCTTCCTGCCGACGTACCTGGCCCTGACCGCCGGTGTCTGCAACGCGTTCCTCGCCGGTGACCTCTTCAATCTCTACGTCGGGTTCGAGGTCCTGCTCGTCGCATCGTTCGTGTTGTTGACGCTCGGTGCCAGCGCCGAGCGTGTCCGGGCGGGCGTCTCGTACGTCATGGTGTCGGTCGTGTCGTCGATGATCTTCCTGGCGGGCATCGCCGCGACGTACGCCGCGACCGGCACGTTGAACTTCGCTCAGCTCGCACTGCGATTCGACGACATCCCGCACGGCACGCGGTTGGCCATCTTCTCGATCCTGCTGATCGCCTTCGGCATCAAGGCCGCGGTGTTCCCGTTGTCCGCCTGGCTTCCCGACTCCTATCCGACGGCCCCGGCTCCCGTCACCGCGGTCTTCGCCGGGTTGCTCACCAAGGTCGGTGTCTACGCCATCATCCGGACGCACACGCTGCTGTTCCCGGACGGCGCGATGGACAACGTGCTGCTGGTCGCCGGCCTGCTGACCATGGTGATCGGCATCTTCGGTGCCATAGCGCAGAGCGAGATCAAACGACTGCTGTCGTTCACACTGGTCTCCCACATCGGCTACATGATCTTCGGCGTCGCGTTGTCGACGAAGGCGGGACTGTCGGGGTCGGTCTACTACGTCGCGCACCACATCCTGGTGCAGACCACGCTGTTCCTCGTCGTCGGACTCATCGAGCGTCAGGCCGGCTCGTCGTCGCTCCGGCGGCTCGGCGGCCTCGCGGCGGCCAGTCCGCTGCTGGCGATCCTCTTCCTCGTCCCGGCGTTGAACCTGGGCGGTATCCCCCCGTTCTCGGGCTTCATCGGCAAGGTTGCCCTGCTCCAGGCCGGCGCGGAGAAGGCGACGTCGCTGGCGTGGATCCTCGTTGCCGGCGGAACCGTCACCAGCCTGCTGACGCTCTACGTCGTGGCACGTGTGTGGACCAAGGCGTTCTGGCGTGCACGCGCCGACGCGCCCGACGGCGACATGTCCGACGACTCCCCGAACGCGCTGTTGGACAACGCGAACGACGTGGACTTCGGCAGTCGGACGGATCCGGGCAGGATGCCGATCGGCATGCTGATCCCGACGGTGGGCCTGGTCGCGGTCGGCCTGTCCCTCACGGTGTTCGCCGGACCGTTCATCGGCATCAGTGATCGAGCGGCGGACGATCTGCGGGATCGGAACGTCTACATCTCCGCGGTGCTCGGCACCGTGGACGATCCGGTCACGTACGCGGACGGCCGGGAGGGCGAGCGATGACCATGATGAGTCGCGACATCGCGCTCAAGGCAGCGTTGCTGGCCTGGCTCACCGGTGTGTGGGTGTTGCTGTGGGGCAACGTCTCTCCCGCGAACATCCTGGGCGGCATCGCGGTCGGCATCTTCGTCATGACCGTTCTGGCCCTGCCTCGTGTTCCCGTCGAGGGCCGCGTGCACCCGTTGTCCATGGTCAAGCTGATCGGGGTCCTGGTCTATTACGCCGCGGTCTCCAGCGTGCAGGTCGCGTGGGCTGCGGTTCGACCCGGTCCGCCTCCGGTCAACGCCGTTCTGCGGTATCCGGTGCAGATCAAGTCGGATCTGGTGCTGACGTTCATGGTGGACGCGCTCAACATGGTGCCCGGCACGATGGTCCTCGACATCGACCGCGAGGACCGCGTCCTCTACATCCACGTGCTGGACGTCGCGAAACCCGATGCCGTGGACCAGTTCCGCACCATCGTGCGGGCCTACGAGACCGCGTTCATCTCCGCCTTCGAGCGTGACCCGGAATGGCACCCCGCTGTCGAGACCACCTCCACGGCCGACACCGACGTCGATTCGGTGGCCGAGACCGTCGAGGACATCTCGACGGACTACTCGGAACACGGCACGACCTCGAGCCCCGACGACAAGGACGAACGATCATGACCGTCGTACTCGTGGCGTCCGGCATCATGCTGCTGGCTGCCGCGGTCATCACCGCGTATCGCCTCCTGGCGGGCCCCAATTCGCTGGACCGCCTCGTCGCGGTGGATACGCTCATCGCGCTGACGGTGTGCGGGGTGATGGTGTGGGCGGTGTACAGCCGCGACACCACCCTGGTGCCGTCGATCGTCGCGCTGTCGGTCGTGGGATTCGTCGGGTCGGTCAGCGTCGCCCGGTTCCGCGTCGCCGACTCCCCCGAGACACGTCGCGCCGCCGCGGCGGCCGCAGCCCGCACTCCCCATCCGCCGCGTGAAAGCGGCTCACGCGATCGGCGGGAGAACTCGTGAGACTCGTTCTGGACATCGTCAGCGGCACGTTCATCATCCTCGGATCGGTCCTCGCGCTGACAGCAGCCATCGGTGTCGTGCGCTTCCCCGACACTCTTTCTCGCATGCACGCTGCCACGAAACCTCAAGTGGTGGGGCTGATCCTGATCCTCATCGGGGCGTTCATCAGCCTGCGAGGGAACGTCGACATCTGGATGATCTTCCTGGTGGGCGTCTTCACCGTGCTCACCGCGCCGATCATCGCGCACACCGTCGGCCAGGTCGCCTACCGGGAGCAGAGCAGCCGCGACGACCTGTTCATGATCGACGACCTCCGCGAGGACGAGCGCAACGACTGAACGTCAGGCCAGTTCGGCGATCAGAGAGTCGACGACGGCCACCAGGTCGCCGCCCGACGTCCGGGCCACCTCACGCTGGCGTTGATACGACGCTCCCTTGCGCGGGATGTCCGCGACGCTCGCCAGCTCGTCGGAGCATCCGAGTCGCACGGCGATCGGGGTGAGCTTCTCGAGCAGGTCGTTCAGGTCGTCGGTCATCAACCGCTCGTTGCTGTCCGCGTCGAGCACGATCTCGGCGTCGAGGCCGTATCGCGCTGCGCGCCACTTGTTCTCCTGCACGTGCCAGGGCGGGATGGTGTGCAGCGTCTCGCCGGCGTCGAGGCGCTCGTCGAGGTAGACGACCAGGCAGTGGATGAGCGCGACCAGAGCGCCGAGTTCGCGTTTGGTGGACACGCCGTCGCACACGCGGATCTCGATGGTCCCCAGCCGAGGTACCGGCCGGATGTCCCAGTGCATGCCCCCGAGCTGAGAGATGACGCCGGTCTTCATCTGGTCGTGCACGAAACCCTCGAACTGCGACCATTCCTCGAACTGGAACGGCAGTCCGGCCGTCGGCAGCTGCTGGAACATCAAGGCGCGGTTGCTGGCATACCCGGTATCGGAGCCCGCCCACATGGGCGACGACGCCGACAGAGCCAACAGGTGCGGGTACTGCAAGAGGATCGAGTTGAGGATCGGGAAGACACGGTCGGCAGAGCGCAGTCCGACGTGGACGTGCACTCCCCAGATCAGCATCTGACGCCCCCACCACTGGGTGCGCTCGATGAGCTCGTCGTAGTGAGGCGCGGCGGTGAGTTGCTGCGACGACCACTCCGCGAACGGGTGCGTGCCGGCACAGAACAGGTCGACGCCCAACGGATCTGCCGCTCGCCGAACGAGATCGAGCGATTCGCCCAGATCGTCCATCGCTTCGCCGACGGTGTCGCAGATGTCGGTGACCAGTTCGACGGTGTTGCGCAGCAGTTCCTTGGTCACCCTCGGTGTCGCACCACCGGCGAGCTCGACCACCCCCTCCATGACTTCGGAAGCGGTGTTGGAGAGGTCGCGTGTCGTCCTGTCGACGAGCGCGATCTCCCACTCGACGCCGATGGTCGGACGCTCCGACCCGGCGAACGGAACCCGGGTGTCGCGGGGCGATGTCAGAGCGACGGTCCTGCTCTACTCGGACTCGACGACGGCGCAGGCGACGCGGCCGCCTGCGTCACCGGTGCTGAGCGTGGTGGCGTCGGGCACTGCGGCACCGTCGGGGAGCGTGTAGCGGTTCGGGATGTTGGCGAAGTTGTCGGCACCGGCGTGCACGATGACCGCGACGCCGCCGCTCAGATCGTCCAGGGTGACCGAGTCCGTGGTGGTGGTGAGGTCGGCGGTGCCGTCCTCACGGACCTGCAGCGACGTCAGGTCGCCGCTGGCCGGGTGTCCGGTGTTGCCGTTCACCTGGAGGTGGCCGCCCGCGGACAGGAAGTTGCCGGGCTCGCCGCCGGTGGGTGCTACCGAGTTGGGCTCGCACACCGGGTTCTGGTGCATGTGGAGGCCGTGGAAGCCGGGGGTCAGGCCTTCCGCCTCGACGGTGACGGACAGGTGGCCGTCGACCTCGGAGAAGGAGACCGTTCCGACGGTGGCGCCTTCGGGGTCGCGCAGATCGCCCGTCATGGCGACCTCGCCGCCCTCGGCGCTCGCGCCCGACGCACTGCCCTCTTCGCTGTGCGACTCGCCGCCGTGGCTCTCCATGCCTTCCGGGGCGGCGGAGCTGGTGAACACGGGCGGGGTGGTGCCGGCGACGTCGCTGGCCTCCTCGCCGTTGCTGCAGGCCACCAGGCCGAACACGGCGACGGCGGCGAGAGGAGCCACCACGAGGTGGCGACGGGCGACTCGGCTGCGCTTCGAGCTGGCCATGGTGGAGGTCTCCTTGACAGGTGGGACGTGTGTGGAATCGACTCTAGTCAACGGTGGGGGCAGGTCCGTCGGTCGGGGAGCTACTGCGTGACGATGACGATGATGCCGGGCGCGGAGGATTCGATGCCCTCGAAGCGCGGCTGCACCTCGTAGCCCAGAACCGTCCCGATCCGCTCGGCCTCGGCCTGCTGCCCGGACACCGCGCTGTCGTAGTAGACCGTCGACGCGGAGATGGTCCCGCTGCTGTAGTTGCCGGTCTCCCCGACGGTGAAGCCGGCCGATTCGAGTGTCTGCGCGGTCTCCGCCGCGAGTCCGCTGACGTTGCTGTTGTTGAGAACGCGGACGCTGTCGGACGCGGCTGCGGCACTGGTCGTGGGTGTCGCCGTGGTGGTAGCCGGTGCAGGGGTCGCTGCCGGCGCGGCGACCGCGGAACTGGTGGTGGCGCTGGTCGCGGCGGCCTCCGCGGGAGCGGTCTCGTCACCGGAGTCGGTCAGCGAGAACGCACCGAGCCCCAGGAACACGATCGCGAGGGACAGCAGAACCATCGCGAGCGCCCGCAGCGGCGGACCTGAGTTCTCCGGTGTCCGACTGTCGGGATCCGGACTGCCCGGGGTCTGGTTACTCACGCTGTCGAGCCTAGCGACCGGAGTCAGATCTCGAATCCGAGGCGCCTGGCGGCACGTGCCTTCTGACGGCTCGCCCGCAGTCGTCGCAGGCGCTTGACCAACATGGGGTCCGCGGCGAGCGCCTCGGGCTTGTCCACCAGTGCATTGAGTACCTGGTAGTAGCGCGTAGCCGACATGTCGAACAGTTCCTTGATCGCTTCTTCCTTGGCGCCGGCGTACTTCCACCACTGGCGCTCGAAGGACAGAATGTCGTGTTCCCGACGGGAGAGTCCGTCACTCGGATCGTCGGTTCCGGAACCCTCGGCTCCTGTGCCGGATCGTCCGTGACTTCGCGCTGCAGCGCTGTCCATCTCGCTCCTGTCGTCTGTGTCGCCCGACCTGCCGTGTACTGCGGGCAGGCGTGATACTCGGGCTACGCCGTGTTCTCGCGCGCGTTCCCCCGGACCCCGAAAGGTCCGCGCACGGCGGTGAATCACATCCGTGTCGTTCGTCGCCAATCTAACCACGGACGGACGCCCCGGACGCGCCGACACTTCCGGCGCGTCGACACCGACGACAGTGGACGAAAGTGTGCCCGGGAGTGGGCAGTATCCTTACCGACCATGGCAATTCTCCCCATCCGCATCGTCGGCGACCCGGTGCTGCACACCCCGACCCAGCCCGTCACGGCGTCGCCCGCGGAACTCGAGACGTTGATCGCCGACATGTACGACACGCTCGAAGCGGCCAAGGGTGTCGGCCTGGCTGCCAACCAGGTCGGAGAGTCGCTGCGACTGTTCATCTACGACTGCCCCGATCACGCAGAGGACGGCACGGTGACGCGTCGCCGCGGCGAGGTGATCAACCCGGTCCTCGAGACGTCCGCGATCCCCGAGACGATGCCGGACCCGGACGACGACGACGAGGGCTGCCTGTCCGTTCCCGGCGAGCAGCATCCGACCGGCCGCGCCGAGTGGGCCCGGGTCACGGGCACCGACGCCAAGGGCGAACCCGTCGACATCGAGGGCCACGGTTTCTTCGCCCGGATGTTGCAGCACGAGGTGGGCCACCTCGACGGCTTCCTGTACGTCGACGTCCTCGTCGGCCGCAATGCTCGCGCGGCCAAGAAGGCCATCAAGAAGCAGGGGTGGGGCGTCCCCGGGCTGAGCTGGATTCCGGGAACCGTGGCCGATCCGTTCGGTCACGACGACGACGACTGACGTGGCCGATCCGGCACCGGGCACCCGGGTAGTGGTGCGCTACCGGCTGCCGGAGGGCTCGACGCCGCCGCTCACCGACGTCATCGGCCGACTCGACGCCGCGGGCGAGAGCCTGGTCGTGCAGCCGGAGTCGGGCGAGGCGGTGACGATCCCGCGCGATCGCGTCGTCGTCGTCAAGGCACTCGCTGCCCGTCCCATCCGGAATTCGGAGATCCGGAATCTCGAGAGTGCCGCCGCCCATGCGTGGCCCGGCGTCGAGCAGGACTGGCTCGACGGATGGTTGCTGCGCGCGGCCGACGGCCTCACTCTCCGTGGGAACTCCGCCGTCCCGGTGCGTCCCGACGCGTCCGAGGCCTCCCTTCCCGACATCGAGCGGTGGTATCGAGATCGGGGCCTGACTCCTCGACTGTCGTTGCCGGACAGAGTCTTCCGGCCACCGTCCGGGTGGACGCTCACGGACGCAGCCGTGGTGCTGACCCGCCCTCTGACGGACGCGCGTGCCCCGAGGGACGCCGTCGCGACGACGACACCCGACGATCGTTGGCTCGCCCATCACCCGCGTTACGACGCTCCGGCCGGTGTCCCGCTGCTGACCTCGGTGGTCGACGGGGTCACCGCGTTCCTCCGGCTCGACGATGCTGCCACTGCCCGCGTCGCCGTCACGTCGGCTCCCGACGGCAGGCGCTGGGCGGGCATCACCGCCGTGACGACGCACCCCGAGCGGCGTCGGCAAGGATGGGCGCGGCGGATCTGCGCCGAGGCGTGCGCGTGGGGTGCGGAGAACGGCGCGACCCACGGGTACGTCCAGGTGGAGGAATCGAACGCGGCTGCTCTGCGGCTCTACGACGGTCTCGGCTTCGGCGAGCACCATCGCTACCGCTACGCGGAGCCGGGTCCGTCCTCGAGTTAGTCTCGCTCACCGTGCGCATCGCTACGTGGAACGTGAACTCCGTCCGATCCCGAGCAGATCGCATCGTCGACTGGCTGGGGCGGTCCGACGTCGACGTCCTGGCGATCCAGGAGACGAAGTGCAAGGACGAGCAATTCCCCTACCAGCGCTTCACCGACATCGGATACCAGGTCGCCCACGTCGGGACGAGTCAGTGGAACGGTGTCGCCATCGCCTCCCGTGTGGGCTTGGACGACGTGCAGATCGGCTTCGAGAATCAGCCCGGTTTCAGCAAGGACCCGGAGGTCCCGCCGGCCGACGAGGCACGCGCGATCGGTGCGACATGCGGGGGCGTGCGGATGTGGAGCCTCTACGTTCCCAACGGTCGGTCGCTCGACGATCCGCACTACCGCTACAAGCTGGACTGGCTCGCCACCTTGCGTGACGACGCCCGGTCGTGGCTGGCCGCCGACCCCGACGCCCGCATCGCGCTGGTCGGGGATTGGAACGTCGCGCCCACCGACGACGACGTGTGGGACCCCGCGCTGTTCGAGGGACGCACTCACACCTCACCGGACGAACGTGCAGCGTTCCAGGCGGTGGTCGACGCAGGGTTCGCCGACGTGGTCCGCCCGTTCACGCCGGGCCCAGGGGTGTACACGTACTGGGACTACACGCAGCTACGGTTCCCGCGCAGGGAAGGCCTGCGGATCGACTTCGTGCTGGGATCGCCCGCACTCGCGGCCCTGGTCACGGATGCGTCGATCGACCGCCAGGAACGCAAGGGGAAGGGTGCGAGCGATCACGCACCGGTCGTCGTGGAACTGAGCGACGCCGGATCCTGATCGGCGACCAGGTCGAGGTACTCGATGTTGGCACCGATGAACCGTCGGACATAGGTGCAGACGGGCCACACCGTCAGATCGCCGATGCGCAGGATGTCGAGCGCCCCTCGGACCAGCACCGCGGCCCAACCGTGGTCACCGAATTCTTCTCTGACGACCGTGTGCTGCAGCACGACGGTGGTGGTTCCGGGTGCGACCTCGTAGGCCAGGATGCCCACGAGCTCGTCGTCCACCGTCAGTTCGAACCGCGAGCGGCTCGGATCGTCGGACACGAGACTGTTGTGCATGACAACAGTCCATCACCGATTCTGTGACTCATGGGACTGAAGTTGCAGTTGATACGCTATCGCGACCGTATCGACACCGTGTCGAGATCAGTCGGAGGTGACCATGTCCCGGTATTCGGGGTTCTCGGCGACGAACCGCTGGACGTAGGTGCACACCGGCTTGACCTTCCAGCCGTAGCTGCGGGCGGCGTCGAGCGAGTTGCGCACCATGATGGCCGCGAGTCCGCGATGACCGAAGTCCTCGGTGATCACCGCGTGCATGAAGCTGACCACCGGTTGACGGCGCGCCCCGCGCCCCACGGAGTCGACCGGGAAATATCCCACGATGCCGACGAGGTCGCCGTTGAGCCTGAGCTCGAAACGGTTCTGATGGGGGTTGTCCGTGACATCGGTGACGGGCGCATCCGACAGCATCATTCATTCTCCTGGCGACCATGGTTCTGTGCGAACACGTGGAACGGGGCGATACACGTGCAGCCTCGTTGCCGCGAGCGTGCGCGTCACGTGGGTGTGTGACGTAGGCCACTATTCCACAGGTCGGCGTTCTTCGCCGGTGGAGCAGGCAAATATGTGGCGAAGTCACTGCGAACGGGCTCGAGTACAGTTCCGCGTGTGACACTGCTCCCGCTCGCACCGTCCGGCTCCACTCCGCTCCGTGTGCTCACGATCGCCGGAACCGACTCCGGTGGCGGCGCCGGAATCCAGGCCGATTCCCGCACGATCGCCCTGTGCGGACTGCACGCATGCGTGGCCGTCGCGGCCGTCACGGTGCAGAACACGGTCGGTGTCAGCGGTTTTCACGAGATCCCGCCCGAAGTCGTCGCTGCTCAGGTCCGAACGGTGGTGTCCGACATCGGGATCGGCGCGGCGAAGACGGGCATGCTCGCCTCGACTCGGATCATCGACGCGGTGACGGACGTGTGCCGCGAGGTCGGCATCGGGCGCGGTAGCGCCGTACCCCTGGTGGTCGACCCGGTCTCGGCATCCATGCACGGCGACTCCCTGCTGCACGCCGACGCGCTGGATGCGTTGCGCAGCAAGCTCATTCCTCTGGCCACCGTGGTCACGCCCAACCTCGACGAAGTGCGGCTCCTCACCGGCATCGAGGTCGTCGACGAGCGGACCGCACGGTCCGCCGCCGAGGCGCTGCATGCACTCGGAGCTCAGTGGGCCGTGGTGAAGGGCGGCCACCTCCGGTCGTCGTCGGACAGCACGGACCTGCTCTACGACGGTGATCGGATGCTCGAGTTCACCAACCCCCGCATCGACACGGGGAACGACCACGGCGGCGGCGACACCCTGGCGGCTGCGCTGGCGTGCGCGTTGGCACACGGATGGTCGGTTCCCGACGCGTTCGCCTTCGCCAAGGAGTGGGTGACGAAGTCCCTGGAGGCGGCCTACGACCTCGGCGGCGGCCACGGACCGGTGTCACCGCTCTGGCGTCTGCACCAGTCTCACGATGCGTAGATCCTCCGGCACCCCGGTCAGCTTCGGCGAGAACAACCCGCGCCGATAGGGCTTCACCGACAGCTGCGCCGCGTCGAGCACCTGCGGCGACACCAGATCCATCGCGGTGTTCGAGATCATGACGTTGCCGTCGGCGCCCGTCTGCATGACGCGCGCGGCGACCGTGACGTCGACTCCCAGCCAGTCGGACCCGACGGCGCGGGGACAGCCCGTGTGGATACCGACGCGCATCCGCGGGGTGTAACCGTTCACGTCGACCCGCGCGAGCGCCGCCTGTGCCTCGAACACGGCCCGCACGGCGTTGTCCGCGCTGGGGAACACGGCCATCAGACCGTCGCCGAGCCGTTTGACGATGTGCCCGCCGCGGTCCAGCATCGGACGCTCGACCGCCCGCGCGACCTGCTTGAGCAGCACCAACGTCGTCGCGTCGCCGGCGCCCAGCGACCAGGTGGAGAAGCCGACCAGATCGGTGAAGACGATGGTCACCTCGCGTTCGCCGCGGCCGCGGCCGGTGCGCTCGAGCAGCGCCTGCCACACCTGGAGTGCGCCGAGCGACATCTCCTTGGAGGCGCCGGGGGTGTCGCTCTGCAGCCGATCGGTCACTCTCGCGACCATGCGTGCGGCTCCCGGCCCCGCCGTGGACAGCGGATCGCCGAACGACGGATCGCCGGGAAGCGCGCCGCGGACACGCTTGACCATCTCCACCACGCGCGGAGTCCTGTTCACGGTGCGGGCAGTGTCGGCTACCTTGCGGAGGGCGGCACCGACATCACGATTCACCTGGCAACCATATCTTGTCGTTACTCGGGGTGACAGTAATTGTCACTCGGGTTGGCGGGCGGCGACCCTGTCCGCACCCACCGGAACCCCGTTCGCGCCGGTCACGGACTCGGCGTATGTGCCGATTCCGTACGCCACGGCCTTCGCATTGATCTCCAGAGCGTCGCGGTCGACGTTCTCCAACGTGTCCTGCGCGGTGTGATAGTTCGGGTCGAACTGGGCGTCGGCCTCCCCGCCCCACTTCTGCGCCTGCTCCGCCGTCTTGTTCTCGTCCGCACCGCTGAACACACCACCCGACGGGATACCGACCTCGATGAACGGGCCGTAGTCCGAGCGGCCGTCGAAGTCGGTTCCGTCGGCGTCTTCCCGTGCCAACGTCTCCTCGAAGACCCGCTCGATGGCGTCGGATCCGTCGGGACCGGCAGGCTCGCCGGTCTTGTCGGAGTCGTCACCGTCGTAGACGAGGTAACCGGCGTTGTTCGACCCGACCATGTCGAAGTTCAGGTACAGCGCGATCGCGTTCCTGTCTTCGTCCGACAGCGACTCGACGTATTTCGTGGACCCGACGAGGCCCAACTCCTCCGCGCCCCAGAACCCGAAGCGCACGGCGTTGGTGACGTCGGGCGCCCCGCCCATCTGCAACGCCGTCTCGAGAACCGCCGCGGTGCCGGTGCCGTTGTCGTTGATCCCCGGCCCCTCGGGTACCGAGTCGAGGTGCGCACCCGCCATGACGACGTCCTCGGTGGATCCCGTCGTCGTCTGCGCGACGATGTTGCGACTCTTCGTGGTCTCGGTCTCCGCCGCGACGGTGATCACCGCAGGGCCGGGGGCCGCGGCCAAAGCTGCGCCGTCCTCGCGGCTCACACCGACCGACGGGATGCGCGCGTCCTCCTTCGACCCCAGGGTGCCGGCGTCGAGCGGGCCGTCCTCGTTGTTCGAGACGACGACGGCGACAGCACCGCGATCCGCCGCGATCTGCCCCTTCTGCGCGAACGAGCAGACACCGCGCGGAACCAGGACGACCGCGCCGGTGACCGGCAGTCCGTCGTAGTCGGACGCTTCACAGCCCGGCGACTCGTCCGCCGGGGCTGCGACGATCGGACCGGTCACCCCGCCGGTGGGTGTGGCCGGGGAGTACGTGAACGCGTTGACCTCGACGTCCCGGTCGAGCGCACGGAGCGCGACCGAGTCGAGGGTGTAACTGTCGAACTGGAACTCGGGTGTCTCGACGTCGAAGCCTGCATCGCGCAGCGCACCGGCCACGTAGTCGACGCTGGCGTCGTATCCGGAGGTTCCCGCCGCGCGGTTGCCGTCGTTGGCATCCGCGATGTCCGTGAGCTTCTGCAGGTGGCCGACGACGGCGTCGAGCGAGACGGCCTCGGACAGCGACGAACCCGTGACCGGTGCGGCCACGGGTTCGTCGGACGATTCTGCGGTGTCACTGCTGCACGATGCCAGGGCCAGAACCCCGGCGGCGCACATCGCGAGGGACAGGGTCGACCGTTTCGTCCGCATACGTCACCCTAACGGGAGACACCGTCATGCGTCGCGCTTGTTCACCACCACCACGGCCGCGCCGAAGATGACGACGACGAAGGCCGCGAAGTAGGCGAGACTGCCCCACGGACCCCAGTGGTACTCGACCCCGCCGGGCGATCCGAGGAAGTTGTTCGCATTCATGAACGGCAGGAACGGCATGATCTCGCGCCCGACGCTGCCGAAGAGGTTGAACAGCGACTCGATGAGCAGCGGCCAGAGCAGGAGAAGTGCCACCGCGGCTGCCGACTGACGCAGCAGCGCACCGACACCGACGGCCAGCACGACGCACAGGAACGCGTAGATCGGCACACCGTAGATCGCCCGCCACGCCTCACCGCCCTCGAGCACCAGAGCCGACCCCGCATCGGGTCCTGCGAACGCCTTGGCGACGTAGAACGCACCGAGAGTGAGCACGAAGGACAGCACCGCCCCGAAGACACCGATCAGAAGGGCTTTGACACCCAGAACCGATGCGCGAGAGGGGATTGCCTGGAACGTCGTGCGGATGATGCCGAACCGGTACTCGCTGGTGATCGCCAGCGCGGCCAGGATCATGAGCACCAGGACGCCGAAGCCGCTGACGCCCGCGACGGCGTCCGGCAGAGTCGGCAGGAAGGGCTCGAACCCGGGGTTCTCACCACTGGTGACGTCGTTCTGGAACGACGAGAAGGACGACTTGGCGGTGATGCCGATGACGGCGCCGATACCCAGTCCGAGCACGACGATGATCACCGTGCACCACCACGGGGATTTGGTCGACGTAAGCTTTATCCGTTCCGCTGCAAGAACACTCATCGCAGTGCCCCTCCCATCGAGTCGTCGCCCGCGCCGGCACCGTGGTACTGCACGTCGTCACCGGTCAATTTCATGAATGCTTCTTCGAGCGACCCGTGCTGCGACGCCAACTCGTGCAGGACGATGTTGTGACGAGCCGCGATCTCACCGATCGCCTCGGTGGTCGATTCCGACACCACGAGGGCGGGGTGCACCTCGTCGAGGCTGCTGGGTTCCTTCACCGTCAGACCGGCGGATGTCAGCGCACTCCGGAGCGCGTCGAGCTGCGGGCTCCGGACGCGCACCGAGGACTCCGATGCATGGTCGACAAAGTCCTGCACGGACGAGTCGGAGATGAGCTTGCCGCGGCCGATGACGATCAACTGCTCTGCGGTGAGCGCCATCTCGGACAGCAGGTGCGAGGACACCAGGACCGTGCGGCCCTCGGATGCCAGGCGCTGCATGAACTTCCGGATCCAGACGATCCCCTCGGGATCGAGGCCGTTGACCGGCTCGTCGAACATGAGGACCTTCGGATCTCCCAGCAGGGCGCCGGCGAGGCCGAGCCGCTGGGACATACCGAGGGAGAACCCGCCGGCCTTCTGCTTGGCCACCTCGGTCAGCCCGACGAGCCGCAGCACCTCGTCCACGCGGGACGAGGAGATGCCGTTCGACGCGGCCATCCACTGCAGGTGGGCCTTGGCGGATCGGTTGGGGTGCACCCACTTCGCATCGAGCAGCGCACCGACGGACCGGAGCGGGTTCTTCAGCTCACGGTAGGGCCGGCCCTCGATGAGAGCAGTTCCCGACGTGGGCTGGTCGAGCCCGAGGATCATCCGCATCGTGGTGGACTTACCGGCGCCGTTCGGCCCGAGAAAGCCTGTCACGATGCCGGGGCGGACCGTGAACGACAGATCGTCCACGGCTTTCTTGGCACCGAACTGTTTGGTCAAGCCTGTCACTTCGATCATGTGCACCACCATGCCCGTGCACACTGCCGTCGCACATCAGCCCCGGGTCTCGACCCGGGTCATCCGAAGGGATGACGTACACCCCGACCCGTCCCTTAGCGGTCCCCCGAGATCAGTCCAGGTCGGGGGAGGACGCCTGGGCCCAGAACCGCTTCGGAATGCGCCCCGCGAGCCGAGCCTGCCGCCCACCGGCGACGGCGTTCGCCATGGCGCAGGCCATCATCCGCGGATCCCGTGCCCGGGTGACGGCCGTGGCGAGCAGGACCGCGTCGCACCCCAACTCCATGGCCAGCGCAGCATCGCTCGCGGTGCCGATCCCCGCGTCGAGCACCACCGGAACCCCCGCGGCGGAGGTGATCATCTCGATGTTGTGCGGGTTGGCGATACCCAGACCCGTACCGATCGGTGAACCCAGCGGCATCACCGCCGCGCATCCCACGTCCTCGAGTCGTCGCGCCAGCACCGGGTCGTCGGTCGTGTAGGGCAGCACCACGAAGTCGTCGTCGACGAGTTCCTCGGCTGCCCGCACCAACTCGATGGCGTCGGGAAGCAGTGTCCGGTCGTCGGCGATGACTTCCAACTTGATCCAGTTCGTGTCCAACGCTTCTCGGGCCAACCGGGCTGTGAGAACCGCCTCGGCGCTACCGCGACACCCGGCAGTGTTGGGCAGGAGCGCGATGCCGAGCCGGGTCAGCAGGTCCAGCACGCCGGTGCCGCCGCCCGCGTCGACGCGGCGCAAGGCGACCGTCGTCAGTTCGGTTCCGGAGGCCACCAACGCTTCTTCGAGGACAGCCAGGTTCGCGGCACCGCCCGTGCCCATGATCAGCCGGGATCCGAAGGAGCGGCCGGCGATCTCGAGGGCATCCGACGCCTGTTGTTCAGCCACCCTGCACCGCCGTGAGCACGTCCACGGTCCATCCGCGTCCGACTTCCTCACCCCACCGGGCGCGCGGGAACACCACGCCGTCGACGGCGACGGCGATTCCCTTGTCGGGGAGACCGAGGCTCGACAGCATGGTGTGCACCGTCGTTCCCGGATCCAGAACGTGCTCGGCACCGTTGACGGTGACTCCGACAGGAATCATGACTGTGCTCCTACTGTCATCGAGAATCGTTGGGGCAGAGCGCATCGCGCCGCGGCGAGAGGCGCGCCGTCCAGCTCTGCGACCACCGCGTCGGCCGTGACGGGCGCGAGGAGGACACCGTTGCGGCCGTGTCCGGCAGCGACGACCACACGGTCGTCGACGGAGCCGATGATCGGGATGTTGTCCGGGCTGCCGGGTCGCAGTCCCGCCGCGGCTTCCGCCAGTTCGTAGTCG
Organism: Rhodococcus sp. MEB064; assembly: GCF_000834565.1. Taxonomy (NCBI): domain Bacteria; kingdom Bacillati; phylum Actinomycetota; class Actinomycetes; order Mycobacteriales; family Nocardiaceae; genus Rhodococcus; species Rhodococcus sp. MEB064. The sequence goes on from NZ_JXQS01000058.1 coordinate 27,568, forward strand.
CCGATGGCGGGGAACACCGCCTCCGCGTCGGCGAGCAGATCGCGAACACCGCCGACCGTGACCGCCGTGTCGTTGCCGTGCTCGTACTGGGTAGCCCCGACGACCAGACCGTCTCCGCGGGGAACGAGGTAGACGGCGCGTCCGTTGACGCTCGCACGAATCGTCCGGGTGGGCGCGGCGGCCGACCCACTACGAGCGCGGAGCCGCAGGATCTCGCCCTTCACCGGGCGGACGGGAAGTCCCGGCACCAGCGACGCGGCGGCCCACCCGGCAGCCACGACGATCCGCTCGGTCGTCACGGCCCCGAGATCGGTGACGGGTTCTCGCGACACCCGGACGCCCGCGGCCAGGATCTCGGCTTCGAGAAAGGCCACCACCGCACGATTGTCGACGGCCATCTCGGCGGGAGCCGACACCCCGGCCCGCACCCGTGGCGACACGGCCGGTTCCAGTCCGCGGACGTCACTGCGGGAGAGCATCGTCAGGTCGTGCCCCTGCGCGCGCACCCAGTCGGCGGCGGTACGCAGGTCGGCGGCGTCGGCCGCGTCGAAGGCGACGGTCACCGAACCGGTGGACGTGACCACACCCGGCCCCGGGTCGATGTCGTGCCACCTGCGCAACGACTCCGCTCCCAGCGAGAGAAGATCGTGCTCACCGGGCCACCCCTCGGACAGGGGCGCGAGCATGCCGCCGGCGACCCAGCTCGCCGCTCCGTCGCCGACGGTGCGGTTGCCGAACACCGGGTCGTGCAGAGTGACCGACCATCCCGCCGTCGCGGCGGCCCGGGCGATGAACAGCCCGATCACTCCTCCGCCCACGACGGTCACGGATCGCTCCACGGAAACTCACTTCCTCCGCCGGCATGACCCGGGTCAGGTATTTACGGTCTGGGCCTGCGGCCCACTCTCAGCCCCCAGCGGGACTCCCGTGTTCGTTCGTCGTCCACTCTATCCGGTGAGCGTGTCGTCCCGTACCGGCCCACGTACTAGGTTCGTGCTCGTGACCACCTTGGGAATGACTGCCCGCGAGCGGCTCGCGACCGCCCGCCTGTACCTCTGCACCGATGCGCGCCGGGACACCGGCGATCTGGCGAAGTTCGTCGATGCCGCACTGTCCGGTGGAGTCGACATCGTCCAGCTGCGAGACAAGGGTTCCGCGGGCGAGAAGAAGTTCGGGGCCCTCGAGGCCAAGGAGGAGCTCGCCGCCCTCGCCGTCATCTCCGCTGCCTGCCGACGGCACGGCGCGCTGATGGCCGTGAACGACCGCGCCGACATCGCCTTGGCGTCGGGCGCGGACGTGCTGCACCTCGGCCAGAACGATCTGCCCGTCCACTACGCGCGGCGCATCGTCGGCCCGGACGTCGTGATCGGCCGGTCCACGCAGAACCGGTCGCAGGCCACTCTCGCCGACATCGAGGACGGCGTCGACTACTTCGCGACGGGCCCGGTCTGGGCCACTCCGACCAAGCCCGGTCGGTCCGCGGCGGGCGTCGACGTCGTGCGCGAGGTCGCCGACTCGCATCCGACTCGCCCGTGGTTCGTGATCGGCGGGGTGGAGATGTCGACGGTGCAGCACGCACTCGACGCGGGAGCCACCCGCATCGCCGTGGTCCGCGCGATCACGCAGGCACGTGATCCCGAAGCGGCCGCGAGGGCACTGCTCGATCTCCTGCCCTGAGCGTCGGTCAGAGCGACTCGGGGGCGAGGACCGTCACGTCGGCGGAGACGGCCCCACGGACCGCGTCGTCGGCGGTGACGACGACGGTGTGCAGCTCCGTCGGGTGCTGCGCCGCGGCGACGGCCGATTCCACGTCGTCCGCGGCGACGACGTCGACGACCCAGCCGAAGCGTCCGACGTCGAGGCGAACGGTTCTCGCGCCCAGGTCGAGCGACGCGTCCGGCGCCAGCACGGCACGGACCGCGACGGTGCGCAGCGACGGCCAGCTGACGGCGAACGCGGGATGCAGCGGCAGGCTCTCGACGTCCTTCTCGGCCACCCAGCGCAGCTCGGTGCTCTCCCCGTTGGGCACGGTGTCCAGTTCGTGGTCCGTATCGGCGACGACGGTGGTGTACGACCACCCGGAGTCCTCGACGGCGGTGACGTGTTCTGCGCGGACGGTCAGCAGGTCGTCGGTGATGCCGGCTTCCTCGCCCGCCTCGCGCACGGCGGCGTGCTCGGCGCTCTCGTGAGAATCCCGCGCGCCCCCCGGTAGAGCCCACGTTCCGCCCTGATGGCTCCATGCCGCGCGATGCTGCAACAGCACCGACGACTCGCCGGATCCGCTCGGCGCGCGCAGCAGCAGACCCGCCGCACCGTGCCGACCCCAGTGCCGGCTCCCGTCGCTGCTGAAGACCCAGCCGTCGCCGTCACCGCGCATGGTTCACCGTCCGCATCGCTCCACCCTATTCGTCTTCTCGATTCGTCCGCCCGGCCGTGAACGGCAACGCAGGTAGGCATGTGTTCGAGCGCAGGTGGGCCTATGCTCGAATCCGGACACGGTTCCACCTGTGAGGTAGGGCCCGGCGCTCGTGGGGAAGGGGTTCTGGTGTCGCAGCAGTCGAGTGCGCTGACTCTTCGCGCGCCTGTCGACACCCGCTCCGAGCGATCGGAATTCCTCCGGTCCACACCCGTCCGCCTGCTCACCGTCGGCCTTCTCGTCGTGGTGACGCTGGTGACGACGGCGCTGGTCACCACGCTGTCCGTCTCCGATCGCCAGCGCACTCTCGAACTCCTCCTCGCCCGCACCGAGCCTCTGTCCGATGCGGCCCAGAATCTTTACGTCCAGCTGTCCGTCGCCGACGCGACCGCGGCGACGGCCTTCCTGTCCGGGGGACTCGAGCCGGGCGACGTCCGCGGCCGCTACACCGAATCGCTCGGCGCGGCCGCGGGTGAGGTGGTCCGCGCATCGACGGGACTCGCGAGCGACGACGCCACGTCGAGGATGCTTCTCGCGACCATTTCCACGAACCTGCCGCTGTACGCGGGCCTGATCGAAACCGCGCGGACGAACAACCGCGTCGGCAACCCGGTGGGGTCGGCCTACCTCGCCGAGGCGTCGACCCTCATGCAGCGGACGGTGCTTCCCTGGGCCGAGCAACTGCACGCGGAGAAGTCGGGGGACGTGTCCGACGCCCAGCGTCAGTTCGCCACACCTCCGTGGTCGGCGTTCCTGATGTTGGCCGTCTCGGTCGCCGTCCTGATCGCCGCGCAGGTCTTCCTGAGCCGGCGCACTCGACGCACCGTCAACGTCGGGTTCGCGGGCGCGACGGTGGGCGTGGTGGCGCTGCTCGGCTGGATGCTGGTCGCGGGCCTGATCTCCTCCACCGCCACCGACCGCGCGTTGGTCCGCGGCGCCGAGCCCCTCGACCTGCTCACCACCAGCCGGATCCTCGCCCAGCAGGCCCGCGCCGACGAGACCATCGGCATGACGCGGCGCGGTGGCAGCCTCGACTACGAGCAGCAGTACGCCGATTCCGTCGCCGGCCTCGCGAACACGCTCGACATGTTGGCGCACGACGACGACACACACAGTGTGCGACTCGATGACGCCCGCGCACTGGTGTCCCTGTGGTCGACGTCCCACGACCGCATGAACGCCGCGCTGGACGTGGGTGACTTCGACACCGCCGTCGACATCGCGACCGGCAGCGCCGCCGGGGATTCCACCGACGTGTTCGGTCGACTGGATTCCAGCATCGTCGGTGAGATCGATTCCGCTCGGCTGTCGTTGCGGGACGACGTGCAGCGCGGCGCGAGCGTGCTGTCCGGTCTGACCGTGGGTACCGGCATCATCTGCGGGCTGGCCGTCGCCGCCGTGGCGGGTGGCATGTGGTCGCGCGTGCGGGAGTACCTGTGATGCGCCGGGCCGCCCTGGCGGCTCTCGCACTGGTGGCGCTGACCGGGTGTTCCTATGCGACACCGGTGCCCGAGGCCCCCGATCGAGCGACGGTCGCGCAACCTCTTCCCGACGGCGCCGCCGGCGTCACCACCGGCGCACCCGTCCCACCGGCCGCCGAGTGCGGGGACCCCCGGGCGAGTCTTCGCCCGAACTACGCTGCGCCCGACGGAGCTCCGGTTCCCGCACCCAACGTCGACGCCATCCGCGCGAGGGGCCGACTGATCGTCGGATTGGACACCGGCAGCAACCTGTTCAGCTTCCGTGATCCGGTCAGCGGTGAGATCACGGGTTTCGACGTGGACATCGCCCGCGAGGTTGCCCGCGATCTCGTCGGTGACCCCGAGAAGCTCGAGTACCGGATCCTGTCGTCCGCGGAGCGGTTGGATGCGCTGGCGAACGGCGACGTCGACATCGTCGTCAAGACCATGACCATCACGTGCGCCCGACGCGAGCGGGTGACGTTCTCCACCGTCTACTACCAAGCGGATCAACGGGTGCTGGCCGTCAAGGGGTCCGGGATCCGCGGTGTCGACGACCTCGGTGGACGACGAGTGTGCGCGGCGGCCGGCACGACGTCACTGCTGCGCATCCAGCGCCTGCAACCGAGCGCGCAGATCACCACCGTCCCCAGTTGGGCGGACTGCCTGGTCATCCTGCAGCAGGGTGGTGTCGACGCCGTGAGCACCGACGACGCGATCCTGGCGGGTCTGGCGACACAGGACCCGTATCTGGAGATCGTCGGATCGTCCATCGCCGCAGAGCCTTACGGCATCGGCATCACCCTCGGACACGACGATCTGGTGCAGCTGGTGAACAGGACACTCGAGCGACTGCGGAACGACGGCACCTGGAACGCCATCTATGCCCGGTGGCTGTCCGTTCTGGGGCCCTCACCCGGTGCCCCCTACCCGGTCTACGGACGCTGATCATGAGTACGGAACCCGACCTGGACGCCACGCGTGCATCGCTGCGCGAGGACACCGACGCCACCCGCGCGTCACTGCGTGAGGACACCGACGCCACGCGGGCGTCGCTGCGCCCGGAGACGACGACGCGCTCGTCACGCCCGAGTCGTCGCGTGCGGACCGGTTCTCGCCGGCGCCTCGGCGGTGGACTGGTGGAGCTCCCTCGCATTCCCGAGGTCGATCCCGCGACCGCGGTCATGTCGGATCCTCGTGTCCCCGAGAGCAAGCGGTTCTGCTGGAAGTGCAACGCCCCGGTGGGACGGAGCGTCGACGGACGCCCCGCCGACCCGGCGGGCGACTGCCCCCGCTGCGGAACCCACTTCGATTTCTCGCCGCTGCTCGAGCCCGGAGAGATGGTGGCCGGCCAGTACGAGGTGCAGGGCTGCATCGCGCACGGTGGGCTGGGCTGGATCTACCTGGCGATCGACCGCAACGTCAGTGACCGCTGGGTCGTGCTGAAAGGGTTGCTGCACTTCGGCAATGCCGAGGCTCATGCCGTCGCGATGGCCGAGCGGCAGTTCCTCGCGGAAGTGACGCACCCCGGCATCGTCAAGATCTACAACTTCGTCGAGCAACCCCGCAAGGGGGCCGCCGAGTCGGCGGGGTCGACCGGATACATCGTCATGGAGTACGTCGGCGGGCGCACGCTGCGCCAGATCATGACCGACAATCCTGCGCGCACCAAGCTGCCCGTGCAGGAGGCTATCGCCTACCTGCTCGAGGTCATGCCCGCCATGGCGTACCTCCATTCGATCGGGTTGGCGTACAACGACCTCAAGCCCGAGAACGTGATGGTGACCCAGGATCAGATCAAGCTGATCGACCTGGGTGCGGTGAGCGCGCTGGAGGACTACGGGTACCTGTACGGCACGGCGGGATACCAGGCCCCCGAGATCGTCCGGACCGGACCGACCGTCGCCTCCGACATCTTCACCGTCGGTCGGACGTTGGCCGTGCTGACCCTCGATGTCCCCTCCGAGCACGGACGCTACGTCGACGGTCTTCCCGAGGATTCGCCGGTTCTGGCAGAGTACGAGTTCTACTCCCGACTGCTGCGACGGGCGACGTCCGCCGACCCGACTGCACGCTTCCGCAGTGCCGACGAAGCCGCCAGCCAGCTCAGTGGCGTTCTGCGCGATGCACTCTCGCAGCAGACCGGCGATGCGCACCCGTCGCTGTCGACCGTGTTCAGTCCACAGCGCACGACGTTCGGAACCGACGAGCAGGTGGCGGTCACGGACGTCTACATCGACGGCCGGCACCGTGTCGCACGACTCAATCCTCGCGACGTCGTCGCAGCGCTGCCCGTGCCGCTCCTGGACACGTCCGACCCCAGTGCGCACCTCATTGCCGCCGCCGTGCACAGCGAGCCGCATCAGACTCTCGACTCGCTCCGACTCGCCCGCGAGAACGGACTCGACCGTGTCGTGGGCGAGGACACGATGGGATCCGTCGAGGCCGTCCTGACCGAGACCCGGGCGTATCTCGATCTGGGAGAGGGTGACTCCGCTTCCGAGGTGCTCCGCAGACTGGATGACGTGACGGGCAACTGGCGCGTCGACTGGCACCGCGGCACCACCGCCCTGCTGTGCCGGAACTTCGTCGACGCCGCGGAGCGTTTCGACTCGGTGCTCTCCGCGATGCCCGGGGAGATCGGCCCGAAGCTGGCGCTCGCCGCCACCGCGGAACTCCTGGCGCAGCAGACGTCAGACGACGACCACACCACCTGGTGCGCACTCGCCGAGACCATGTACACCACGGTCTGGCGTACCGATCGGAGCATCGTGAGCGCGGCATTCGGGCTCGCCCGGCGCCTGACCGAGCGCGGCGCTCTGCTCGACGCGATCTTGACGCTCGATCTGGTTCCCCCCACGTCGCGGCACTTCTCGATGGCCAGGATGACCAGCGTGCTGACGTTGCTGTCCGGGCCCGCAGCCGAGACCGACGAGGGCGCACTCTACGAGGCCGCCCGGCGCGTCGAGGCGCTTCCTGCCCGCGAACCCCGTGCGCTGCAACTGCGTACGGTCGTGCTGGGCACCGCGCTGGAGTGGATGGAGGCGGGGCACACGCCGGAGTCGTCCGCGCCGATACTCGGACTCCCGTTCACGCGGGACGGTCTGCGGACCGGAGCGGAAGCAGCCCTCAGATCGCTCGCCCGCACGGCGCGCACCCGGTCGCACCGCTTCGCGCTGGTCGATCTGGCGAATGCGGTACGGCCCAAGTCGCTGTTCTGACCTAGCCCACCGGGCCTATCCCACCAGGGCTACAGCCGCACGTGCGATGGCGAGTTCCTCGTTCGTCGGGACGACCAGGACGGTGATCGGCGAATCGTCGGTCGAGATCGTGCGAATCCCCCTGCCGCGCTCGGCATTGCGCGCCTCGTCGAGTTCGATCCCGTACATCTCGAGGTCCGCCAGCGCCGCCGCACGCACCTCCGCGGAGTTCTCCCCCACCCCGGCGGTGAAGGTGATGACGTCCACGTGCCCCAGTTCGATCATGTAGGCACCGATGTACTTCCGCAGCCGGTGGATGTACACGTCGAACGCGAGGGCGGCCGCGGTGTCGCCGTCGTCGATCGCCTGTCGCAGTTCACGGAAATCGGTCACTCCGCTCAATCCCTTGATGCCCGACCGGCGGTTCAGCAGTTCGTCGATGGCGTCGACGTCCATGTCCGCGCTGCGCCTCAGATGCATGACGATGCCCGGATCGATGTCCCCGCTGCGCGTACCCATCACCAGGCCCTCGAGCGGGGTCAGCCCCATCGAGGTGTCCACCGCGACGCCGTCGCTGACAGCGGACGCGGACGCACCGTTCCCCAGATGCAGCACGATCTGGTTCACCTCGTTGCCGACATGATCGGTGACCGCCGAGCTGACGTACTGGTGGGACGTTCCGTGCATGCCGTACCGCTTGATGTCGTGCGCCGCAGCGACATCCGCGTCGATCGCATACGTCGACGCTGCCGCGGGCAGCGTGTGGAAGAAGGCGGTGTCGAACACGGCGACCTGCGGGAGGTCGGGAAGTTCACGGCGCGCGACCTCGATTCCGCGCAGGTTCGCCGGATTGTGCAGGGGCGCCAGCGAACTCAACTCGTCGATGGTGGAGACCACGTCGTCGTCGATGAGGACCGGTTCGCTGAACACCGTCCCGCCGTGCACCACCCGATGTCCGACGGCGGTGATTCCCGCGTCCGTCAACGACAAGCCGGCGTCGGCCATCATCTCGAACGCCAGCCGCAGCCCCGTCTCGTGGTCGGGGATGTCCGTCGTCTTCTCGGTGGTGTCGTCACCCCGAGTCACCGCGACACGGCCGTCGGAGTCACCGATGCGCTCGACGATTCCGTGCAGCGCGCACTCACCGGAGTCGGGATCGACCACCTGGAACTTCACCGACGACGATCCCGAATTGATCACCAGAACGCTCACGAGTTCATCCCCTGTGCCTGAATGGCCGTGATGGCAACGGTATTGACGATGTCCTGCACCAGCGCCCCTCTCGACAGGTCGTTGACCGGCTTGCGCAACCCCTGCAGAACCGGGCCGACCGCGACCGCGTTCGCCGAACGCTGCACCGCCTTGTACGTGTTGTTGCCGGTATTGAGATCCGGGAAGACGAAGACGGTCGCCCGCCCCGCGACGTCGGAGTCGGGAAGCTTGGACTTCGCCACCGACGGGTCGATGGCCGCGTCGTACTGGATGGGGCCCTCCACCAGAAGATCCGGCGCGCGGTCGCGGACCAGGTCGGTGGCCTCGCGCACCTTGTCCACGTCGGCGCCGGATCCCGAGTCTCCCGTGGAGTAGCTCAGCATGGCGACACGGGGTTCGATGCCGAACATCGAGGCCGTCGTCGCCGACGACACCGCGATGTCCGCGAGCTGCTCCGCGGTGGGATCGGGGACGACGGCGCAGTCGCCGTACGCGAGCACCTTGTCGGCCAGGCACATCAGGAAGATCGACGAGACCGTCTTCACGCCGTCCATCGTCTTGATGATCTCGAACGACGGCTTGATGGTGTGCGCCGTGGTGTGCGCGGCCCCGGACACCATGCCGTCGGCAATACCCTTGTGCACCATCATGGTCCCGAAGTAGGAGATGTCGGCCATGACCTCGCGGGCCTTCTCCTCCGTCATCCCCTTGTGCTTACGGAGCTCGGTGTACTCGGCGACGAAATCGTCGGTGTACTCGGAGTCCGTCGGGTCGAGCACGGTGGCGGCGGACAGGTCGACGCCCAACTCGCTCGCGCGGCGGGTGATGGCGGCCTCGTCGCCGAGGATCGTCAGGTCGGCCACCTGCCGCTGCAGGAGTCGAGCGGCGGCGCGCAGGATGCGGTCGTCGGAACCCTCCGGGAGCACGATGTGCTTGCGGTCGGCGCGGGCCCGGTCGATGAGTCGGTACTCGAACATCTGCGGCGTGACCACCGACGGCATCGACACCCGCAGGCGCTTCAGGATTTCCGACGCGTCGACATGCTGCTCCATGATTCCCAGAGCGGTATCGACCTTGCGCTGCGACCCGACGGCCACCCGACCACGTGTCGACGCGGCGACGCTGGCCGTGTCGAAGGTACCGAGGTCCGTGGTCAGGATGGGAAGACGCGGCTGCAGCCCTTCGATGAGCTTGGCGATCATCGGGTGCGGCGTCAGCCCTCCGTTCATGACGATGCCGGCGAGCGACGGGAAGCCCTCGGCCTCGTGAGCGTTGACCAGGGCCAGCAGGACGTCGGACCGGTCTGCGGGGGCGATGACGACGACGCCCTCGGTGAGGCGCTCGAGAATGTGCTCGGCCGTCATGCCGCCGACCATCACCCGCAGCGCTTCTCGCTGCATCAGTTCGGGGTCACCACTGAACAGCGACGCATCCATGGCGTCGTGCAATTCACCCATCGTCGGAGCGACCAGCAGCGGAACCTCGGGGAGCGCCCACGCCGGGACGTCGTCGGTGGCGAGGTGCTCGATGATCTCGTTCAGGGAGTCGGGGTCGCAGCGGTTGGCGACGATCGCCGCCAGATGTGCTCGGTGCGTCGACAATTCGGACCGGCAGACGTCGGCCAGATGGGCGATCTCGTCGGGTGTCCGACCGGACCCGCGCAGGGCCAGCAACACGGGGGCGCCGAGGTTGACGGCGATGCGCGCGTTGAAGCCCAGTTCGCTGGGGCTCGCGATGTCGGTGTAGTCACTGCCCACGATGACCACGGCGTCACACTGCGACGCCATCTCGTGATAGCGACGCACGATCTCGGCGAGCGCTGCGTCGGGGTCGGTGTGGACCTCGTCGTAGGTCACGCCGAGCGACTGCTCGTAGGTGGTGTCCGACGTCGTGTGGTCGATCATCAGCTCGAGGATGTAGTCGGTCTCGGACGACGACCGGGCGATCGGACGGAAGACACCGACGCGGGCGGTCGAGGCACCGAGCATCTGCAGCAGGCCGAGGGCGATGGTCGATTTGCCGGTATCGCCCTCCGGAGACGCGATGTAGATGCTGGAGAGATCGTTCGAGCTGGGCGGTTCTGCGGGCGCGGCGACCATGACGTCAGCCTAGACGGGAGACCACGCCTGTGATCCGAAGCACTGAGCGGATCTTTCCTTAGCCAGAGCAAGCATAATACTTGTGTGCTTACAACTGTCCCGTCGGGCGACCCCGATCATCGTCGCAAGATGATCATCCTGGCCACGTGCTGCCTGAGCCTGCTGATCGTGTCGATGGACGCCACCATCGTGAACGTCGCGCTGCCCGCCATCCGCAGTGATCTCGGTGCGTCGGTCTCGCAACTGCAGTGGACCATCGACGTCTACACGCTGGTGCTGGCGAGCTTGCTGCTCCTGTCCGGCACCACCGCCGACCGCGTCGGCCGACGCCGCGTCTTCCAGATCGGCCTGGTGAGTTTCGCCGTCGGCTCGTTGCTCTGCAGTCTCGCGCCGACCGCCCCGGTGCTGATCGTGGCCCGGATGATCCAGGCCGTCGGCGGATCGATGCTGAACCCGGTGGCGATGTCGATCATCACCCAGGTGTTCACCGGCAAGGCGGAGCGAGCTCGCGCGATCGGCATGTGGGGCGCCGTGGTCGGAATCTCGATGGCACTCGGCCCCATGCTCGGCGGCCTCCTCATCGACGTCTCCGGATGGCGATCGGTCTTCTGGATCAACATCCCCGTCTGCATCGCGGCGTTCGTTCTCGCCGCCGTGTTCGTTCCCGAGTCGCGCTCCCCCGTCGTGCGCTCGTTCGACCCGCTGGGTCAAGCGCTCGGCGTGACGATGCTCGCGGCACTGGTGTTCGGCCTGATCGAGGGCCCGTCGCTGGGGTGGTCGTCGCCCGTCACTCTCGGCGTCTTCGCGCTGGCGCTCGTCGCCTTCCTCGGATTCGTGACCTACGAGAGGCGCCGCACCAACCCCTTCATCGATCTGCGCTTCTTCCGCAGCATCCCGTTCTCGTCCGCGACCGTCGTCGCGGTGTGTGCGTTCGGCGGATACGGCGCGTTCCTGTTCCTGATGTCGCTGTATCTGCAGGAGGTTCGCGGACTCAGCGCCGTCCGCACGGGCCTGTCCTTCCTCCCGCTGGCCCTGGCCACGCTGGTGTGTTCACCGCTGTCGGGCCGGATGGTCGCGCGGTGGGGAGCGCGACCGTCGATGACCGTCGCGGGCACCGTCATCGCCGTCGCCGGGCTCGCCCTCACGCGTCTCGACGCCTCGACGACAACGACCGAGCTGGCCGTCATGTTCACGATCTTCGGCATCGGCTTCGGGCTGGTCAACGCCCCGATCACGAACGCCGCCGTGGGCGGCATGCCCCGTGACCGCGCCGGCGCCGCCTCTGCCGTCGCGTCCACCAGCCGACAGATCGGCGTCAGCATCGGCGTCGCGCTGTGCGGGAGCCTCACGGCCGCCGGTGCGGTGGCCGGTTCGGGCGAGGAGTTCACGTCCTCCACCCACACGGTGTGGTGGGCGCTCGCCGTCATCGGGATCGTCGTCGCCGCACTCGGGATCTTCAGCGCCAGTGCGCGGGCCACACGATCCGCCGACGGTGTCGCCGAGCTCTTCCGGTCCGAGGAGCCCGCCCGTGTCTGACCCCGTCGACTCGGCGTGGCGCGCGATGACGTCGCTGGTCTTCGAGAACCGGGACACCTGGCGGCGACGGGTCGCGGACGAGGTCGGCATGCCCTTCAGCCGTGTACGCGTACTACGCCGCCTGATGTCGGGATCGCTCACCATGACCGAACTGGCGTCGGCCGCGGCGATGGACGCCCCGGCGACGACGGTGTGCGTCAACGATCTGGAGAAGCGCGGCTACGTCCAGCGCACGGTGGAAGCCGATCGACGCAGCAAGCGCGTCACGGTCACGGACGCCGGCCGCGCGGTCATGGAGCGTGTCGGCGACATCAGCGATCCGCCTCCGGCATCTCTACAGCACCTGAGCACCGAGGATGCGGCGCACCTGCACCGCATCCTCGCGCGAGCGGTCAGCCCAGTCGGCGCAGACGGGGTTCGAGATCGGTCTTGAACAGCTCGAGGAACCGACGCTGATCATGGCCCGGCGCATGGAACACCAGGTGGTTGAGACCGGCGTCGACGTACGGCTTGACCTTCTCGACGGCCTCGTCGGGATCGGACGCGACGATCCACCGCTTGGCCACCTGCTCGATCGGCAGCTCGTCCGCGGCCTTCTCCATCTCGATCGGGTCGTCGATGGAGTGCTTCTGCTCCGGCGTCAGTGACAGCGGAGCCCAGAACCGGGTGTTCTCCAGTGCCGCATCAGGATCGGTGTCGTACGAGATCTTGATCTCGATCATGTGATCGATGTCCTCGACGGGCCGCTCCATCTTCGCCGCACCCTCGGCGACGGCCGGAATGAGCTTGTCGGTGTAGAGCTCCATGCCCTTGCCCGAGGTGCAGATGAAGCCGTCGCCGCTGCGTCCCGCGTAGCGTGCGACCACCGGGCCACCCGCCGCGATGTAGACGGGAACGCCGCCCTCGGGCACGTCGTAGATCGATGCGCCCTTCGTCTTGTAGTACTCACCCTCGAAGTCGACGCGGTCGCCGAGCCACAGCTCGCGCATCAACGACACTGCCTCGCGCAGGCGCGCGAACCGTTCCTTGAACTCCGGCCATTCGCCGTCGAATCCGGTCGCGATCTCGTTCAGGGCCTCACCGGTGCCCACGCCCAGCATGATCCGGTTCGGGTACAGGCACGCCATCGTCGCGAACGCCTGGGCGATCACGGCCGGGTTGTAGCGGAACGTCGGAGTCATCACCGACGTGCCCAGCTGCAGGGTCTTCGTGCGCTCACCGACGGCCGTCATCCACGCGAGCGAGAACGGGGCGTGGCCGCCCTCGTGGCGCCACGGCTGGAAGTGGTCGCTCACGGTCGCCGAATCCATGCCGGACGACTCCGCGAGAACGGCGATCTCCACGAGCTCGCGGGGGCCGAACTGCTCGGCCGATGCCTTGTATCCCAGCTTCAATGCCTGTGCCACACCGAACTCCTGTCTCTTCGCCGGTAGGGATCCGACTCCTGTCATGTCTATCAGTAACGACGTTCGAATCGTCGTGCGCGCAACCCTGTGCGCCCGGGCTCCTCTCCGGCACCGTGGAACGGTTGCTCGAGAACGAGGAGTTCGCTGTGCGTTTTCAGATCCTGGACATCATCTTCAACCCGCCGCACCCCGTCACGGGCGAGTCCGTGCCCGCAGCCGACCGGTTCGATCGCGTCGTCGAGCTCGCGGTCCTTGCCGACGAACTGGGGATCGACTCCTACTCCGTCGGTGAGCGGCATGCCGGTGACGTGCTGTCGTCGAGTCCGACGGTGATCCTCGGTGCGTTGGCTCAGGCCACGAGCCGCATCCTGCTGTCGACGGGCGTCACGGTGTTATCCGTCCTCGACCCGGTGCGGCTCGCGGAAGACTTCGGCACCGTCGATCAGCTCAGCCGCGGCCGACTCGAAGTCGTCATCGGCAAGGGCAACGAGGTGCTGCAGTACCCGCTGTTCGGCAAGGACATCGCGAAGCAGTACGAGTACCTCACCGAGAACTACGAGTTGTTCCGACGGCTCATCAGCGAGGAGAACGTCGACTGGTCCGGGCAGCACCGCAGCCCCCTTACCGACGCGACCACCCTTCCGCGGCCCTACGCCGGGCCCTTCCGAATCTGGCACGGCTCGGCGACGTCGACGGAGGCAGTGGATCTGGCAGCGCAGTGGGGCGACCCGATCGTCTCGGCCAACGCGTTCCAGCCGCGCGAGAACTATGCCGTCCTCATCGACAGGTACCGCGAGAAGTACGCCGAGTACGGGCACGACCCGGACTACGCCTTCGTCGGGTCCGGATCCGGAGGCCTGTTCCTCGCCGACACCACGGAGAAGGCGATCGAGGAGTTCCGGCCGCTGTACGAGGGCGCCGTCGCGCAGGCCGACAAGCGTCGACACGATCCCGCGGCCAAGGGAAAGGTGACCAGCTTCCGCACCGTCGAGGAGGCCGTGGACCGCGGACCGTCACTGGTCGGATCGTCCGAACGCGTAGCCGAGAAGATCGTCGACTACCACCGATCCTACGGCCATGTGCTGCAATCGGTCTCGATCAACCATCTGCTCGATCCCGAGCACCAGAAGGACATCCTCCGGCAGTTCGCCGAAGACGTCATCCCCCGCGTCCGCAAGGAAATCCCCGAGCCGCTGCTGTGGAGCGAGCGGGATGACCGGCGCGCCGTGGGATTCACCGCGGAGTCGTGGTCGTGAGCATCGCCTTCGTCGGCGGCGGCCCCCGCGCCACCGGCATCCTCGAACGGATCGTCGGACGCGCCGACGACCTCGCCGAACCTGTCGACGTCCATGTCATCGATCCGCACGCTCCCGGAGCCGGACGGATCTGGCGGCGCGACCAGGACCCGCTGCTGTGGATGAACTCCGTCGCGGCCGATGTCGCGATGCTCCCCGACGGGTCCGGTGGCCCCACGTTGGCCGAATGGGTGCTGGCCAATCGGGACACCCTCGTCACCGATCCAGCGCTGCGTGAGGAAATTGCGCGATTCACGCCGTCGTCGTTCGCGTCCCGGTCTCTGCAGTCTCACTACCTCGCCCACGTCTTCGAGTCGACCGTCAAGGCTCGCCCAGACAAGGTGCGGGTACACGTGCACCGGGCCACGGTTGTCGATGTCTCCGAACACTCGGGGCTGCAACGCCTGTCGTTGGATACCGGCGAGGTCCTCGAGGTCGACGACGTCGTGCTCGCGCAGGGACAGCCCGACACGGAGCCGCCCCCGGATGTCACCGCCCTTCGCGAACTTCGCCGCCGACCACGGTCTGCGCTACATCGGGCCCGGGTACACCGCCGACCTCGATCCGACCGTCGTCCCCGAGCGTGAACCGGTACTGGTCTCCGGACTGGGGCTCGCCTTCGTCGACTGGATGGTGCTGCTCGCCGAGTCACGGGGCGGCACGTTCTCCCGGTCGGACGACGGAACCCTCGTCTACGCCCCGTCGGGACGGGAACCCGTGGTGTACGCAGGTTCCCGGCGCGGAGTGCCCTACCACTCCAAGATCTCCTACTCCATCGCCGACGCGGCTCCCCCGTTGCCGCGCTTCTTCGTTCCGGAGGCATTTCCCGGCACCGACATTCTCGACTTCCGCGCGGACATCTGGCCGCTCGCAGTGACCGAACTGGCGTGGGCGCACTACTACGAGTTGTTCGCGTCCTATCCCGACGCGGTTCGCGGGTCGTTCGCCGACCTGGAAGCAGCGTTGGAACGAGACGGCGCCGCGGCGGTCGGCGACCTCGTCGAGCGGATGGTTCCCGACCCTGCCGATCGTTTCGACATCGACGTGCTCGACCGGCCGTTGCAGCACGAGCGGTTCGACTCGCTGGACGACGCGGCCGACCGGGTCCATGCCTATATCGACGCGGACCTCCGGCGCCGGCGGGACCCACGGTTCAGTGCCGACGCCGCCGTCTTCACCGGGTTGCTCTCGGTCTACCGCACCGTCGGCGAGCTGGTGCGTACACAACGCCTCGCCCCCACCGACGTCGCCACGCAGGTGGAGGGAAATCTGCACTCGTTCTTCAGCTTCATCGCCAGTGGACCACCGCCCGAACGACTCGAACAACTGCTCGCGCTCGGCAGGGCCGGGGTGATCCGCTACCTCGGACCGAACGTCCGCTTCGACGTCGACGCCGACGGGTTCCGAGCCACGTCGACTGCACACCCGGACATCGTGCGGGCGGGAACGTTGATCGAGGCCAGATTGCCGGCTGCCTCCATCTCCGCCAGTGCCGACGTGCTTCTCCGATCGCTGCACGAACGCGGCGAGGTCCGCGAAGTGCGCGCATCGCCGACCAGCCCTGCCAAGCTGGCCGTCGACGGGTCGTCACGCGTGATCGACGCGTCGGGCACAGCTCACCCACGTCGATACGCCGTCGGAGCCTGGGTCGCCGGACACGCCTGGTCCGGGGCGTTCGCCCGCCCCGGCATCGACGCAGGATTCTTCCGGCACAACGACGGCATCGCCGCTGATCTGATCAGCTCGAGCACAACCGTTCAGGACCGACGCGCCGTGTGATGTTCTGTGTCGCATGCCAACTCACATCACTGCCACCAAACTCGGCGCCCATATCGGAGCGCGTATCGACGGGGTCCGCCTCGGCGGGGATCTCGACGCGGACACCGTGGACGTCGTTCGCCGTGCCCTGCTGCAGCACAAGGTGATCTTCTTCCGCGGCCAGGATCACCTCGACGACGAGTCCCAGTACGCGTTCGCCGAGCTGCTCGGAGCCCCGACGACGCCGCACCCCACCGTGACATCGCACGGGACGAAGACTCTCGCCATCGACTCGACGTACGGCAAGGCGAACAGTTGGCACTCCGATGTCACCTTCGTCGACCGCATCCCGAAAGCGTCCATCCTCCGTGCGGTCACGCTGCCCGAGTACGGCGGCAACACCACGTGGGCATCGCAGGTAGCCGCGTACGATTCACTGCCGCAACCACTCCGGGCGCTGGTCGACAACCTGTGGGCGGTGCACACCAACACCTACGACTACTCCGCCACGGCTGCCGATGCTGTGCGCGACGAGAACTCCGCGGCGTACCGCCGAGAGTTCCAATCGACCCGCTACGAGACGGAGCATCCCGTCGTGCGTGTCCATCCGGAGACCGGTGAACGGACCCTCCTCCTGGGACACTTCGTCAAGAGCTTCGTCGGACTGTCCACCAAGGAGTCGCACGCACTGTTCACCCTGCTGCAGGATCGAGTGACGAAGCTGGAGAACACCGTTCGGTGGCAGTGGCAGCTGGGCGACGTCGCGATCTGGGACAACCGCGCGACGCAGCACTATGCCGTCGCGGACTGGGGCGACCAGCACCGACGACTGGAGCGCATCACTCTGGCCGGCGATGTCCCGGTCAGCGTCCACGGTGAGCCCAGCCGCGTCATCGCGGGCGACGCATCGCACTACTCGCCGCTCGACAAGCCGACCCTCGTCGCCGTCTGACGACACCTATCCAGCCCACCTCTCGGTCACCAGTTCCTCGAGCCGAGCTTCGACGGAGGACGACGACATCGGGCGCGGCGGCACCGGCGCCGCGGAGTCGTAGGTGTGGCCTGTCGCGGTGCGGAAGCGGACGATGTGCAGGCCGGCGACGTCCTCTCGGATCCTCGTCGTCTCCCATCCGTCCGCTTCCTTGGCGTAGTTGCAGGCAGCGCAGAGGCCCATGCCGTTGTCGGCGGTGGTCGGTCCACCGAACCGGTGTGGGGTGATGTGGTCGTGGTGGCGGATCGGCGCATCGCACCACGGCGTCCTGCACGTCCGGTCCCGGATGTCGATGTACAACGCAAGCCCTGCGGGGAAAGTCCGCGCACTGGACTCCATCGCCGTCAGGTGCCCGGTGGTCGGGTTCGCGTACACCCGCCGCAAGGTCGCACCGGCCCCGCCGGTGTCCACGCTGTCCGCTACGAGTTTGCGGGCCGACGCCGCAGGAACGGTGCCGTAGCCGGGAACGTAAGCAGCCTCGTCGCCGCCCGCGAGCAGCGTTTCGTCGGACATGACCATCTGCACGGCCACGGGGGCGCCCTGTGCCGCGGAGGCTCCGGTCACCCGCTCGAACAGCAGGTCTGCCATGACCTGGTCCCTGGTCCGATCTCCCGCCAGACCGGACCCCACCATCGCGTCGGCGTCTCGTCGGAGCGTCGCGTAGACGCACACCGCCTGATCCATCGGCATCAGAGCATTCACGTAGGCCATGAACTCGGGTGCGGGCCGCACGCTCACCCGACGCTGAGACTTCGCCCGAGCATTGCGCTTCACCACCGACGCCGCATCCAACTCCTGTGCGGCGGCGGCGGCCATCGCGACGATATGCGCGTCTCCCTTCCCGTCGAGGGTCGCCGCCTCGGCACACAGACGCCGGTCGACCTCGCGCCGATCCTCCGCCGACAGGTGTGCGGTCTCCCGGACCAGGAGCGTCGCTCGATACTCGTTCAGCAGGCCTCTGCGCATCAAGGCATGGGTGTGCGGCATCTCCTGCACCACCGCCCGCGCCAGGCCCAGATAGGTGCCGCCTCGATGGTGGGATTCACGGCGCGCAAGACCCACCTGCGACGCGATGCCGGCGTCCCATTTGTTCTGCGCCACCCCACGATCGCGGCGATCGGCGCGAATGACCGCGGAGACATGATCGGTCACCGAGGCCTGCGCCGCGGCCCCCACCGACTTCAACTCTTCCAGAGCCCTCACGGCGTCGATACCCGATGCGGCTGTCTCGTAGTCGTCGACAAGGCTCAATCGCGTTGCGAACTGGCGTATCTCGGCCACCGTCGGTGCTTCGAGCACTGCAGATTCGATCATGAATTCCCCCCGGATCCCTGAGTCCACCCGAAGGTAGACCAAGGGTCCGACACGATCGTTAGAGTCGTCCCATGAGCAGGCTTCCCGCCGCGAACGACCCCACCGACCGACTGGCTCGGCACATCGTCGGCACGTACTTCGCCCTTCGCGCGGCGCTGTCCGTCCTCGCGGTCGGACTGCCGATAGTCCTCGTCGGGTGGTCGATTCTCGACGCCGACCTGCCCGTCCTCGGGTCCATGAGCGAGTACTACTACAGCCCCGTGCGCGACGTGTTCGTCGGCGTGCTCGTCGGGACCGGGATCACGCTGATCTGCTATCGCGGGTACGGCCCGCTGGAGAACGGACTGCTGAACGTGGCCGGTTCGCTTCTCGTCGTGGTCGCGCTGGTCCCCACTGATCCACCGGGAGAGAGCGAATTCGGGCTCCGCATGGCGGTCCATGCCGCAGCGGCCGTCGGATTCTTCGTCAGCTTCGCCGCGTCCGTGTGGTGGTGCGCCGACGACACTCTCGACACGTCCCGGGACTCTGCTGCCCGCATCCGCCGCTATCGCATGGCCTACCGGGCGGTGGCCGTGATCGTGGTCGTCGCTCCTGTCTCGGCACTGGCGCTGGTGCTCGTTCTCCGCCAAGGCGCGTTGGCGGTGCTCGTCGTCGAAGCCGTAGCCGTGGCGACCTTCGGCATCTACTGGGCCGTGAAGTCGTACGAGCTACGCGGAACCGAACTGGCCGAGCAGCCGTGAACCCCGCACATCGCCAGCATGCATACCGCGAACGTCTCGAGTGGGGATTACGCGGCGCCGACGCCATAGCCGCCGACGCGGACATCGCCGTTGTCGTCGACGTGCTGTCGTTCACCACGACGGTCAGTGTCGCGCTCGACCGAGGTATCCAGGTGGTGCCCCATCGGTGGAGTGACGCCGAAGCGGTCGCCCGACGCTTCGACGCAGCAGTAGCCGTCCCTCGCTCGCAGTCGGGCCCCGGCCGAATCACGTTGTCCGCATCGTCGATCCGTTCGGCCGACCCGGTTCCGCAACGTCTGGTCCTTCCCTCCCCCAACGGATCGACCATTGCCGAGGCCTTGGCTGCCGCCCCCGTAGTGATCGCTGCGTCCCTTCGCACGGCGACCGCGGTTGCTCGATGGATCGCCCGGACGGCACCACCGGATGCCACGGTCGCCGTCGTCGCGGCGGGTGAGAAGTGGCCCGACGGGTCGCTGCGTCCGGCGATCGAGGATTTATGGGGTGCGGGGGCTGTGCTCGCGGCCCTCGACGCGGAGCGCGGCCTGTACTCGCCGTCGCCCGAGGCCCTCTCGGCACGGGCGGCGTGGTTGTCGATCCGCGGTGACGCGACAACAGCGTTGCGAGACTGCAGCTCCGGCCGAGAACTCGAGGCGATCGGCTTCGGCGACGATGTCACAGTCGCCGCGGAAGTCGACCGGAGCACGTGCGTGCCCATCGTCCGGGGCGGACTGTTCGTCGACTCCGATCACGCCGATCCGAACCATCGCCGGTAGCGCCACGACGAGCAAGACTGTGCGCAGCAATCCCGACGGAGAGCAGGAGCGACCATGAGCTACACACCCGATGCCAACGTCCACCGCCGAGAGATCGATCTCGCGGTCGGCGTACTCATCGCGCTCCGATCGGTCAGCGAGGGCGACGCTTTCGTCGAGCTGGCCGACCATGCTCGCTCGACCGGATCGGGTCTCGTACCCAGCGCTCGCGCCTTGGTGGCTCTCGCACGCGGTCACCGATCCGACACCCCGGCAGGACGCGCAGCCGAACGTCGGTGGGGATCGGCGCTGAACCACCGATCACCGGCCGTACACACCCCCGCAGCCTGAAAGGCCGTGGCCTGTCCGCCTTGAAAGACTACGGCGTTCCAGTCAGCGGTGGGTCGGACGCTCTCAGCGCATGATTCCGTGATGCCGTTCTGCCACATCGGGATGCGCGCGAGTGCGGGACTTCCACGCGTTCTCGCCGTAGGTCGTGAAGATCGGGTTGTCCGGGTCGGCTTCGACGCCGCGTGAGCGGGCCTTCAGGTCGGGCGGCAGATCGATCACCGACACACGTGCGTCGAGGGCAGGGCTGAGGAAGTAGGGAATCGATATGCGGTCGGATCCGGGCATCGGCGCGAGCACGCGGTGCCGTGTGGCCCTGAGGTAGCCACCCGTCGCCACCTCGAGCAATTCCCCGACGTTGACGATGAACGCTCCCGGCACGGGCGGGACGTCGATCCAGTCGCCGTTGCGCAGTTCCACCTGCAGACCCTGCGACTCCGGCTCCACGAGCAGCAGTGTCAACACACCGGAATCCTTGTGCGCGCCCACACCTTGCGGATTCTCGGCACTGCCCGGATACCGGACCACCTTGATCAACGTGGCGGGGAGATCCGCGAACGCGGCATCGAAGATGCTTCCCGACGCCCCGAGAGACACCGCCCAGTGCCGCAGAAGCCGCAGCCCGACCTCCGACAGTGCCCGGTCCCACGACTCGAACGCGGCGCGGAGTTCGGGCAACGCCGACGGCCACTGGTTGGGGCCCTGCAGGTTCCAGTACCCTTCGGCACCCACGATCACGTCGCGCTCGGGTCCGATGTCGATCTGTTCACGCCAGTCGACGGCGCCGTTCGTCAGTTCACCACCGAGCCGCGTGTAGCCCCGGAACTGCGGTGAGTTCAGTTGGCTGATCTCGTCTTTGGCGTCCGCCGGCAGCGCGAAGAAGGTGCGCGCCAGCGACAGGACGGTCGACATGAGCTCGGGATCGACACCATGACCGGTCAGGTAGAAGAACCCGTAGTCGTGCGTTGCTTCGCGCAGCGCTGAGCGGAACTCGTCGACATCGGTGGTCGAGATGTCGAGAACGGGCAGAGCTGTCATCGTCGTCCTGTCGTTCGCCTACGGACCCGGGCCGGCCGGTGATTCTGCTCCCTTCGCACGAAGTATCGGCGGGATCCCGCGCGGGTTTCCGTCGAGAGGAGCACAACCACCACCAGTCGTGCTAGATGTACCCGGCCGTCACCGGATCGGCAGCTTCTCGCCGGCCTCGACCGCGACGGACAACCGGTTCTCGGGCGGCGCCACCGGGCACGTCGCGTAGTCCGTGAGAGCGCACGGCAGGTTCGAGGCGCGGTTGAAGTCGAGGGTCACACGGCCGTCGCTGTCCGGATCGGCCACGGCGAGTGATCGGCACGCCCGATACGTGGTGACGCCGCTGGTCTCGTCGGTGAACAGGATGTGGAAGCCGCTCGCCTTACCGCGGAACGCGACGAGCTGTCGCGGCGCTCCGGCCAACTCGAAATCGATGACACCGAGACCCGCGTGATGATGTTCCAGCCCTTCGACCACGGCACCGGTGGTGATGGTGCGTACATCGTCGAACGGGGTGAACGTCCCTGTCACGAGCCATCTCTCGTCCGGCTCGAACGTGGGTATGCCGCCGAAGGCAGCCAGGGTCGGCGCCTTCGGATCGTGCACCCGCAACGCGACGGATCCCGTGCGGCGGATGACCTCGATGCGGCGATCACCGGCCGCGACGAGGAGCCCCGGTGAACCCTCGACGGGATGCAGCACCGTAGTCCCGTCGACCGGGACGCCGTCGACCGACAGGCCCTCGGAGATATCGGCACCGACGTACACCGCATCGTCGTCGGCACGCCACAGGCCGGGCAGGTCGTCGACGGCGGCGTCGGTATCAGTGAGCCAGAACAGGCCTGTCAGCGCAACCCATCCCAACGGATCTCGGAAGTAGGCCTCCCGATCCACATGCCAGGCATGCCAGTCCTGCTCGAACGACGTGAGTGAGAGTGTCATGACGCGAACTCCTTCTGCTCGTGAGATCTGATTCTGCTCAGGACGGCGCCGACATGCCGCGCTTCCTCGATATGCGGATAGCCGGACAAGATGAATTCGTCGACCCCGGCGTCGCGGTACTCCTCGAGGCGCTCCACGATCTCGTCGTTGCTGCCGACCAGCGCGGTTCCTGCGCCGCCGCGGACCAGACCGATGCCTGCCCAGAGATTAGGACCGACGATCAGGGCGCGGCGATCTCCGCCGTGCAGGGCCGACATGCGGCGTTGGCCCTCCGACCCCAACGCCGACAACTGGGCGTGCCGCGTTGCGATCGTCGCGTCGTCCACATCGGCGATCAGCTCCTCGGCGCGGTCCCATGCCTCGCCGGCCGTGTCGCGGGTGATGACGTGGATGCGCAGCCCGCCCCGCACCGTTCGCCCGTGCTCCGCGGCGAGCGAGCGCACGCGGGTCAACTTCTCTGCCACAGCGTGAGGCGGTTCACCCCAGGTCAGGTACACGTCCGCGTGCTTGGCCGCGACGCGAAGCGCAGCGTCGGAGGATCCTCCGAAGTACACGTCGGGAAGCGGGACGGGTGCCTGGCCTGCGAATCCGCCGCCGTTCGGGCGATCCACCGTGAAGTACGTGCCCGACGCCGTGACGGAAGCACCGTCACCGACCGCACGCGCGATGCGCAGGAACTCGTCGGCGCGCGCGTAGCGCTGGTCCTTCGCCAGCGTGTCGCCGTAGGCGCGCTGCTCCGCGTCGTCGCCGCCCACGACGACGTTGAGTAGGACGCGGCCGCCGGACAACCGATGGAACGTGCTCACCATCTGCGCGGAGGTCACCGGCGACACAGCGCCGGGCCGGAACGCCACCAGGAACTTCAGACGAGTGGTCGCCGGAATCAGCGCCGCGGTGACCAGCCAGGCGTCCTCGCAGTGCCCGCCCGTCGGAGTGAGCACGGCCTCGAAACCGAGTTCCTCGACGGTCACGGCCAATTCGGTCAGGTACTCGAGCGTCGCCTCCCGGTGTCCGTCGACAGATCCAGCCGTGGACGCGCCGCCGATCGAGACTCCGTGCGAGCGCGCACCGAGCCTCTCGTCGTCACCCCCGGTGGGGAGGAACCAGTGGAATCTCACTCGCCGATACGGGGTCGACGCAGTCCGAGGTGCTCCCTCAAGGTCGACCCCTCGTACGCGGCCGGGTACGAACCACGTTCCTGCAGCTCGGGAACCAGCTTGTCGACGATGTCGTCGAGCCCGCTCGGCACGAGGTACGGCGTGATGTTGAAGCCGTCGCTCGCCCCTCCGCGGACCCATCGGGTGAGCTCGTCCGCGACCTGGCTCGGTGTACCCGCGAATCCGGTACGCGCCGACGTCTCGATGACGACCTGCCGCAGCGACAGGTTCTTCGCCTCGGCGAGCGACCGCCACTCCCGCACGCGTGCATGCACATCGATGCCGTTGAACGCCGACCCACGAGCACCGACGACGCCACTGACGATCGGGTCCTCGGTGGGGAGCGGTCCGTCGGGATCACGATCGGACAGATCGCGCCCCCACACCTGGCCGGCGATCGAGAGCGTCGTCGGGCCGGTGAACTGGCCTTCCTTCACCCAGCGCACCTTCTCGTCCACGTCCCGCTCGTGGTCCGCGAGGACGATCTGCGTGCCGGGCAGGATCTTGATGTCGTCGTCCGGTCGTCCACGGGCCACCAGTCGCGCGCGGATGTCGTTCGCGAAGTCGAGTGCGTCGTCGAAGTGGGTGCCGTGCGCGGAGAAGATCACGTCGGCGTGTTGGGCGGCGAAGTCGCGGCCGGTGCTGGAATCTCCCGCCTGGAAGATCACCGGGTGGTCCTGCGGACTGCGGGGAATCGTTGCAGCAGAGTCGATGTCGAACTGCGAGGACTGGATGCGCACGGATTCGGGCGTGCCTCCTGCGTTCCACAACGCCCTGGCGACGTCGAGGAATTCGCCGGCGCGCACGTACCGGTCCGCGTGGTCGAGGTAGCCGCCGCGTCGGAAATTCTCGCCCGTCCACGCGTTGTCCGTCGTCACGACGTTCCAGCCGGCGCGACCACCGGACAGCACGTCCAGTCCCGACAGTCGACGCGCGAGGTCGACCGGTTCGTTGTACGTGGTGTTCTGGGTGGCCACCAGTCCGATGTTCGTGGTGATGCCGGCGAGCGCCGCCAGCTGCGTGATGGCGTCGGGACGACCGGCGATGTCCAGGTCGAGGATCTTGCCGCCCTGCTCGCGCAATCGCAGTCCTTCGCCGAGGAAGAAGGCGTCGAACAGTCCGCGCTCGGCGGTCGTGATCAGCCGACGGAACGTCTCGAAGTCGATCTGCGAGCCACTGGCCGGGTCCGACCAGATCGTCGTGTGGTTGACGCCCTGGAAGAAGACACCCAGGTGGACGGTGGCGTCGGGACGGAGGAGATCGGTCATCGCGCAGCCTCGAATCGGTTGACGGGGCGGGCCAGGCCCAGAGTGGAACGCAGAGTCGTCGCCGGCACCGGCCGATGGGCCAGCCCTCGCTCGAACAGCTGCGGAAGCAGATACCGCGCGGCAACGCGGAGATCGTCGTCGACCGACGCGGGCCGCAGCCTGATTCCGCCGATCGCATCGTCGAGGGCAGCGATGCGCTCGACGAGAGCCGCCGCGGCCGCCGGATCACCGGGGGCCTCGACGTCGAGAACGACGTGCGCCCCGGTCACCGCGCGCGCGTCCGCCTCGTTCTCCACAAGGACGACGTCGAGCAGATCGGTGTCGATCTCGCCGAATCGACCGAACACCACCACCTGGCCCTGCGGCGGCCGCGGCACGATCGCGGGGCCCTTCACCGAGTACTTCTCCCCGACGAAGTCGACGTAGTGCAGCTTCTGCTGGTTCAGGAACCGCCCCGTCGGAAAGTCGCGGATCACAGCGTCGTCCTCCCAGGAGTCCCACAGCCCGCGCGCCACCGTCACCGAATCACGCTGCTCGCGCGCCAGACCGACGTCGGTCGAGACGACCTCGCGACCCCAAGCTGCCGCGACGTCGGGTGTCAGCGACCGGGCCGCCACCCATCCCGCCCGGCCGCGGGACGCATAGTCCAGCGACGCGAGCTGCGACGACAGGTGGAACGGTTCCGCGTAGGTGGTGCTCGCCGTGGCGACGAGGCCCACCGTGCTGGTGGTCGCGGCGACGAAAGCCGCCCGCGTGATCGCGTCGACACCACCCGTCGCCAGATCGTCGTCGTCGAACGTGACGTAGCCGAAACCCGCGTTCTCGGCAGCGGACGCCGTGGCGGCCGTGCCGACCCCGACCCCGATGTCGATGCCGAGTGTCACCGTCGTACTCATCCTGCACTCCCTCGTGTGTCCCCCGGAACGATCACGGTAGGACCGCGACGGCACGCGCACACGAGTTGAAATCGCACAGATGCGAACGGAATGAACCGGGTGTTCGGTGCGTTAGAAACCCACCCCGGCGAAGGGGGCCTGCGGAGTCCGGAACAGATCGTCGGCGGCCGACGGCTCACCCTGCGCGAGCCCCGCGGTGACCAGCGCCGCCCACGACGTGCCGCCGAGCAGCACCGATGCTAGGTCTCGGACGTGCACCGTCAGCTCCGGCGCCGCGTCGACCACCTGCACGCCGTCCTGCCCCACGCTGTAGGTCGCCGCGTTCTCCGGCAGGTCCGCGTCGTGCACCCCGATGGTGACGCTGGGGCCCGGACCGTACGAGCGGGCGGACAGCGCTGCCGACACGTCGAGGATGCGCAGCCACGTCTCGTCCTCGGTGCGGTTCAGGCGCACCGACCGGCGGTCGTCCATCAGCATCGGCAGCACCGTG
Source organism: Rhodococcus sp. MEB064 (assembly GCF_000834565.1). Taxonomy (NCBI): domain Bacteria; kingdom Bacillati; phylum Actinomycetota; class Actinomycetes; order Mycobacteriales; family Nocardiaceae; genus Rhodococcus; species Rhodococcus sp. MEB064. Next base: position 53,877 of record NZ_JXQS01000058.1, read on the forward strand.
TCCACGGGCAGTTCGGGGAACGTGATGCGGTCGACCAGATCGAGCCGCAGCAGGAACCGGACCAGATCGGTGAAGACGGCGTCGTTCGGAGCGTGCCAGTCCTCGACGACGACCTGGCGGGCGTCCCCGGACCACCACTGGCGTGGATCCAGCGGGCGGTATCGGACGTAACCGTCGTCGACGCCGTCGGTGGAGTGCACCCCGATCCACACCGGATCGGTATCGGACCGCGCACGCAGGCGCGACGCGTTCCACCAGATAGGCAGCCGGGTGATGGACCCCGGCCGCGCCGACGGATGCGCCGTGACGATGTCGGCCTGCACATCCAGCGCAGTGTCGTTGTCGACGATGCGCACGACACCGCTGGAGGCGGCGCCGTCCCGCACCGACGCACGGGCGGTGACGACGTCCGCGGACACACTCGACGTGGCGACGCCGTATCCGTAGCGCCCGTAGATGACGGCCTCGGACGCGCGAAGTGAGGCGACGACATCCCCGGCTGCGCGCGCGTCCCGTAGTTGCCGACGCAGCAACGCGGAGACGACACCGCGGCGCGTATGGGTCGGGAGCACCCCGACGTGCGTGACCGCCAGGTGTGGAACGCAGGCACCACCCGGCAGGGTGAGGGTTCCGCGTGCGGAGTCCGTCGTCCCGATCAGCTGTCCGCCGTCGAAGGCTCCGTAGGTCTGTCCCGGCTCGCGCAGGCTCTCGATGTCGTCCTCGGTGACGTGCAGGGTCGGCAGTCCCACCATGGCGGCCCGGAACACGCGCTGCGACTCCAGCAGGTCCGACCGCGACTCGAGGATTCGGATGTCGACCATCACGCGACCTCGGCGATCGTCAGCGTGGTCTGTCGGCGCAGCACGAAACCGAGCGCGTCGTACAGCGCGATGGCAGTCGTATTACCGGCGCTCGTGTGCAGGAACGGCACGTCCCCGCGCTCCCGGATGCCGTGACCGACCGCGCGGATCAGCCGCGTCGCCAGCCCGCGACCGCGGTAGGCGGGATCGGTACACACGGCGCTGATCTCGGTCCACCCCGCCGGGTGCATGCGCTCGCCGGCCATCGCGATGAGGCGCCCGTCGTCGCGGACCCCCAGGTAGGTCCCCATCTCGATCGTCCGCGTGCGGAACGGGCCCGGACGAGTGCGCGCGACGAGGTCCAGCATCTCGGGCACGTCCGCCGCGGTCAGGACGACGGCCTCCGGTTCCGGGGTCACCTCGAGTGCGGTTCCGTCGAACTGCACCAGGGCGATGCGGTCGCGAACCCTCCACCCGGCGGGCGGGTCGATGGCGTCGCCACGCAGTGCGGCCTGCTCACCGGCAGGCAACAGGTCGGCGAGATCGGACCAGTCGTCGGCATCCATGTCGGCTGGGTGCCCGAAGAAGCCGGCGACATCCGGGTGATAGCGACCGATCCGGCCCTTCCACTCGGCGAATCGAACATGCGCTCCCAGCAGGGACGATCGGATGGGATCGTCCAGCGGGTGCGTGTCCTGCAGGGTCGGGGTCACCGGGGGTCGTTCGTCACAGTGCACTCGGCCCACTGTAGGTGGACGGGCGCGAGCTTCTGCGCGTTGTACTCACCGTGATTCGACAGAGAGCAGAATGGAGGCCGTGAGCCCTGAAGTCAGACATTCGGACGACGACCCCTCGACCACCGGAACACCACCGTGGACGTACCTGATGGACATGGACGGCGTCCTGGTGCACGAGGAGCACCTGGTGCCCGGCGCGGACCGGTTCCTGAAAGAGCTCCAGGACACGAACACGCCGTTCATCGTCCTCACGAACAACTCGATTCGCACGCGTCGCGACCTGCAGGCACGGCTGCGGCGCACGGGCCTCGAGATCCCCGAGGAGTCGATCTGGACGTCGGCGCTGGCCACGGCGACATTCCTGGGTAACCAGCGTCCGAACGGCACCGCCTATGTGGTCGGTGAGTCCGGACTGACGACGGCTCTACATGACATCGGCTACATCATCACCGACATCGATCCCGACTACGTGGTGCTGGGTGAGACGCGCACGTACTCGTTCGAAGCCATCACGACGGCCATCCGACTGGTCGAGCGCGGCGCCCGCTTCATCGCGACCAATCCCGACGCGACCGGTCCGTCGCGCGAAGGGTCGCTGCCCGCCACCGGATCCGTCGCCGCCCTGATCACCCGCGCCACCGGACGCGAGCCGTACTACGTCGGCAAGCCGAATGCGCTGATGATGCGGTCGGCGCTGCGAGCCATCGGTGCACACTCGGAGAACACGCTGATGATCGGCGACCGTATGGACACCGACATCGTGTCCGGACTCGAGGCCGGTCTGCAGACCATCCTGGTGCTCACCGGCATCTCGACTCCGGCCAGTGTGGAGATGTTTCCGTTCCGGCCGACGCGCGTCATCGACTCGGTCGCCGATCTCATCGGGCACACGGCGGACCCCTTCGGATGAGGTTCCTGTACTCGCGACCCGATCGCAGCGTCGACGCCCGGGGCGTCCTCCAGTCGTTCGACCACATCGACGACGCGCGGGATGCACTGGCCGAGGGCTCGGTCCTGGTGGGCGCCATCGGGTTCGACGCGAGCACGCGCTGCGCCCTGGTGGAGCCGAAGGAGTTCCGGCGGTACGACGTGCCGCGGACGCCGGAGCCGGCCACACTTCCGGTCGCCGTCGTCGCGTCGCAGAATCCGCCGCCGGACAAACATGTAGCTCGCGTACGACGCGCCTTGACCGTGCTCCAGCATCCCGGCTCGGCGCTGCACAAGGTCGTCCTGGCCCGGTCGATCACCCTCGTCTTCGACTCGCCCCTGTCGCCGGTCATGCTGGCGGACAAGCTCATCGAGGACAACCCGATGCACAACGGGTTCGCCGTCGACCTGACCGCGGCGGGCGGGTCCTACTTCGGCCGACACTTGGTGGGTTCGTCGCCGGAGTTGCTGGTGCGGCGCACCGGGACCGAGGTGGTCTGCCGACCCTTCGCCGGAACCGCTGCGCGTCAACAGGATCCGGAAGACGACAGGCAGGCGGGCGCCGATCTCCTCGCCAGCGCCAAGAATCTGGCAGAGCACCGCTTCGTCGTCGACGCCATCGCCGACGCCTTGGCGCCGCTGTGCTCGGAGGTGTCCGTCCCCGACGGGCCGACGCTGACCAGCACGCCGGCCGTGTGGCATCTGGCCACACCGATCACGGCGACACTGCGTGACTCGTCCACCACCGCACTGGATCTGGCCCTCGCTCTGCACCCGACGCCCGCCGTGGCCGGCAGTCCGACGGACCTGGCTCTGCAGACCATCGACATCATCGAATCGGGCCGCAGCCGCGACTTCTACGCCGGCATGGTCGGCTGGTGCGACGCCGACGGTGACGGCGAGTGGATGGTGGCGATCCGCTGCCTCGACATCGCTGCCGACGGTCTCAGCGGAGTCGCGACGGCCGGAGGCGGCATCGTCGCAGCCTCCGATCCGGACGCCGAACTCGGAGAGACCACGGCGAAGTTCGCCACGATCCTCTCCGCGTTCGGACTCTGACGACGGGTCAGCTCAGCGCGCCACCGATGTCGCCCAGCAGGTCCTCGAGATCTTCGAGTCCGACGGAGATCCGTACGACGCCGTCCGTGATCCCCACTGCTGCACGACCTTCCGGACCCATGGCCCGGTGGGTCGTGGTGGCGGGGTGGGTCGTCATCGACTTCGCATCGCCGAGGTTGTTCGAGATGTCGATCACCCGCAGCTTGTTCAGGAAGTCGAAGGCACTGCGCTTTCCGCCCTCGAGCTCGAAGGTCACGACGGTTCCGCCGCCGCTCATCTGCGACAGCGCCAGCTGGTGCTGCGGATGCGACTCGAGGAACGGGTACTTCACCCAACCCACACCGGACTGCGTCTCGAGGAACTCCGCCACGGCCTGAGCCGACGCATTCATGTGCCGTACGCGCAACGGCATCGTCTCGAGACCCTTGAGCAGCGTCCACGCATTGAACGGACTGAGTGCGGGACCGGTGTGCCGCATCAGTGTCTGCACCGGCCCGTCGATGTACTCCTTCGATCCCAGGATCGCGCCACCGAGCACGCGTCCCTGCCCGTCGATGTGCTTGGTTCCCGAATACACCACCACGTCGGCGCCCAGCTCGAACGACTTCTGCAGCACCGGCGTCGCGAAGACGTTGTCCAGCACCACCTGTGCGCCGGCGGCGTGCGCCATCTCGGTCACCCGTCGCACGTCCACGAGCGACTGCATCGGGTTGGACGGCGTCTCGAAGAACACCGCGGTCGTGGGCACGGACAGCGCCTGTTCCCACTGGTCCAGGTCTTCGCCGTCGACGAAGACGGTCTCGATGCCCCAGCGCGGCAGGATCTCGTTGCACACCACGAAGCACGAGCCGAACAGGCTGCGAGCGGCCACCAGCCGGTCCCCGGCCTTCAGCAGCGCACCGAGCGCGGTGAAGACGGCGGACATACCGCTCGAGGTACCGAAGGCAGCTTCCGCACCGTCGACCAGACGCAGCCGTTCCTCGAACATCGACACGGTGGGGTTGCCGTAGCGGGAGTAGACGAAGTGGTCGATGTCGCCGGTGAACGCCTGCTCGGCCGCCTCGGCGCTCTCGTAGACGAACCCGGAGCTGAGATAGAGCGCCTCGGCGTTCTCCTCGAATCCGGAACGGTTCAGACCTCCTCGGACGCCGAGAGTGCCCTGGCCGACGCCGTCGGGAAGGGGCTTGGAGAAGCCGCCGCCGGTGGGAATCACTTCTGCCTCCAGGGGAGTCCGACCGCACGCCACCCGGTGCTGCCGCGGTGACCGTCGGCGTCGGTCGCGCCCTCGAAGCCGTCGAGCACGTTGTACGCCGGGCCGAGGCCGGCCGCCGTCGCCGCTTCGGCCGCCCCGATGGAGCGTTGACCGGAACGACACAGGAAGACCACGGGCCCCTTGTCGACGCCGGCAGCACGCACCTCGTCGACGAAGTTCTCGTTCTTCGCCCCGTCGGGGTAACTCACCCACTCGACGAAGGCGGTCGGCTTGTCCAGGGACGAGATGTCCGGGACACCGACGTAACTCCACTCCGCGTGCGTGCGGACGTCGACCAGTGACGCTTCCGGATCGGTGCTGAGAATTTCCCAGGCCTGCTCGGGCGTGATGTCTCCTGCGTAGCTCACTGGTCAAGTTTCGCACACGGTCGGATCAGCCCGATATGTCCGATAGTCGCAGCGTACGGCCATATGGGGGCAAGATGATCCGATGACCGACGAACACGTGCAGGACGCCGACACCGGCCAGTTCACGCACCGACAGATCATGACGATCATCTCCGGCCTCATGCTCGGCATGTTCCTTGCCGCGTTGGACCAGACCATCGTCTCGACGTCCATCCGCACCATTGCCGACGACCTGCAGGGATTCTCCATCCAGGCATGGGTCACGACGGCCTACCTGATCACGGCGACCATCTCGACGCCGCTGTACGGGAAGCTCTCGGACATCTACGGCCGCAAGCAATTCTTCCTCACGGCCATCACGATCTTCGTCATCGGGTCGGCGCTGTGCGGGTTCGCCACCTCCATGTACCAACTCGCCGCGTTCCGAGCCTTCCAAGGCCTCGGCGCCGGCGGCCTGTTCTCGCTGGCGCTGACCATCGTCGGTGACATTGTTCCTCCGCGGGAGCGCGCGAAGTACCAGGGTTACTTCCTGGCCGTCTTCGGCACGTCCAGCGTCCTCGGTCCGGTCATCGGCGGCGTCCTGTCCGGTCAGAGCGAGATCCTGAACATCACCGGCTGGCGCTGGGTCTTCTTCGTCAACGTGCCAATCGGTGTCGTCGCGCTGTTCGTCGTCGCGAAGGTGCTGAACCTGCCCCGGCGTCACGGGAGCGCGGTCGTGGACTGGGCGGGCGCAGCGGCACTGGCCGTCGGCCTGGTCCCGCTGCTGATCATCGCCGAGCAGGGCCGCACCTGGGGGTGGGGCTCGGGTCGCGCCATGATCTGTTACGCCATCGGCGTCATCGGTATCGCCGCGTTCATCGCGATCGAGATCCGCATGAAGACCGACGCTCTGATCCCGATGCGCTTCTTCCGCAATTCGACCTTCAGCATCGGCCTGGTGCTCTCCGTCATCACCGGCGCCGCGATGTTCGGCGGCATCACTCTGCTGCCGCAGTACCTCCAGGTGGTCAAGGGGTCCTCGCCCACCCTCGCCGGATTCCAGATGTTGCCCCTGGTCCTCGGCATCATGGTCGCGTCGATCTTCTCCGGTCAGATGATCTCCCGGACCGGGCACTACCGCCCGTACCCGATCATCGGCACCACTCTGATGACGGCGTGCATGTTCGCGTTCTCGCTGATCAAGTTCGACACACCGCTGTGGATGATCATGCTGGCGATGTTCGGATTCGGCTTCGGACTCGGCAACCTGATGCAGCCGCTGACGCTCGCGATCCAGAACGCCCTCCCGCCGAAGGACATGGGCGTGTCGACGTCGTCGGCCACGTTCTTCCGTCAGATCGGCGGCACCATCGGTGTCGCGGTGTTCCTGTCCTTGCTGTTCTCCCGCGTGACCGACGCGATCGCCTCGGCACTGCGGTCCGTCGCCGAGACACCCGAGTTCCGCGAGGCCGTCGGTCAGGCAGCGTCCAGCTCGGATCCCGCGGTGTCGGGACTCGCGCAGGGTCTGGCGTCCGGTAACGGGTCGGCCGCCGGCGGCATCCTGGACGACACGTCGTTCATCCAGAAGCTTCCCGACGCGTTGGCCGCACCGTTCCAGATAGGCTTCTCCGACGCCATGGACTCGGTCTTCGTCGTCGCCGGCTGCGTGTTGGCCCTGGCGTTCGTGATCAACCTGTTCTACAAGGAGATCCCGCTACGCACCCAGGGCGGCCTGGCCGCGCAGGCCACGGAGAAGTCGCAGACGACGGAGAAGCTAGGGGCTGCAGAGTAGCCAGTCGTCGCCGACGCGCGTCGCGCTCCAGGTGAGGGATTCCTCGGTTCCGTCGAGGCTGACGCGCACGTCGGCCTCGGCGGTGTCGTCCTTCACGCGAACTTCCTCGATGTTCTTCAGCTCCACCTCGGTGCCGGCGTCGGCCAGCGGGGCATTCACGATGCCGGGGCACTGCAGGGCAGCGACTGCCGCGGTGTCACCGGACTTCGTAGCCTCCACGTAGGCCGCGACGGCGGTGCCCACGCGCTGGTTGTCACTGACGTTCTCGTCGGGTGACCCGGTGAGGGAGAGCACGGCGATGATCACCGCCACGACGACCACCACCGCAGCGGCCGCGATGATGGGCGCTGCGGTGGTGGAACGTTCGGGTTCAGGGTCGGTCATGACCCGATTGTGTCAGCCTGCTGCAGGACTATCCCTCGAGTGTGGGGTAGTCGGTGTAGCCCTCGGCGCCGCCGCCGTAGAAGGTGCTCTCGTCGGGCGTGTTCAGCTCGGTGTCGTGTGTCCACCGCGTCACCAGGTCCGGGTTCGCGATGAACGGGCGGCCGATCGCCACGGCGTCGGTGATCTCGTCGGCGACGAGCTTCTCGGCCTCGTCCCGCGTGCTGACCTGTGCGAACCCGGTGTTCAGGACGAAGGCGCCGCTCCAGGCGGAACGGAGCTTGCCCAGGAACGGATCCTCGGCGTCGATCAGCACGTGCAGGTACGCCAAGCCGAGTCCGTCGATCTGGGACAGCAGAGCCTCGTAGGCACCGGTGGTGTCGTCCTCGGTGATGCCGCTCGCTTCGCCTCCGGGAGAGATCCGGATACCGACCTTGCCGGCGCCGATGGCGTCGGCCACCGCGCGGACGACCTCGACGACGAATCGGGCGCGGTTCTCGGGGCTGCCGCCGTAGGAATCGGTGCGGTGGTTGGAACCGTCGGCGAGGAACTGGTGCAGCAGGTATCCGTTCGCGGCGTGGATCTCGACGCCGTCGAGACCGGCGGCGACCGCTCGTGTCGCTGCGTCGACGAAGACCGCGACCTGCTCGGCCAACTCGTTCTCCTCGAGCGCGCGGGGCGCCGGGATCTCCTTCGAGCCGTCCTTGGTGAACATCTCGATGCCGGGCGCGATCGCGGACGGAGCCACTGCTTCGAGGCCCGAGTTGTCCGGGTGGGACACGCGCCCTGCGTGCATCAGCTGGACGACGATCCGGCCGCCCTCTCCGTGCACCGCATCCGCGATCTTCGCCCATCCGGCCTGCTGCTCGTCGGTGTGCAGACCGGGCGTGTTGGTGTAGCCCTTGCCGACCGCGGAGGGCTGCGTCCCCTCGGACACGATCAGACCGGCACCGGCGCGCTGGCGGTAGTACTCGACGACCAGATCGCCGGGAACTCCGTCGTCGCCGCTGCGGCTACGAGTCAGCGGGGCCATGAAGACGCGGTTGCGCGCATGGATATCGCCGAGGTCGAGGGGCTGGAGAAGTGCGGAATCGGGGCCGAGTTCGCTCATGTGTATCTGCCTTTCACGATGCAATCGCCGGACGGCGTTCTCTCCGGACAAGCTCGTCGGAGCCGAAGTCGATGCCCGGTTGTGTGCCGGATCACAGGGCTCGCCCAGAACTTCGCGGCCTCGTCTTCGCACACGTCACGGCCACCTGAGGCACCGAAGCCGTGACCTCGTCACTTATGCTGGGGTGTCCGCGTCCGATGCTCCATGGGCGGCCAGCCGATGACGATGTTAGGTAGATCCACGCTGATGACAGACCAGACCCGCCCTCTCCGAGTGGCCATCGTGGGCGCAGGACCGGCCGGCATCTACGCCGCCGATGCGCTGATGAAGTCCGACCACAACGTCTCGGGCCCCGGCGTGAGCATCGATCTGTACGAGCGCATGCCCGCACCCTTCGGTCTGATCCGCTACGGCGTCGCTCCCGATCACCCGCGTATCAAGGGCATCATCACCGCGCTGCACAAGGTCCTCGACAAGCCGCAGGTCCGCCTGCTCGGCAACATCGACTACGGCACCGACATCGATCTCGAGACCATGCGCCGCTTCTACGACGCCGTCATCTTCTCCACCGGCGCCAACGCCGACCGCGCCCTGAACATCCCGGGCATCGAGCTCGACGGCAGCTACGGCGCCGCCGACTTCGTCTCCTGGTACGACGGACACCCCGACGTGCCGCGCACCTGGCCGCTCGAGGCCGAGAAGGTCGCCGTCCTCGGCGTCGGCAACGTCGCCCTCGACGTGGCCCGCGTATTGGCCAAGACCGGCGACGAACTGCTGCCCACCGAGATCCCCGCCAACGTCTACGAGGGCCTGAAGGCCAACAAAGCCGTCGAGGTCCACGTGTTCGGCCGCCGCGGCCCCGCGCAGGCCAAGTTCACGCCGCTCGAGCTCCGCGAGCTCGACCACTCGCCCAACATCGAGGTCATCGTCGCTCCCGAGGACATCGACTACGACGAGGGTTCGGAGAAGGCCCGCCGCGAGTCCAAGCAGGTCGACATGGTCGCGAACACGCTGCAGGACTGGGCGATCCGCGACGCCGGCGACCGGCCGCACAAGCTGTTCCTGCACTTCTTCGAGTCGCCCACCGAGATCCTCGGCGAGGGCGGCTCCGTCGTGGGTCTGCGCACCGAGCGGACCGAACTCGACGGCACCGGCAACGTCAAGGGCACCGGCAAGTACACCGACTGGGACGTCCAGGCCGTCTACCGCGCCGTCGGATACCTGTCGCAGAACATCGCCGACCTCCCCTTCGACGACCTCGCCGGCACCATCCCCAACGAGGCCGGACGCGTCAAGAACACCGACGGTTCGTCCGTGGATGCCACCTATGTCACCGGCTGGATCAAGCGCGGACCCGTGGGCCTCATCGGCCACACCAAGGGCGACGCCAACGAGACCGTCGCCAACCTGCTTGCCGACGCCCCCTCGTTCGCGGGTGCGACCGAGCCCTCCGAGGACGCCGTCGTCGCGTACCTCGAGGACAAGAAGGTCCCGTTCACCACGTGGGACGGCTGGTACCGCCTCGACGCACACGAGCGCAGCCTCGGCGAGCCCCAGGGCCGCGAGCGCGTGAAGGTCGTCGAGCGCGAGGACATGCTGCGCGCCAGCGAGCCCGACAAGGCCTGACAGTCGGACCCCGACAAGGCCTGACGGGCTCGCAGGCGGTCCGGGTCAGACCCGGACCGCCAGCAGCCTGCCCTCCCGCTGGTCCTTGCGTGCGTGCTCGTTGAAATCCGGTGCGGCGCAGACGAACAGGGTATGTCCGTCGTGTCCACCGAAACCGCACGCGAACACCCCCGTGTCGAAGGTCAGTTCGTCGACCACGCCCTCGCCCTCACGGATCTGCACGATCCGCTGCCCCAGGGCGTCGGCCGCCCACAGCGTGCCGTCCGGCGCGAGAGCGCAACCGTCGGGCGCCACCACGACCTGCCCGATTCCCTCGGCCATGTCCGTCGACTCCGGCATCGGTCCCAGCACGGCCCAGTCGCGCCGCGGACCGAGAACTCCGCCGTCGCCGATGGCGAACGCACTGATGCGGTTGCCCAGCGTCTCGTCGACCAGGAGATCACCCGAGGCCGTCACCGCCATGCCGTTGGGGAAGTGCAGACCCGTCGCGTCCTCGTGCACGCTCCCGTCGGGTTCGATCCGGATCACCGACGCCGTCTCGATCGGCGCCATGTTCATGAGGTCGAAACCGAAGTGCCCGACATAGGCGCGCCCCTCGGCGTCGACGTGCATGTCGTTGGCATTGCCGGTCGCATAGTCCGACAGATCGGCGTGCACGACGAGTTCGCCGTCGGCCTCTCGGCGAAGAACCTTCTTGTCCCGCATCGACACCACGAGCAGTCGGCCGTCGGGTAGCCACCCCAGCCCCGACGGCTGCTCGGGTACCTCCGCCTCCACCCTCACGTCGCTTCCGTCCTCCTCGGCGGAGAGCACCTGGAAGGTGTAGAAATCCGACACCCAGATGCGCCCGTCGTGCCACCGCGGGCACTCGAAGTAGGTGTATCCCTCCAGGACCACGGTCGGATCGGCCTTCATGCGGACTCCTCGCGAATATGCGGATGTGACGTGTGCCTCATCTCTCTATGAGGCATCCTGGCAGACGTGTTCGACAGCCACGTCCACATCATCGATCCTCGGTTTCCGTTGGTGGTCAATGACGATTACGAGCCCGAGCCGTTCACCGTCGACGACTACGAAGCGGAGACCGACGGGCTCGGTGTGGTCGGAGGAGCCGTAGTCACCGGGTCGTTCCAGGGCACCGATCAGTCCTATCTACTGGCCGCTCTCGAGGAGCTGGGCCACGGGTGGGTCGGTGTCACCCAGCTGCCCGTGGACGCCACCGACGACGACATCTCCGCACTCGACGCCGCGGGGGTCAGGGCGCTCCGGTTCAACCTCCGTCGCGGCGTCGCCGACATCTCGTCTCTGACCGAGCAGGCGATACGGGCCCACGAGGTGGCGGGATGGCACTCCGAGTTCTACGTCGACGCGGGGCTGCTGCGCTCGCTCGAGCCGATCATGTCGAAACTGCCCGCCGTGAGCATCGACCATCTCGGCATGGCCGAGGAAGCGATGCCCTACCTGCTGGATCTGGTCGACAGAGGTGCACGCGTCAAGGCCACCGGATTCGGCCGCATCTCGCACGACCCCGTCGACGCCATGCGCCGCATCCATGCCGTGAACCCGGAGGCCCTGATGTTCGGCACCGACCTTCCCAGCACCCGCGCGGCGCGTCGCTTCGACGTGTCCGACCTCGACCTCGTTGCCGACGCGGTGGGGGGAGACCTTCAGGCAGTGCTGTTCCAGAATGCTCGCGCCTGGTACCGCGAGCCCTGATCGGCGGCGGAACTCACAGCACGAGGACGGCGACGACCCACACCCCGGCGGCGAGCAGACCACCGAACAGCTCGACCAGGATCGACAGTCCGACGGCCTTGGTCGCGTGCACGGTCGACTGCCAGGCCGAACCCGAGGTGCGGGCACGAGGAAGTTCAGCCAGGTAGACACCGAGGGGGAACCCGAGGAACAGACCGACGACCGGCACGACGAAGAATCCGACGATGCCGACGACACCGCCGAGCACGATCGACCGCGTCGGCACACCGGCCGTCTTCAGGCGTCTGCCCGGCCAGAGGTATCTGACGACGCCCGACGCCACCAGCAGCGCCGTCGCGATGCCGAACACCGTCCACGCCGATGCGGTGCCGACGACGAAGGCCCAGACGCCGATCGCCGCGAAGATCAGGATCACGCCGGGGAGCACCGGGACGACGATCCCGATCAGACCGATCAGGATCACCAGTCCGACGAGGACCTCGGCGCCCGCGGTCATGTGGCCGAGACCGGTCGTACCCGGCCGGCGGCGTCACGAGCCCGTGCGCGCGCCGTCTCGACATCCGGACCGGTCGAGAACGCGACGCCCATGCGACGCGACACGAAGCTCTCGGGCTTGCCGAACAGCCGAAGGTCGGTTTCCGGAACCCGCATGGCCTGATCGACACCCTCGAAGGCGATGCCCACCTCGTCGAGTCCGCCGTAGATGACGGCCGATGCCCCCGGGAAGAGCAGCGTCGTGTCCACCGGGAGGCCGAGGATCGCCCGCGCATGCAGTTCGAACTCGGAGAGCCGCTGGGTGCCGAGGGTGACCAGTCCCGTGTCGTGCGGACGGGGGCTGACCTCGGAGAAGAAGACGTCGTCGCCCTTGACGAAGAGCTCGACACCGAAGATGCCGCGGCCACCGAGCGCCGCGGTCACCGTGCGAGCGACGTTCCGCGAGGCCTCGAGCGCGACCGGCGACATGGGCTGTGGCTGCCAGGACTCGATGTAGTCGCCCGACTTCTGGAGGTGGCCGATGGGCTCGCAGAAGAAGGTCTCGTCGGCACCGTTCTCGTCGACCCCGCGGACGGTGAGCTGAGTGATCTCGTAGTCGAAGTCGACGAATCCCTCCACGATGACGCGTCCCAGATCCACCCGGCCCCCGGCCTGCGCGTAGTCCCAGGCCCGCTGGACGTCGTCGGCGCTCTTCACGACCGACTGTCCCTTGCCCGACGACGACATCACCGGCTTGATCACCGCGGGAAAGCCGGTGCGGCCGAGCGCGGCACGAACCTCGTCGACACTGTCGGCGAAGGCGTACGGCGACGTGGGAAGGCCCAGCTCCTCGGCCGCGAGTCGGCGGATGCCCTCGCGGTTCATCGTCAACTGGGTAGCCCTGGCCGTCGGAACGACGGTGGTGACGCCGCGATCCTCGACGACGGACAGAGCCTCCGTCGCGATGGCTTCGATCTCCGGGACGACGTAGTGCGGCGCCTCCGCCTCGATGACGGCGAGCAGAGCCTCGGGGTCGCTCATGTCCACGGTGTGGGCCCGATGAGCAACCTGGTGGCCCGGCGCGTTCGCGTACCGGTCCACGGCGATGACCTCGACGCCCAGGCGCTGGAAGGCGATGATCACTTCCTTGCCCAGCTCCCCCGAGCCCAGGAGCATCACCTTGGTGGCGGACGGAGAAAGCGGAGTACCGATGCGGGAGGACGTCACGCTTGGAATGCTATCGGGCATGACGGACACCGAGGACTTGCTCACCTACCTTCAGCGAGGTCGGGACGCGGTGGTGTGGAAACTCGACGGCGCATCGGAGTACGACATCCGGCGACCCCTCACCTCCACCGGCACCAACCTGCTCGGCATCGTGAAACATCTGGCCATGACCGAAGCCGGGTACCTCGGCGCCACGTTCGGGCGACCGTTCCCCGAGGAGATCGCCTGGTCCGACCCGTCCCTCGAACTCAACGCCGACATGTGGGCCACGTCCGACCAGTCCCGCGACTCGCTCGTCGGGCTGTACCGCCGGGTGAACGCACACGCCGACGAGACGGTACGCACCCTCGGGCCGACCGCCGAGGGAACGGTCCCGTGGTGGACGGCGAAGAACCCGGTGACCGTCGAGTACATCCTGGTGCACCTGATCGCCGAGACTCACCGCCACGCCGGTCACGCGGATATCGTGCGGGAACTCGTCGACGGCAGCGCCGGCATGGCCGTCGGCAACTCCAACCTTCCGGACGTCGACGCGGACTGGTGGGGTGACTATCGGTCGCGGGTGGACGACGCCGCGTCGGAGTTCCTCTGAGTCTCCCGACCCGATCGGTCCGGTCCTGTCGTCGGGCGAGTTCCGGTGGATAGGGTCGCGGCATGACTACTGCAGGTGGACCGCTCGCCGGAATCAAGGTCGTGGAGCTCGCCGGGATCGGACCGGGCCCGCACACGGCGACGCTGCTGTCCGATCTCGGGGCGGATGTCGTCCGTGTCCAACGCCCCGGCGCACTGCCGGCCGAGGGCATGCACGGCGACCCGCTGATCCGTAACCGCAGGATCGTCGAGGCGAACCTGAAGGACCCGGCCGATCTGGAGCGGGTGCTGGCGATGATCTCGCGGGCCGACGTGCTGATCGAAGGCTTCCGACCCGGGGTGACCGAGCGCATGGGCCTCGGTCCCGACGCGGTGGCGGAGCGGAACCCGGGCCTCGTCTACGGACGGATGACGGGGTGGGGTCAGGACGGGCCGTGGTCCCAGGTGGCCGGGCACGACATCAACTACATCTCCGTGACCGGCGTCCTGCACGCCATCGGCCGGGAAGGAGAGCGTCCCGTCCCCCCGCTGAACATGGTCGGTGACTTCGGCGGTGGCTCGATGTTCCTGGTCATGGGCATCCTGGCGGCGCTGGTCGAACGTGGCGCGTCCGGCAAGGGTCAGGTCGTCGACGCCGCGATGGTGGACGGCACCGTCGCGCTGTCGCACATGATCTGGGGCTGGCGTGGTCTCGGACTGTGGTCGGACCAGCGCGGAACCAATCTGCTGGACACCGGCGCCCCGTTCTACGACACGTACGAGACGTCCGACGGCAAGTACGTCGCGGTCGGAGCTCTCGAACCGCAGTTCTACGCCGCCATGCTGCAGGGCCTGGGCATCGATCCCGCCTCGTTGCCCCATCAGATGGACCGCGAGCAGTGGCCCACCCTGCGCACGGTCTTCACCGACACCTTCGCGACGCGGACGCGCGACGAGTGGGAGTCCGTCTTCGACGGCACGGACGCGTGCGTCACGCCCGTCCTCACCTTCGACGAGGCGACCCGGCATCGGCACATGGCCGAGCGGGAGAACCTGATCGACATCGAGTCGGTGACGCAGCACGCGCCCGCACCGCGGTTCTCGCGTACCCGGCCGTCGACGCCGGGCGGCGCCGCACGGTCGTCCGTGGATCCCGATCAGGTCTGGGTCTGAGTGGACGCGGCCGACTGGGACCGCAAGTACGACGGTGCGGAGCTGAGGTGGGGAGCGCCTCCCAACGAGGTGGTCGTCGAGTTCTGCACGTCGCTGCCCCGCGGTCGCGCGCTCGACCTCGCCTGCGGAGAGGGCCGCAACGCCCTGTGGCTGGCCACCCGCGGGTGGGAGGTGGACGCTGTCGACTTCAGCACGGCCGCGCTGTCGAAGGCCGTGAAGGTCGCCGCCACGGCGACGGCGTCCATCCGCTCGCGGGTCCGGTGGGTCCACGCGGACGTGACCACACTCACACCTGAGCGGAATTATGATCTCGTTGTCATCGCCTACCTGCATTTATCGCGTATCGAGCGTGAGAACGTCCTGGCGACTGCCGTCCGGGCGTTGAAACATGAGGGAATCCTCGTGATCGTCGGACACCATTCCGACAATGTGAAGAATGGCGTCGGCGGACCTCAGGATATCGAAATCCTCTACAGTCCAAGCGATCTCGTCGACGACCTGCACAATGGCGTGCGCATTCTCGTGGCCGAGGAGCGACACCGGCCGGTAGGTGATTCCACAGCGATCGACACCGTTCTGATGGGACAGGTTACCGACGAGTAGACCGCTATTGGCAGAGCTCTCGAAGCGGCGTAACATAGCCATAAGTTACTGGCGAGTAGGTATCGCCGCAGAACACCGAGGCGGTACCGAGGGCGGACCGCACCACTGAGACGGAGAGCATTCACCATGGGCCATTACAAGAGCAATCTTCGAGACCTCGAGTTCAACCTCTTCGAACTCTTCGCCCTGGACAAGACGCTCGCGTCCGGCCAGTTCGGCGACCTCGACGTCGAGACCGTCCGGGACATGCTCGGAGAGGTCCGTCGTCTCGCCGAGGGCCCGCTGGCCGAGTCGTTCGCCGACGCCGACCGCAATCCGCCCACGTTCGACCCCGAGACCCACTCGGTCACGCTCCCCGAATCCTTCAAGAAGTCCTACCGCGCGCTGCAGGATGCCGGCTGGGACCACCTCGGACTGGACGAGGAGCTCGGCGGACTGCCCGTTCCCCGCCAGGTCTTCTGGGCCGTGGCCGAGATGCTGCTGGGCTCGAACCCCGCCGCCTTCATGTACTCCGCGGGCCCCGGCTTCGCGCAGATCCTCTTCGACAACGGCAACGAGCAGCAGAAGAAGTGGGCCGCTCTGGCAGCCGAGCGCAACTGGGGAGCCACCATGGTCCTCACCGAGCCCGACGCGGGTTCCGACGTGGGCGCCGGCCGCACCAAGGCCATCGAGCAGGCCGACGGCACGTGGCACATCGAGGGCGTCAAGCGCTTCATCACCTCGGCGGACTCCGACGATCTCTTCGAGAACATCTTCCACCTCGTTCTCGCGCGTCCCGAGGGTGGCAAGCCCGGAACCAAGGGCCTCTCGCTCTTCTTCGTCCCCAAGTTCCACTTCGACAGCGAGACCGGCGAACTGGGCGAGCGCAACGGCGCCTTCGTCACCAACGTCGAGCACAAGATGGGCCTCAAGGTCTCGGCCACGTGTGAGCTCACCCTCGGCGGACACGGCGTCCCGGCCAAGGGCTGGCTCGTCGGCGACGTCCACAACGGCATCGCGCAGATGTTCGACGTCATCGAGCACGCACGCATGATGGTCGGCACCAAGGCGATCTCGACGCTCTCCACCGGCTACCTCACCGCTCTCGACTACGCCAAGCAGCGCATCCAGGGTGCGGACCTGACGCAGATGACCGACAAGGCCGCCCCTCGCGTCGCCATCACGCACCACCCCGACGTGCGCCGCTCGCTGATGACGCAGAAGGCGTACGCCGAAGGCCTGCGCGCAGTGTTCCTCTACACCGCCGCACACCAGGACGAGGTTGCTGCACTGCACGTTTCGGGTGCCGACAAGGACACCGCGTTCCGCGTCAACGACCTGCTGCTCCCCATCGTCAAGGGTGTCGGCTCCGAGGTCGCGTACGAGCAGCTCGCGCAGAGCCTGCAGACACTCGGCGGTTCCGGCTTCCTGCAGGACTACCCCATCGAGCAGTACATCCGCGACGCCAAGATCGACTCGCTGTACGAGGGCACCACGGCCATCCAGGCCCAGGACTTCTTCTTCCGCAAGATCGCTCGTGACCGCGGCGTCGCGCTGGCCCACGTCGCCGGACAGATCAAGACGTGGATCGACAGCGAAGCAGGCAACGGTCGCCTCAAGTCCGAGCGTGCCCTGCTGAACACCGCGCTCGAAGACGTCCAGGGCATGGTCGCGACGCTGACGCAGCACCTCATGGGTGCGCAGGAGCAGCCGACCGAGCTGTACAAGGTCGGCCTCGGATCCGTGCGCCTGCTCATGAGCGTCGGCGACCTGATGATCGGCTGGTTGCTGCTGCGCCAGTCCGAGATCGCCATCGCCGCACTCGACAACGGTGCGAGCGACAAGGACAAGGCGTTCTACGAGGGCAAGATCGGCGCAGCGTCGTTCTTCGCCAAGAACATCCTGCCCCGCCTGACCTCCACCCGTCAGATCCTGTCCGATCTGGACAACGACGTCATGGAGCTCGACGAAGCAGCGTTCTGATCCGAACGTTCCTACGGCCCGGCTGGTTTCGACCAGCCGGGCCGTTTCGCGTCTCGGGCGTTCAGCACGTTCTCCGAGGGCTATCCCGACGCGCACGGTGGGATCCGCTCAACGTGTGAGAACAGGGAGGCAAGACCATGGCGAACACCAACCGGGCCGGCCGCACAGTGGTGCGTCGGTCACCGATCCAGTGGGGTGCGCTGCTCGTCGGCGTCGTGTTCCTGGCCGTCGGCATTCTCGGGTTCATTCCGGGGATCACGTCGGACTACGACATGTTGACGTTCGCCGGGCACCACTCCGGCGCGCATCTCCTCGGAATCTTCGAGGTGTCGATCCTGCACAACATCGTCCACCTGCTGTTCGGTGTCGCCGGCATCGCACTGTCGCGGAACCCGTCCACAGCACGGACTTTCCTCATCGGAGGCGGTGTCGTCTACCTCGTGCTGTTCGTCTACGGCCTCGTGATCGACCGTGACAGCAGTGCCAACTTCGTTCCCGTCAACAACGCGGACAACTGGCTCCACCTGGTGCTGGGTGTCGGCATGATCGGGCTGGGCCTTGCCCTGCCCCGCGTCGTCACCGGAACGACGGCCACGCCGGCACGCTGACTCTCCTCGCCTCTTCTCCACCGCTCAGTCGATGAGACGCTCCCCGGTAACGGTGGAGAAGAGGTGCGTGCGCTCCGCTGCGTAGGCCAGTGTGACCTTGTCTCCGCGCAGCGGCGGAACGCGACCGTCGGCACGGACGACGATGAGCTGCTCGACACCGTCGATCGTGATGCGGCCGTACGCATACGCGTCGGCACCGAGTTCCTCGACGACGTCGATCGTCATCTCCAAGCCGCCGACACCGTCGCCGACGATCTCGAGATCTTCGGGACGGACTCCCAGCGTCACCGAACTCTCGCCGATGGTCGACAGGCCGGTTCGCGGAATGGGGACCACGATTCCGCCGAACCTGACTCCGCCGTCCACCAGGGGCAGCTCGAGAAGGTTCATCGCGGGCGATCCGATGAATCCGGCGACGAAGACGTTGTCCGGGTGCTCGTACATCCGGCGCGGGGTATCGCACTGACGCAGGACGCCGTCCTGCAACACGGCGACGCGATCACCCATCGTCATGGCCTCGACCTGATCGTGCGTGACGTACACGGTGGTCGTGGCGAGTCGACGCTGAAGCGCTGAGATCTGCGCACGTGTCTGCACCCGCAACTTGGCATCCAGGTTGGACAGAGGCTCGTCCATGAGAAAGACCTTGGGCTTGCGAACAATGGCGCGCCCCATGGCAACTCGCTGACGCTGTCCACCGGACAGTGCCTTCGGTTTGCGATCCAGATACGAGGTCAGGTCGAGAATCTTGGCGGCGTCGGTGACCCGACGCT
Organism: Rhodococcus sp. MEB064; assembly: GCF_000834565.1. Lineage (NCBI taxonomy): Bacteria > Bacillati > Actinomycetota > Actinomycetes > Mycobacteriales > Nocardiaceae > Rhodococcus > Rhodococcus sp. MEB064. Next base: position 73,015 of record NZ_JXQS01000058.1, read on the forward strand.
TGATTTCCGCCTTGTCCTCACCGGCAATCCGAAGGCCGAAGCCCATGTTCTCCCCGACCGTCATGTGCGGGTAGAGCGCGTAGTTCTGGAACACCATCGCGATGTCGCGATCCTTGGGTTGATGTTCGGTGACGTCGTCGCCTCCGATCGAGATGGTTCCACGATCCACGTCCTCGAGACCCGCGAGCATGCGGAGCGACGTCGACTTGCCGCAACCGGACGGCCCGACGAGAACGAGGAATTCACCGTCCTCGATGTGCAGGTCCAAGTTGTCGACGGCCGCCTTCTCCCCTCCGGGAAAGAATTTGGTGACGTTCTCGAATGCGACGGTTGCCATGATGTGTCCTCTCACCGACAGGAACGTGTCGGACGATCCGAGTGAAGGTACGAAGGCGCTCGGCTCAGATCCCTGAGACTCTCCGCGCGTTCATGTATGTGAATGCCAATCAATATGCTGACTTCGATTCGAAGTATGTACTACCGTGATCTGCATTACAAGGATTCGAGAGAAAGCGAGACAGACCGCCATGACGACGACAGTGCTGATCACCGGGGCCGCCGGGAACATGGGGCGGATGCTGCGACCCTTGCTCCGTCGGTCGGACCGTACTCTCCGCCTGTTCGATATCGCGGGGATCACCGACCTCGATCCCACGGAGGAATACATCCAGGGCTCCGTCACCGACCGCGCAGCGGTCGCCCGCGCCGTCGAGGGAGTCGACGCGATCGTGCACCTGGGCGGACTCAGCACCGAGGACTCGTGGGAGAACATTCTCGCAGTCAACGTCGACGGCACCCAGGCGATCTTCGACGCCGCGGTCACTCACGGTGTCACGCGCGTCGTATACGCGTCGAGCAATCATGCAGTCGGGTTCTGGACCCACGACGAGTCCGACGGCATGCTCGCGGGCGATGTCGCGCCCCGACCAGACGGGTTCTACGGGTGGAGCAAAGCGGCAGGTGAGGCGCTCGCGCGGCTGTACCATGATCGGTTCGGGATCGACGTCGTGAATCTGCGGATCGGGTCCAGTTTCGACCGACCACCGAACTACCGGGGTCTCGCATCATGGATGTCGCCGGCCGACACCGCGCGATTGATCGAAGCGTCCCTGTCCGACAGCGCCAAGGGGTTCCACATCGTGTGGGGAATCTCCGCCAACACCAGGGCCTGGTGGTCGGGAGCCGAGGGCGAAACCATCGGGTATGTGCCACAAGACAATTCCGAAATCTTCGCGGACGAGTTCCTCCGGGACCACGAATGGACCTTCGACGACCCGATCCTTCAGCGCGCCGGCGGAGCCTTCTGCGATCACCCCCTGGGACAACGCATGTGAGAACCGACGGGGGTGGCCGGACCGCAGTGCCACCCCCGCAGCGTTACTTCCGCCAGTCCTTCACCACGTGCGCCAACGCGTCGAGCTGAGCGGCATTCACGAGCCCGAGGTGGTAGAGATGCAGCTCGTTGGCACCCGCCTCGACGGTCGCGGCCACATGCGCTCCGACCTCGTCCAACTTCTTCGGGGGCAATACGGACACGTATGCACCGACGTCGACCGACGTCCCCACCATCTCGCGCGTCGCCGCGACGACACGGACGGCTTCCTCCGTCCCGGGCCACGCGGACACCAACACGGCATCCACATCGCCGCTCGCCGACGGTGTGAGAGCAGGCGACGGTCCCGTCTTCCACTCGTCGGGATGGCCGTGCAGCGTGACTCTCGCCTGCGGCGCGTGGATGCGAACCGCATTCAGTACCTCACCGCGCAGGACATCGGCATCGCGGCGGCGGGTTGCGAGCACGGCCGCGGCATCGAAGTCGGTCAGCACGTCGGTGATGGAGGAGGTCGGCGCGAGCCGACCGTCGACGACGCTGGCGACTCCCTCCTTCAATGCCCGGACGACACGGTCCGGATCCGCCCCGCGCGACGACCATTCGGCACGTTCGCGATCGGTACAGCTGACCGACATCAGCGTGTCCCCGATACCGGGGAAGGCGCCGTCGGTCTTCTCGTGATGTCCCGCGTGGGCGAATCCCAGCTGACCGCACGCCTCGATGGATACACCGTGGACAGCGACACCGCGGAGGGCCTCGGCAGTGAGGGTCGCGGCGTATCGCACGACGTCGGGGTGGCCGGGCGAGAGTGCGTACGGGTAGGAGTCTCCGGTGCAGTTCGTCACCGTGACGTCAGGGTGAGCGTGGCCGAGGATCGTGCTGTGCGTCAACACGATCCACGCATTCACTGTCATCCCCGCATCGATCAACGTGGTCGCTGCCGCTGCGAACGCGTCGTCGGCACCGGCCCAGTCGGCTGCCACGGCGCGAATCCGGTGACCGCTCCAGGCGTCGTCACGCACCGGTCGGTACAACGCCGCGTGACGTGCGTCGACGATCTTGTGGTCGGGGTGGAACGGAGTGGCGGCGCGAGTGGAGTGATAGGTGGCGGCGAGGGAGATCTCGTCGACTCCGAGTGCCCGCGCACGGTCCACGAAGGACGGATCGCCCACCACGTCCCAGGGGTAGGCGTGAGCAACGATGCGGTCGACTGTCGATCCGGGCATGGCGGCCTTTCTTGAATTCACGTGCAGAGATGGAGTTCACACATGAGAACACGCGACGGCGACCGCTGTCCACGATCGACGCTTCTGCGACAGCGCATCGCATCGGCGCTCGGCGTCCGCCCCGCGGCACCGGCGACCGTGCGGACGGGTCGATCGTGGACACGCGACGGAATCGACGGGATCGAACTCTCATGGGCCGTCGACAACGGGCCGGAGACCGAAGCGCGAATCGTCCGGCCGACCGGCCGCGACGACGACCTACCGGCAATCCTCCTCCTCCACGCCCACGACGGCGTCAAGTTCTACGGCAAGGAGAAGGTCTCGGACGGCCCGGAGGGAGTTGCGCCCGGAGTCGAGGAATTACGGCAGCGAGGATACGGCGGGCTCTGCGTCGCAACAGAACTCGCGCGTGCCGGGTTCGCCGTACTGGTGCACGACGCCTACCAGTGGGGCAGCCGACGCGTGGAATGGTCCGACCTTCCCGAACGAGCCCGGGCAGCGGGAATGTCCGCCGTTCCCGCGGCGTCGTCGCCCGACGACCTCCGGCGACGATACGACGCGGCGGCGCGGGAACACGAACACGCCCTCGCGAAGATCGCGATCCTCACGGGCACGTCCCTCGCGGCACTCGTCGCCGTCGACGACCTGACCGCACTGGCGGTGTTGCGCGCCGCGCCGGGCGTGGACGCTCGCCGGATCGCCGCGGTGGGCTTCTCGGGCGGCGGCGCGCGAGCGGCACACCTTCTGGCCTGCTCCGAACCGGCTGACCTGCAGGCAGCGGTGATCACCGCATCGATGAGTACGTTCGCCGACATCGCCGACGGGCACGCCGACGGAACCTCGTGGTCGATGATCACGCCGGGCCTGTCCGCGGTCTGCGACTGGCCGGACGTCGCCGGCTGCGCGGCACCGGTACCCCTGTTGGTGCAGTACGCATCTCACGATCCACACTTCGGGCACGCCGGGATGCTGGCGTCGGAAGAAGCTTTGACCAGCATCTACAGCGGGACCGGTGCGTTGACCACCACGTGGTACGACGAACCGCACCGATTCGGGGCCGCCATGCAGAAGGAAGCCGCGCGGTGGCTCACCGACCGATTGGTCTGCGGAAGCCTTGACAGCCCGTGTGACAGCGATCATAGTTGACCGCAGTTCACGTAGCCGTCACATGTTCATATATGTGAACCGTGAAACATCCGCCCGCCGGTGACGCCGGCCAGATTTCGGAGCGTGCCTCTTGGTCACCACCATCACCCCCGGTACGGGAGGGACGCCGACTGCGACGTCCCCTGCACCGGTACCTCGGAAGCGATCGAGTCGACGCATCAGCGCGCCGTACATCCTGATCGCTCCCGTCGTCCTGCTGCTCGTCGTGTTCATCTTCTATCCCGTCGGCAGCGTCTTCTACTACAGCCTGCAGTACTACAACCCGACCACGCCGTGGGAGAACGGGTTCGCGGGCCTCGAGAACTTCCGACTGATGTTCGCCGACGAGCTGTTCTGGACGTCGTTGCTCACTACCGGCAAGTGGGTCCTGTTCCAGGTGGTCTTCCAGCTGGTCCTCGGGCTCGGACTCGCGCTCCTCGTCAACGAGGTCTTCCGCGGCCGGGGCCTCGCCCGAGCACTGGTGTTCTCGCCGTGGGCCGTGTCGGGTGTTCTCACCACCGGCATCTGGCTACTCATCTACAACCCGTCCACAGGAATCTTCAAGCTGTTGGGCGACATGGGGATCGGAGACGGTACGGCTGCTCCTATCGCGGATCCGGACACCGCGTTCTGGGCTACCGGCGTCGCCGAACTGTGGCGCGGAGTTCCGTTCTTCGCCATCCTGATTCTCGCCGAACTGCAGAGCGCACCGAAAGATCTCTACGAGGCGGCCAACGTCGACGGAGCGAGCCGGTGGCAACGCTTCCGATTCGTGACGCTCCCGCACCTCAAGGCGGTCATCATTCTCTCGACGTTGCTGCGCGGCGTCTGGGAGTTCAACAACGTCGACCTCCTGTACACCCTCACGGCCGGCGGGCCGGCGGACGTCACGACCACACTGCCGCTGTACGTCTCGCAACTCGCGATCACCGCGCAGGACTTCGGATACGGATCGGCGCTGACCACGGTCGCGTTCCTCATCCTGCTGTTCTGCTCGATCCTGTACCTCCGCCTGAGCAAGTTCAATGCCGAGAAGGGCTGATCGACCATGACGACTACTGCCGATCGCCCCACGATCACCGCGTCGGAAAGCACCGAACCTCCACTGCGCGTGTACAAGACGAAGCCTCGCTATCTCAGCGTCGGCCTCCCGCTGGCCATCTACCTGCTCTTCACCCTGGTGCCGTTCTACTGGATGATCGTGTTCGCCTTCCGCCCCGCGGAATCGAATTCGATGCTCCCCTGGCCCATCACGTTCGAACACTTCGACACGGTGTGGAACACCCTCGGGTTCAGCTTCTTCTTCAAGAACTCGATGATCGTTGCGGCGCTGTCCCTGGTACTCACCACGTTCGTCGCTCTCGCCACCGGATATGCGCTGGCTCGCTTCAAGTTCCGGGGCAGACTCGCCCTCGTCATGGCACTGCTGTGCAGCCAGTTCGTTCCCGGCGCGATGTTGCTGATTCCGTTGTTCGAGATCTTCCGTGAGATGAGCCTGATCAACAATCTCGCCGGCCTGATCGTGGCCGACACAGTCTTCCAGCTCCCCCTCGCCGCCATGCTCATGGCCGGCTTCATTGCACAGATCCCCGTCGAACTCGAAGAAGCCGCGATGGTCGACGGGTGTTCGCGTCTGAAGGCGTTCCGCATCATCATGCTCCCGTTGCTCAAACCCGGCCTGATCGCCGTCGGCTCGTTCGCCTTCATCGGCAGCTGGAACAACTTCCTCTTCGGTCTGATGTTCATCAGCAGCCAGGAGAAGTTCACGTTGCCCGTCGGCCTCAGCTACACCATCGGTTCGTACAACGTGGACTTCGGCGTGCTCGCTGCCGGTGGCCTCATCGCCGCCGTTCCCGTGGTTCTCGTCTTCGCCGTCATCCAGAAGTACCTCGTCCAGGGCCTGAGCGCCGGCGCGGTCAAGGGCTGACCGGACATGCGAATCCCTCACCAGCCTTCCATCCAAGGAGTGTCATGAAGCCTCTCGACCGGAGGACGCTGCTGCGTACCTCCCTCATGGGTGCGGTCGCGACCCTCGTTCTCGCGTCGTGCAGTTCCGCGACATCGCTGCCCGACGGCGCACTGGGCGACCCGAACAACGCCACACTGACGTTCTGGGACAACAATGCGGGCCCCGACCGGACCCCGTTGTACGAGGAGCTGATTCGCAGGTTCGAAGCCGCGAACCCCGGCATCGACATCGAATACGTCGGATTGCCCTCCGACAGTGCGCAGCAGAAGTACCAGACTGCTCTCGCCGGCGGGTCGGCTCCCGACCTCGGCATCGTGTCCACCGCGTACCTCGCGCCGCTGGTGGCGCAGAATGCCGTGATCCCGCTGGACGACTTCCTGGCAGCCTCGCCGCAGCGCGACGAGTACGACACGGGGATCCTCCAGTCCGCGCGCGAGTCCGGAGGCGGAGACAACGTCTATGGACTGCCGTACACGAGCAACAACGCCACCCTGTGGTACCGCAAGGACTGGTTCGCCGAAGCCGGGATCGAGCCGCCGGACGACTACGACGAGTTCTTCGACGCCGCCGCGACCCTGACCGACAAGGACGCCGGCCGTTACGGTTTCACCATCCGCGGCGGCGCCGGGTCCATCTATCCGCTGCTGCAATACATGTTCGCCAGCACGGGAACCACTGCCTTCTTCGAGGACGGTAAGTCCACGTTGAACAGACCCGAGATGGTCGAGGCGATCGAGAAGTTCGCCGCGCTGTACGACGTCGACACTCCGACCGCCGACGTCAACAACGGGTTTCCCCAGATGGTGGCCAGCTTCGGCGGTGGATCGGTGGGCATGATGCAGCACAACCTCGGCTCGCTGAGCAACCATCGTAAAGCCATGGGCGAGAACGCCGGAGCTGTAGCACTACCGCGGAACGAGAACGGCGTACGCACCATCATGACCGACCCGTTCCCCTCCTACACCGTCTTCCGCAGCAGCCCCCACCAGGCAGCCGCTTGGAAGTTCCTCGAATTCATGACATCGGCGTCATCGCAGTCGTACTGGAACGGTGCAGTCGGGCAGATCCCGGTCAACAAGGCAGCACGAGCGGCGCCGGAGTTCGATGCGATGCCGTCGGTCCAGGCGGCGCTGACCGCTCTCGACGATCCGGCCACGGTCCTGGTCACGCCACCCGACTACCTCTCCGACTTCGGGAAGATCGTCCAGGTACAGATGGTCGGCCAGTGGCAGAAAGTCCTGATCGGCCAGCTCAGCGCACAGGATTTCGCCGACGACTTCGCCGAGAAGCTCGACCGCTCTCAAGCCAAGTACGACGCACGCAACGGCAAATGACGCACGCCGCACACGAAAGAAAAGGGTCGATCCCGATGAGCGCAACTATCGAGCGCGTGAGCGTTCAGGTATTCAAGACCGAAGCTCGCACCACGGTCGATTCGTACGGTCACCGTCACCCGGGGCCGTCGGCGCAGACCACGCAGGCTCTGCTGTCGATCACCACGACCGACGGCGCGGTCGGGCGGGTTCTGGGCAAGCCCAATTATCTCCGGCGCGATCAGATCGAGCAGCACGTCGGCCCGGTTCTGGTCGGATCCGATCCCTTGGCGCGTGAATCGTTCGAGAAGCAGTTCGCCATCCGCCAGCGCACCCGGGCAGTCGAACTACCCGAACATTCGCTGAGCTATGTCGATCAGGCACTGTGGGATCTCGCAGGCGTCATGTTCGGCACCCCGGTCTGGAAGCTGCTCGGCGGGGCTCGCGAGAGCGTGAAGGCGTACGCCAGCACGATGTGCGGGGACTCGCTGGACGGCGGACTGTCGAGTCCGCAGGACTACGCGACTTTCGCGGTGGAGCTGAAAGCGCGGGGCTACACCGGAATCAAGCTCCACACCTGGATGCCGCCGCTCGACAATGCGCCGAACCTCGCTCGGGACATCGAGGCGTGCGCCGCGGTGCGGGATGCGGTGGGACCCGACTTCTCGCTGATGCTCGACGGATATCACTGGTATTCACGCACCGAGGCGCTGACTCTCGGGCGTGAACTCGACAGGTTGCGCTTCGACTGGTTCGAGGAGCCGATGGACGAGTTCTCACTCCGCTCCTACAGGTGGTTGTCCGAACAGGTCGCGACGCCGGTGATAGGTCCGGAGACCGTTCCCGGCCGCCACCGTTCGCGTGCGGAATGGATAGTCAACGATGCGTGCGACATTCTCCGGGTGGGGGCCATGAACGGAGGCGGCATCACACCGGCGCTCAAGACCATGCACATGGCGGAGGGCTTCGGGATGGAGTGCGAGGTGCACGGGAACGGCGCACCGAACCTGGCGCTCGTCGGAGGCTCGAGCGTGGCTCACTGGTACGAGCGCGGGCTACTGCACCCGCTCGTCGACTACGACTGGGTACCTCCGCACCTTCTGTCGATCGTCGACCCTGTCCGCCCCGACGGAACGGTTGCCATGCCCCTCGCTCCAGGGCTCGGCGAGGCCGTCGATCTCGACTACGTCGCCGCAAACCTGGTCGAGGAGTACTGAGTGCCGACGGTTCAAGTCGACGAACCGGAGTCGCCCTGTGATATCGGGTTCGGAATGGGGAATAGTGTCCTCATGGCGACACGAGACACGACTCCCTCGGTAGCGGATTCGCAGCCGGTGAAGTCCGCCGAGCGGACCATCCACATCCTCGAGACGCTCGCTGCGTCGCCGACGCGCATGAGCCTCGGTGAACTGCAGGAGGCGTGCAAGTACCCGCGCTCCAGTCTGCACGCACTATTGCGCACGCTGAAGGACCTGAGATGGATCGAGGCGGACGAGTCCGGATCGCGATACGGCATCGGCACCCATGCTCTCCTTGCCGGGACGTCCTACCTGGACAAGGATTCCGTCGTCGGTCGCGCTGCGGCAGTACTGGAGACACTGCGCGCCGAGATCGGTCACACCGTGCACTTCGCCCGCCGGGACGAGTCGAGCGTCATCTACCTGGCCAGCCGAGGATCACGAGCGGAGGTGCGTCGGATGCACCGAGTGGGTCGCAAGCTGCCGTGCCATGCCACCGCACTGGGTCAGGCTCTGCTCGCCGAACTCACAGATACCGAGGTTCGTGGACTCCTGCCGCCTGTGCTGGAACAGTTCACGGACGACACGATCACCGACCCCGACACGCTGATCGCCGAACTCGGCGACGTCCGCGCGCGGGGATGGTCCCTCGAGAAGGAACAGGGGACCGCCGGCATCGTGTGCGTGGCCACGGTTGTGCCCTACCGGATACCCGCCACCGACGCGCTGAGCGTGTCCATGTCGGCCGACATTGCGTCGTATCCCGCCGAGATCTCGCGCATCGCCGACGTCTTGACACGCCACGCTGCCGCCTGGGCTCGTGAGATGCGCACCGAAGGCATCCGCTGAAAGTCAGCGGACCCCACGCAGGATGCGGTCGGCGTGCCGGATCACCGGCGCGTCGACCATCCTGCCGTCGACCGTGAAGACACCACGTTCGGTCGAGGCCGCAGCGACGACTCGCCTCGCCCAGTCGACCTGGTCGGCGGACGGGGTGTAGCACTCGCGGATGACGGCTGCCTGTGACGGATGCAGTGCCACCTTCGCGCCGAATCCGACCGCGACGGCGTCCTCGGATTCCGCACGCAGACCGTCGAGATCCGGGATGTCGAGATACACCGAATCCAGCGCCAGGCGCCCGAATGCCGATGCCGCCAGCAGGGCTGCCGATCGGGCATGGACAGCGACGTCGCGGTAACGGCCGTCGCTCCGGCGTGACGACGCGCCCCCGAGAGCCGCGATGAGGTCTTCCGCGCCCCACATCATCGCGACGCATCCGTCGGTCGCGCAGATCTCCGGCGCCCGCAACACCCCGAGCGGAGTCTCGACCAGGGCGACGACCGACAGCGGCGCCACTGCCCGGACATCCTCCGCCGATTCACATTTGGGCACCATCACGTGCCGGTACTGCGTCGTGAGCACCGCAGCCAGGTCCGCATCGAAGTAGGGCGTCGACCGCGGATTGATCCGGACGACAGTCCTCTCCGGATCGAGCGGGGTGTCGAGCACGGCCTGACGCGCGGCATCCTTGTCCGACGCGGCGACCGCGTCCTCGAGGTCGATGATCACGACGTCGGCCGCGGCGGCGGCTTTCCCGTAGCGCTCCGGCCTGTCGGCGGGACAGAACATCCAGACGGGCCCGGCATCGATCGTCATCGCGCGGGATCCAACTGCACGAGCGTCTTGCGCACCGCCCGAGCGACGATGTCACCGCGCTGGTTGCGGCCCGTGTGCTCGAAGGTGACCACACCTTCGCCCGGCCGCGATGCCGATTCCCGCTTGTCCGCGATGAGTGTCTCGGCATAGAGGGTGTCGCCGTGGAACATCGGCGCCGGGAAGCTGATCTCGGAGAATCCGAGGTTGGCGACGATCGTCCCCTGCGTCAGTTGCGCCACCGACAGGCCGACCAGTGTGGACAGCGTCCACATCGAATTGACCAGTCGGTCACCGAAGGTCGTGTCCGCGCTGTACGCCGCGTCGAGATGCAGCGCCTGGGTGTTCATAGTGAGGGTGGTGAACAGGACGTTGTCCGCCTCGGTGACGGTGCGCCCGGGCCGATGTTCGTAGACGGTGCCCACCGTCATCTCCTCGAACCACAGGCCGCGCTGCACCACTCGATCGCTCACAGGCCCAGCTGCCGTGCGATCAGCATCAACTGCACCTCCGTGGTGCCCTCGCCGATCTCGAGGATCTTACTGTCACGGTAGTGACGGGCGACGGTGTACTCGTTCATGAAGCCGTACCCGCCGTGCACCTGCGTCGCGTCCCGCGCGTTGTCCATCGCGGCCTCCGAGGACACGAGCTTGGCGATGGCTGCCTGCTTCTTGAAAGGCTTGCCCGCCAACATGAGTGCTGCCGCGTCGTAGTAGGCCGTCCTGGCCGCGTACGCGCGCGCCTCCATCCGCGCGATCTTGAACGCGATGGCCTGGTTGCGCCCGATCGCGGTGCCGAAGGCTTCGCGCTCCTTGGCGTACTTCACGCTCTCGTCGACGCAGCCCTGCGCGACGCCGGTCGCGAGCGCGGCGATCGCGATACGTCCCTCGTCGAGAATCTGCAGGAACCCGGCGTAGCCGCGCCCCTCGTCGCCGAGGAGGTTCTCCAGCGGCACCCGGACATCGGTGAACGACAGCGGGTGCGTGTCCGAGGCGTTCCATCCGACCTTGTCGTACGCGGGGCCTGCCTCGAACCCCGGTGTCGACGTCGGCACCAGGATCGATGAAATCTGCTTGCGACCGGCAGAATCCGTGCCGGTCACCGCCGTGACGGTCACCAGCGAGGTGATGTCGGTGCCGGAGTTGGTGATGAACTGCTTGGACCCGTTGATGACCCAGTGGTCGCCGTCCCGGACGGCGGTGGTCTTCGTACCGCCCGCGTCACTGCCGGCACCGGGCTCGGTCAGCCCGAAGGCGCCCAGCGCTCGGCCGGAGGTGAGCTGCGGGAGCCACTGCTCCTTCTGCGCGTCGGTTCCGAAGCGGTAGACCGGCATGGCGCCCAGGGACACGCCCGCCTCGAGGGTGATCGCGACGCTCTGGTCGACCTTGCCCAGTTCCTCGAGCGCGACGCACAGGGCGAAGTAGTCGCCGCCCATGCCGCCGTACTCCTCGGGGAACGGCAGACCGAACAGGCCCATGTCCGCCATGCCGCGGACCACCTCGTACGGGAAGGTGTGGTCCTTGTCGTGCTGCGCCGCAACAGGTGCGACGACCGTCCGAGCGAAATCCCGGACCGATGCCGCGAGCTGTGCATACTCGTCGGGCAGAACGCCCGCCAGTGCTGATGTCATGATCGACCTTCCTCGCCGCTCGTCGTCACACGTGCGAGCACGTGGTTCACCGTGACCTGATCGCCGCGAGCGACCAGGAGTTCCACCACACCGTCGGTCGGTGCGGTCAACGCATGTTCCATCTTCATCGCCTCGACGACGACCACCACCGACCCGGCGGTGACATGGTCACCGTCCGCGACCTCGACGGCGATCACCGTTCCGGGCATCGGACTGCGGACCGACTCGTCGAGCTCCGACTCGGCGCCGTCCACCAGATCCACCTCCGCCGCCGGCGTCATGTGCCAGACGCCGCGCGCACCGGCCAACCAGAGCGACCCGTGTTCGGTTGCCACGGAATACGACTCGCGCCGACCGCCCAGAGCGATCGTCAACCGGTCTCCGTCGACGTGCGCCGTGAGTGGTCTCTCGTCCCCACCGTCGACCGCCACGGTCGCGTCGGTGGGAGTACCGACGATGGTCACGGTCCGCCGACGGCCCGCGTCCTCGACCACGATCGTCGTGGGCGCTCGTCGACCACCCAGTCGCCACCCGCCGCGGTCGGACCACGGATCGGCCGCACTGTCCGGCCAGTCCGCGCACCATCGGTACACCGCTGCCGCAGCGGCCACCTCGTCCGGCGCCGTGGGTGCCGCGTAGTCGGGCGCGACACGGTCGAGAAGTTCGGTATCGAGCTCTCCGGCAACGACATCGGGGTCCGACAGCAGGTAGGACAGGAAGTCGACGTTGGTGCCGACGCCCATGATGGCCGTCTCGCCCAGGGCCCGCCGCAGGATGCGCAGTGCCTCCGCACGATCGCGCCCGTAGGAGATGACCTTGGACAACATGGGGTCGTAGTCGCTGCCGACGACGGTTCCCACCGACAGCGACGAGTCGACGCGCACTCCGTCGCCCACCGGTTCGTGGAGTCCGATCACGCGGCCTCCTGTAGGAAGGAACCCGTTGCCGGGATCCTCCGCGTACACGCGGGCCTCGATCGCATGCCCGGTCAGCGTGACGTCCTGCTGGCGTAGCGCCAGGTGCTCGCCCGCCGCCAGCCTGATCTGCAGTTCGACGAGGTCGACCCCCGTGACCATCTCGGTCACAGGATGTTCCACCTGCAGACGGGTGTTCATCTCCATGAAGAAGAAGTCGTCCGGGGCGTCCGCGGAGACGATGAACTCCACGGTTCCCGCGCCCACGTAGTCGACGCTCCGTGCCGTCGCGCACGCAGCCTCGCCGATGCGGGTACGGGTGGCCTCGTCGAGAAGCGGAGACGGCGCTTCCTCGATCACCTTCTGGTGCCGCCGCTGCAGCGAGCACTCCCGCTCACCGAGATGGATGACGGTCCCGTGAGCATCGGCCATCACCTGGACCTCGATGTGGCGCGGGCGCAGAACGAATCGTTCGAGGAACAGGGTGTCGTCACCGAACGAGGACGCCGCTTCCCGGCGCGCACGGATCAGGGCGGGGCGCAGGTCCTCGTCGCGCTCGACGAGGTGCATTCCCTTGCCGCCACCGCCTGCGGACGGCTTGATCAACACCGGATAGCCGATGTTGCTGGCTGCGGCGACCAGGGCGTCGTCGGACAGTCCGGGCTCCGCGATACCGGGGACCACGGGAACGTCGAAGGCGGACACCGCCTTCTTCGCGGTGATCTTGTCGCCCATCGTCTCGATCGCACGCGTGGGCGGCCCGATGAAGGTAATGCCGTTCTTCTCGCACGCCGCCGCGAATGCTGCGTTCTCCGAAAGGAATCCGTATCCGGGATGGATGGCGTCGGCACCGGACGCCAGCGCCGCCTCGATGACCTTGTCGATGTCGAGGTAGCTCTCCCTGGCGGGAGCCGGCCCCAGTCGTACCGCGGTGTCCGCAGCCCGCACGTGCAGAGCGTCGGCATCCGCGTCGCTGTACACCGCGACGGAGCGGATTCCCATGGTGCGCAACGTCCGGAAGACCCGGACGGCGATCTCGCCGCGATTGGCGACGAGGACGGTGTCGATCGTTGTCATGGCAGTGCTCACATCCTGAAGACGCCGTAGGACACCGGCTCGAGCGGTGCGTTGGCACACGCCGACAAGGCCAGCGAAAGAACGGTTCTGGTGTCGGCGGGGTCGATGATGCCGTCGTCCCACAGCCGAGCCGTCGAGTGGTACGGGTTTCCCTGCTCCTCGTATTGGCGACGGATGGGCTCCTTGAAGTTCTCCTGGTCCTCGTCCGACCACGGTTCGCCCGATGCGGACCGCTGATCGCTGCGCACAGTCGCGAGCACCGACGCCGCCTGCTCACCGCCCATGACCGAGATGCGGGCGTTCGGCCACATCCACAGGAACCGGGGCGAGTACGCGCGTCCGCACATCGAGTAGTTGCCCGCGCCGTAGGAGCCGCCGATCACGACAGTCAGCTTCGGCACCCTGGCACAGGCCACCGCGGTGACCATTTTCGCGCCGTGCTTGGCGATGCCCCCGGCCTCGTACTCGCGGCCGACCATGAAGCCGGTGATGTTCTGCAGGAACAGCAACGGCACCGACCGCTTGTCGCACAACTCGATGAAATGTGCTCCCTTGACGGCGGATTCGCCGAACAGCACACCGTTGTTGGCGACGATGCCGACCGGGTGTCCGTTGATGTGGGCGAACCCGGTCACCAGCGTGGTGCCGTACTCGGCCTTGAACTCCTGGAACTGCGCACCGTCCACGAGACGGGTGATCACCTCGTGCACGTCGTACGGCGTGCGGGGGTCGGTGGGAACGACGTCGTACAGCTCGGTCTGGTCGGCAGCCGGCCGGGGAGTGCGGACCTCCCACGGAGCCGGCGTGCGAGGACCGAGCGTGGCGACGATGGCGCGGACCCGGCGCAACGCGTCGCGGTCGTCCGTCGCGAGATGATCGGTGACACCGGAGATCTTGGAGTGCACGTCGCCGCCGCCGAGATCCTCGGCCGTGACCACCTCGCCCGTCGCGGCCTTCACCAGTGGCGGGCCACCGAGGAAGATCGTGCCCTGGTTGCGGACGATGATCGCCTCGTCGCTCATCGCGGGCACGTAGGCGCCGCCGGCGGTGCAGGACCCCATGACCGCGGCGATCTGCGCGATTCCCTTCGCGCTCATCGTCGCCTGGTTGAAGAAGATGCGGCCGAAGTGCTCACGGTCGGGGAACACGTCGTCCTGCATCGGCAGGAACGCGCCGCCGGAGTCGACCAGATACACGCAGGGAAGGCGGTTCTGAAGTGCGATCTCCTGCGCACGGAGGTGCTTCTTGACCGTCATCGGGTAGTAGGTGCCGCCCTTGACCGTGGCGTCGTTGGCCACGATCATCACCTCGCGCCCGGACACCCTGCCGATCCCGGCGATGACCCCCGCACCCGGGCACGCGTCGTCGTACATGCCGTTGGCGGCCAGCGGGGCGATCTCGAGGAAGGGACTCCCGTCGTCGAGAAGCGTGTCGACGCGGTCACGCGGGAGCAGTTTGCCGCGAGCGACATGACGCTCGCGGGACGCCTCGCTACCCCCACGGGCAGCCGACGCCATCGCCGCGGCGAGCTGCTCGACCAGCGCGCGATGGTCCTCGCGCCTCCGTGCACGTTCGGATCGAACGCCGTTCGCCACCGTCATGTCGCCGCCTGTCCATCAGTTAACTCCCGTTAACCAGAACAGTAAACGATGATTAACCGAAAGTCCACGGCGGCATCAGTGGTGCTCGACGACCAACTTCCGGAACTTGCTTCCCTGGAACACGATGGGATCGACGCCCGAATGCACCTCGAGCGCATTGATACGCAGCAGCACGATGGCGTGGTCGCCAGCCGGGATCTCCTGCTCGATCGTCGTGTCGAGCCACGCGGATGCACCGTCGATGAAGATGGCTCCTTCGGGCGTCGTCTCGATGGTCAGACCGGCGAACCGGTCACCCGTCTTCGCGGCCAGACTTCGGGCCGCGACGTCGTGCGCCTCACCGAGGACGCTGATCCCGATATGCGCCGCACCCGTGAACTTGGGCCACGTGGTCGACGTGTTCTGGATGCAGACCGCGACCAGCGGCGGGTCGAGAGACACGGACACGAAACTGCTGGCCGCCAGCCCGACCGGGACATCGTCGATCCGTGCGGCGATCGCGACGACCCCGCTGGGGAACGTGCCGTAGGCCTGACGCAGCGTCGCCTGGTCGAGATCGGAGGAGGTGGTCGGAGTCATGAACTCAACGGTAGGGCCGCGAACACCCCTCCGCTACCACCCGGCCGTCCGAACTGGGCAAGCTCACAGCGCCACGATTCGAATCACGCCGAGCGGAACGGCTCCCGCGCTACTCGCACCGGACGATGGGCACCGGGTCGTACTTCACCGTGCGCGTCTTCCGCGAGATCTCCGAACCCGTCGCAGCGTCCGAGATCACCCGGGTGTCACTCGTGGTGAACCCCGGGGCACCACTCGACGCGACACACTGCTCACCGCGCGGCAACCGGACCGTGTCCGGAGTCGTCGGCCGCGTGCGATCCCCCGTGATCGACTCGACGTCGACGGTCTTCGTTCCCCACAGTCGGACCGTGACCGACGACCCGTCGGCAAAGGACTCGATGACCACGCCGGTGTCCGCCGGGTTGCGGAAGACCAGGTCGATGGCCCCTTCGAAGACCGTCGCCTCCCGCGCCTCGGGATAGCGGCTGATGTAGTAGCTGTGCTCGGTGTGGTCGACGTCGTCCATGCCGCCGAAATACCCGGCGTTGTAGAGGGTCGTCGCGAACTGGCTGATGCCGCCGCCGACCGCGCGATCCGGCCGACCGTTGTCGATGATTCCCGACTCCACGAAGCCCTGTGCCGTTCCGCGCGGACCGGTGTACCCGTTCAGCGAGAAGCTGTCGCCCGGCTTCACGACGGCGCCGTTCACGAGTCGTGCGGTCAGGCCGATATTGACGCCGGATGCGTATTCGAATCCACCGGTCGTGTACTCGCTGATCACCTCTCGGATACCGAGCGCGTTCGCCGCGTCCGTGGTCAGCGCTGCAGGCAACGGTCCGTACTTCGCGGCGGTGGACCGTGCGTCACCCGATCCGGCGAGCAGGGCGGGCAGATCGGTCAGAGTCGACTGCCAGTCGATCGCCGTTCCGTCGACCGAGGGCACCACCGTGGGAGAGCCCGAGGAGAAGTCGAAGCGGGCATCCACCGGACGAACCTCGGTCTGCGCCACCTGCGGGGCAAGCAGCCGTGTCGCGGCCTCGACGTCGTAGGCCGGCTCGAGTCCACCGTCGCCGTCGGGCGCGAACGTCAGCACCTCGCCGACGCGGTCGGGTGCCAGGGTCGCGACGGCACCGTTCGTGCCGGTCACCAGCACGGGTTTCGACACGGCCGGTTCGGCGATCTCCGTCAGCGCCGTGTCGATGGCGTCCGGGGCAACCGTCGCACGCTCCCCGGACTCGACGACGGGCAGATCGAGCGGGCCGCCCTCGGCCCATCGGTCGACGAGTACCGCGGAGGCACCGTCGACGTCGAGCGTCCTGCCCTGGACCGGCTCGACGGCACGTGGCACCCCGCCCTCGATGACGATGCCGCCCTCGACGGTCACCCGGTCGAACTGCGGCGCGAGTCCGGACACCGCCGCGGTCAGCGCTGCCTCGTCGACCGTCGACACCACACCGATCTCTCGCGATCCGAAGAACGACGCAATCCTGGTGATGGGCGAGAGTGGCTGATCGCCCGCGCGCGCCACCGTGGCAGCCCAGTCGATCTCGAGTCCGGCAGCGGACGGAACCACGGAGGCTGTCGTGTCGTCGACACGCACCTCGACGGGTTGCGACGACCGATCACCGAGTACCGAGCGCAGAGTGGCCTCGCCGTCGGCGGCGCTGCGCCCACCGACGTCGATACCGGCAACGGTGACGCCGCGAGGAAGTTCCCCGATCGAGGTGATCTCGTCCGCGGCGTACAGAACGACGCCCACGGCCAGCACTCCCCCGGCGATCAGGGCTGCAAGGCGAACTCCGGACAGTCGGGACGGATCGGAATCGGGTCGGTGCGCGCCGCGCTCCGGTTCGTTCTCGGTCACCCGGCTCCTGTCATGTCGGCTCTTCTGGGGGCCCAGTCTCGTGTTCGAGCCTACCGAGCACGGAAACGGCTCCGCACTGCTGCCGGGTCGGGGGTCAGGCAGCAGTGCGGAGCCATCCTGAGTATCGCCGCCGCCCCGGAAGCGTTACACCCTCGCAGAAGTGCAGCTCACGCGTCCCAGTCGACGCTCGCCGCCATGCCCTGCAACCGCGCCCGACGAGCAGGGCTGCTCTCACCGACCCACGCGATGAGCCCGTACACGTGCGCCCGGAAGTCGGGCAGCTCGTCGCGATTCTGGGCGGCCGCGCCGGTCCGGGCAGCGTTGTGCAGCAACGCCCTGAGGTCGTCGTACCGATCACGCGGGACCGCGGCGGAACTGTTGACCACCAGACCGGCCAGCGTCTGCCGGGTATGCGACCGGCGGACGTGCGTCTTGGCGGCGTTGACCTCGAAGCCTTCGTCGAGCGCAATGTGTTCGAGCGCCCACAGGAGCGTGCCCACATCGGTGGACGACGGCCCCGACAGCGCGAGATCGTCCGCATACCGCGTGTAGGTGAGGCCGCGAGCACGGGCGAGACCCGCGACTCGACGGTCGAGTCCGCGGGCAACCAGATTGGCGAGCGCGGGCGAGGTCGGGGCACCCTGCGGCAGATGCGGCGTCCGCATCACCGCGGCGCGGCGGGTGGTCAGCCTCGTCGCCTCGTCCACCGGCATCGCGGTCGTGCAAATTCCGGCCAGCAGGGCCGCCACCTTCGAGGGATACCCGCAGGCTTCGAAGACCACCCGCACGCGCGGGGCGGTGACCGTCGCGAAGAAGTCGGCGAGGTCCACGCGGACCACTACGTCCTGCTGCTCGTGGGGTCGGGCGAACGTCACGGCGCTGCGACCGGCACGGAAGCCGTGCGCGGCGGAGTGCGGCTCGACGTGGTCGACGATGCGATGCAGCACGCGGCGCTGCATCTCGCGCATCCGCGGCTTCGGCACCTCCAGAATCCGAATGTTCCCGAGATCCGACCGGCCTCCGGCCTTCCCGCCCGCCTTCTTCGGCACCTCGACCGCCCGGTAGTGCCGCAGCGGCGGCGCAGCGCGTCGGAGCCATCCGCCGAGGTCGGCGAACCAGTCGAGTTCGGGGACGGTCACATCGAGTGACGTTGCGAGGTCCGCGGGCGTCGCGATCTCGGGGACACCGAAGCGGTAGGGGCGGATGCGCGGCGGCGGCGTGGGGATGAACGGCAACCCGGGATAGCCGATACCTTCCAGCAGCTCGACCGCTGCCTCGACACTGTCGGGTGCGTCGCGGACAGCGTCGGACAACCGGGTGATGAGGGTTTCGACGTCGAACCATCGGTCGAAGGGTCCGAGGGCTTCACCGAGCTCGACACCGGTCCACGGCAGGTCGACGAGCCGGGGCGCGATCCTGCCGATCAACCGCGAACGCCAGAGATTCTGCACGGCTAGGCGGCCCGGTGTGCGGCGGTGCGGGGCGACCGAAGACTGTCGTCGTCGTCGCGCGGAGGCACGCGGAGCGTGCTCGGGCGCGTCGGAAGCAGTGACCGGTTCTGTGATTGTTCCCGAGGGTTTCCCTCGAGTCGGGTCTCGCAGGACCCACTCTCGCCCCGGCACCGCTGCACGCCCCCACTGTGCCAGACCGAACGGTTCGTTGCAGCAGGTACAGAGAAGGACCCGGCCACCCCTCGCAGCCGGGTCCTCTCGTAGGCGATACGGGCGGAGCTCAGGCCTCCACGATGGCCGTGATGCCCTGACCGCCGGCGGCGCATATGGAGATGAGTCCGCGACCGGACCCCTTCTGCGCCAACATCTTCGCGAGCGTCGCGACGACACGTCCGCCGGTAGCGGCGAACGGGTGACCCGCCGCGAGCGACGAGCCGTGCACGTTGAGCTTGCTGCGGTCGATCGACCCCAGCGCGCCGTCGAGACCCAGACGCTCCTTGCAGTACTCGTCGCTCTCGAACGCCTGCAGCGTCGCGAGCACGACCGAGGCGAACGCCTCGTGGATCTCGTAGTAGTCGAAGTCCTGCAGTGTCAGACCGTTGCGGGCCAGCAGACGCGGGATGGCGTAGGTCGGCGCCATGAGCAGGCCGTCCTTGTAGGAACCGTTGCCGTGGACGTAGTCGACGGCCGCGAACTCGGAGTCGACGAGGTGCGCCAGCACGGGGAGGTTGTGCTGCTCGGCCCACTCGTCCGTCGACAGCAGCACCGACGATGCGCCGTCGGTCAGCGGCGTCGAGTTGCCGGCCGTCATCGTGGCGTCGCCGAGCGAGTTGCCGAAGACGGGCTTGAGCTTGGCCAGCTTCTCGGCCGTGGAATCGGGGCGCAGATTGTCGTCGCGCGTCAGGCCGAGGTACGGGGTGACCAGATCGTCGAAGAATCCGCTGTCGTACGCCTTGGCCATGTTCTGGTGGCTGGCGGCAGCCAGGGCGTCCTGGTCCTCGCGGCGGACGCCGAACTCCTTGGCGGTGACGGCGGCGTGATCGCCCATCGACATGCCGGTGCGCGGCTCGCCGTTCTTGGGGATCTCGATGCCCAGCATCGACGGACGCACGTTGGCGAGCAGCTTGATGCGGTCACCGGTGGACTTGGCCCGGTTCAGCGACAGCAGGAACTCGCGCAATTCGTTGTTGACGCTGATGGGCGCGTCGGAGGTGGTGTCCACGCCGCTGCCGATGCCGACGTCGATGCGGCCCGACGCGATGGCGTCGCCGACCGCGATGACGGTCTGCATGCTGGTGCCGCAGGCCTGCTGCAGATCGAAGGCGGGGGTATATGGGCTCAGCGCACTGCCCAGCACGACCTCGCGGGTGAGGTTGAAGTCGCGGCTGTGCTTGAGCACGGCGCCGCCGGCCACGAGACCCAAACGCTCGCCCTGCAGGTTGAAGCGGCTGACCAGTCCGTCGATCGCGGCGGTCAACATGTCCTGGTTCGAGGCGTCGGCATACACCTTGTTCGAGCGCGCGAACGGTATTCTGTTTCCACCGAGGATCGCGACGGGGCGCTTTTCTTTGCTGGTCATCGAACGATTCTCCCTGTACGCAAGTGATACGGCCACAGTTGGGACCGCTTCGTCGTGGACTCTATTCTTACTCACGAGTAAGTTACTTGTCGATACCCGTCCTTCTCCACGACGGTTCCGTACAAACACGACACGAAGGTAGGAACATGGCAGCCACCAAGGGAGCCCCTGACCTCTACTCGCAGTTCCTCTCCTCTGCTCCGGGCGCGTTCCTGGCCAAGCAGGCAGGACTGCCGAAGCCGGAGACTCTGCGCCGCTACGAGGAGGGTGAGCCGCCGCTCGCCGGTCCGGTCCTGATCGGCGGCACCGGTCGCCTCGTCGAGCCGCTGCGAGTTCTGCTCTCCGACTACCCGTCGGCCAGCCCGCACGACGACAAGCTCGGCGCCCTGGTCTTCGACGCCACCGGCATCGAGAACATCGAGCAGCTCGAGCAGCTCTACCAGTTCTTCCAGCCCGCCGTCCGTCGCCTCGGAGCTTCGAGCCGTGTCGTCGTCCTGGGCACCACGCCCGAGGAGACCACCGACGTCGAGGCGCACATCGCGCAGCGTTCGCTCGAGGGCTTCACGCGCAGCGTCGGCAAGGAACTCCGTCGGGGCGGCACCGCCCAGCTCGTCTACGTCTCCGCGGACGCCGCACCGGACCTGTCGGGTGTCGAGTCCACGCTGCGCTTCCTTCTGTCGGCCAAGTCGGCGTTCGTGTCCGGCCAGGTCATCGCCGTCGGCAAGGATTCGTCCGAGGCTCCCGCATCGTGGGACAAGCCGCTCGCCGGCAAGGTCGCACTGGTCACCGGTGCCGCCCGCGGCATCGGTGCCACCATCGCCGAGGTCCTCTCCCGCGACGGCGCCCATGTCATCTGCGCGGACATCCCCGCCGCCGGCGAAGCTCTCTCGCAGACCGCCAACAAGGTCGGCGGCACCTCGCTCGCCCTCGACGTCACCGCACCCGACGCCGCCGACGTGCTCGAGAAGCACATCAAGGAGCGTCACAGCGGCGGCCTCGACATCGTCGTGCACAACGCCGGCATCACGCGCGACAAGCTGCTCGCCAACATGGACGACGGCCGGTGGAACTCCGTCATCGGCGTCAACCTCGCCGCTCCCCACCGCCTTACCACCGCCCTGGTGGCGTCGGGAACGCTGAACGAGGGTGGCCGCGTCGTCGACGTGTCCTCCATCGCAGGCATCGCCGGCAACCGTGGACAGACCAACTACGGCACGTCCAAGGCCGGCGTCATCGGCCTGGTGCACGCCGAGGCTCCGGAACTGGCGAAGAAGGACATCACCATCAACGCGGTGGCGCCCGGCTTCATCGAGACGGCCATGACGGCAGCCATCCCGTTCGCCACCCGTGAGGCCGGACGACGGATGAGCTCGCTGCTGCAGGGCGGCCAGACCGTCGACGTCGCGGAGACCATCGCGTACTTCGCGAGCCCCGCCTCCAACGCCGTCACCGGACAGATCGTCCGCGTGTGCGGTCAGTCGCTGATCGGAGCGTGACCGGCGTGAGCACCGTGATCGCTCTCGACGCTCCTCCGAAGATCCGCGACATCTACACCCGCGCGGCTCTGGACTCGTTGCCGATCATCGGCGGCGGGAAGCGCACACCGTCCGTTCCGGACACCACCTACACGCTGAAGGGAATCCGCGTCGATCGGGAGAACCTCGCGGCGTACGCGAAGGTCACCGGCCTGCGCCTGTCCGACGCACTGCCGATCACCTATCCGTTCACCCTGGTCTTCCCGACGGTGATGGCCCTGATGGTGTCCAAGGACTTCCCGTTCGCCGCCATGGGATCCGTCCACGCCGAGAACGTCATCGAGAGCTTCCGGCCGATCGGCACCTCGGAACCACTGGACATCGCGGTGCACGCGGAGAACTTCCGTGAGCATCGCAAGGGTCTGATGGTCGACGTCGTCAGTGACGTCTCCGTGGGTCGGGAAGTGGTGTGGCGCCAGACGTCGACGTTCCTGAGTCTGCAGAAGACGTCCCTGTCCGGTGGTCCGCGGGAGGCACCGCCTGCCGACGAGGTCCCGCCGCCCCCGACGTCCACGCTGCGCGTCGATCAGAAGACGGTCTCGCGGTACGCCGGCGTCAGCGGTGACCGGAACCCGATCCACATCTCGTCCCTCGGCGCGAAGGCGTTCGGTTTCCCGGGAACCATCGCGCACGGAATGTGGAGTGCTGCAGCAGCATTGAGTTCCGTGGACGGAAAGATCGCGGACAAGGTGACGTACTCGGTGCGCTTCGGCAAGCCGATCGTGCTGCCCGCCAAGATCAACGTCTACGCCGAGCGTGTCGGCACCGGCGAAGGTCCCGGCCAGTGGGATGTCGCCCTGAAGCACCCGAAGAAGGGCTACCCGTTCCTGACGGGCACCCTGCGCTGAATCACCGACGCAGTGACTCGCGGGCGGGGGCTCAGGCTCGAAGCCCCCGCCACGCGAGACTCTCGAGCAGGTCGACTGCTTGGTGCACGTCGATCTCTCCACCGGCCACCCTGTCGGCCACGGCTTCGCCGGCCCCGACCAGGGCGACTGCCATCAGTCCGAAATTGTGTTCCGGTCGCGGATCCTTCGTGCTCATCTCGAGCAACGACGCCGTCAGACTGATCAGACGGTCTCGGCTGCTCTGCACCTGACCGGCGAACGCCTGCTGACCGATGGCCTGGCGGTACAACACCATCCACGACGACCGATGCTCGTCGACGAAGGTGAGGAAACCGAGCAGGGCCTTGCGGAGCTGCTCGCGCGGCGTGAGCGTCGGGTCGGCCGCGGGCGTCATCGCCTGGACGAACTCGAGTCCTTCGCGGTGGATGCACGCGGCGAACAGTTCGTCCTTGCTCCCGTAGTACAGGTAGAGCATCGGCTTGGAGATCTCGGCGCGAGCCGCGATGGAATCCATCGACGTGCTGTGGAAGCCGTTCTCGGAGAAAACCTCGATCGCAGCGTCGAGCATCTGCTGCTCGCGGACCGCACGCGGCAACCGCTTGGTTCCGCCCGCCATCCGTACCTCCCCGACTCTGCCCTCTGTTCGGGCCGAACGTCCCCTCTGCCCAGAAAGCTCGACTCTACGTCACGAGCAACCGAGCGCCCCCTTGGCAGCGAGCACAGTCCGCGCGGCCTCGTCGACGCGGCTGCTCGGCAGTTCACCGGACGCCACGGCGGCCTCGAGGTTGTCGAGAACGCTGGTGACGGCGTCGGTGGTGATCCACAGGGCGACATCGGCGCCGGCGACGAGCGCGGTCTTCACCGCCTCCTCGATACCCAGTCGGGACGTGATCGCGGCCATTCCCGACAGGTCGTCGGTGAAGATGGGCCCGGTGAACGGCGCGGCTCCGT
Source organism: Rhodococcus sp. MEB064 (assembly GCF_000834565.1). Classification (NCBI taxonomy): domain Bacteria; kingdom Bacillati; phylum Actinomycetota; class Actinomycetes; order Mycobacteriales; family Nocardiaceae; genus Rhodococcus; species Rhodococcus sp. MEB064. Next base: position 96,904 of record NZ_JXQS01000058.1, read on the forward strand.
AGCCGGTTCCGTCCCGCAGCAACGACATCACGGCGGGACTGATGCTGGCGGGGACACCGTCCGTCGTCAGACCCGGAACGTCGAGGTGGCCCACCATGACACCGACCCCCGACGCGGCGAGGTCGCGGAACGGCACCAGGTCGCGGGCCTGCAGTTCCTCCAGCGGAGGCGTCGTGACCGCGCCGGTGTGCGAGTCACCCGAGCCCGCGCCGTGGCCGGGGAAGTGCTTGAGCACCGGGAGGACGCCCGCGTCCCGCAGTCCCCTGGCGGCAGCGCTCGCGTAGGCCACCACCGTCGCCGGGTCGTCCGAATACGAGCGGTCACCGATCACGGAGTCGTCCGGCTGACTGCTGACGTCCACGTCGGGCGCGAAGTCGACTGTGATGCCGAGGTCGCGCAGTCCGCGTCCCCGCTCGAGCCACATCTCGTAGGTCTGGTCGGGTGTCATCGTGGCGGCCGTCTCGCGTGCCGACGGGATGTCGCCGAGCAGGTCCTTCGCGCGGGACACCCGCCCGCCCTCCTCGTCGATGGTGACCATGACGGGCACACTCGACGCCTGCTGCATCTGCGCGACTCCGCCGCCGGTCAGCATCTGCTTGTCCGTCCAGCTGCCGACGAACACACCGCCGACCTGCTCCGACTGCACCACGGACACCGCATCGTCGGTGCCGGTCACGCCGACGGTCAGCAGCTGAGCGAGTCGTTGGCGCATCGTGAGGGCGTCGATCGCCGACGCGCACGCGTCCGGTGCGGGGACCGCGGGCGCCGGCAGCGGCGACGACGATGCGGCAGCCGACGGGGTCGGAGCGTCTGTCGTCGTCGGTGCCGGGGCGGCCGTGTCACCGGCTCCGCACGCCGTCGTGGCCATCGCGCAGGCCGCGAACAAGGACAACATTCGGCGTCGGGACATGACCGAAACGTTATCGCGGAGCCACGCGCGTCGACGACCCGCGACGGTAGAATCCGTGACCACCGCCGATCATCGGGAGGCCTCTCATGTCGTGTGACGTCATGCTCATCGCGTACGACGGTTCGGACAATGCGCGGCGGGCGGTGGACTACGCCGGCAGATTCCTGCAGGCGAAACGCGCCATCGTCCTGACTGCGTGGGAACCCATGGTCCGCCAGGCAGCCCGCATGTCGGGCCTGTCCGGAGTGATGGCGCCGGAGTGGCTCCCCGACGAGCAGACCGAGGACATCGCGCTCGCCGACGCGAGGGTCACCAACACCGAGGGTCTCGAACTGGCGAAGCGCGCCGGCATCAACGCGGACGGGCGGTGCGAGGAATCCCATTCGGCGATCTGGACGACCATCGTCGAGACGGCCGACGAAGTGAACGCCGACATCATCGTCACGGGAACGCGCGGTCGGACCGGTCTGCGGTCACTGTTGCAGTCCTCGTGTGCGGACCTGGTGCTCAAGCACAGTCATCGCCCGGTCCTCATCGTGCCGCCGGGTCGCTCGGGGTGATAAGTTTCTGGTCGTGAAGACCGCAGCGATCAGTGCAGTTGTAGGGGCCGTTCTGGGCGTTGCCGTCGTGTTCGGCGCGACGGCTGCTGCCTCGTCGAACACCCGCCCGGATGTCGATCGTTCCGGTACCGCCGACTCCTCCCTTCTGAACCAGGTCGAGTACGGCAGCCGCTGACGTCGTCGGCTCCCGCCACCGCGCCCGTCGGGCCTCGGTGGCGTTTCTTCTCTGCGCTGGGTGCGCTGGTTCTGGCGTTCGTCCAGGCTCCGGGCCTGACGGTCGCGGACACCAAGTACGACCTGACGCAGAACCCGCTCGGCTTTCTTTCTCGCGCGTCTCATCTCTGGACGTCCGACGCCACGTTCGGGCAGGTTCAGAATCAGGCGTACGGATACTTCTTTCCTCACGGTTCGTTCTTCGCGCTCGGTGACATCCTCGGGTTGCCCGGCTGGGTGACCCAACGCCTGTGGTGGGCGGTCCTGCTGTTCGCCGGGTTCTGGGGCATCATCCGATTGTGCGAGGCCCTCGGGGTGGGCAGTCGCGGATCGCGAGTGGTCGCGGCGCTGGCGTTCGCGCTGGCCCCTCGGGTGATCACCACGCTGGGTTCCATCAGTTCGGAGTCGTTGCCGATGATGCTGGCGCCGTGGGTGCTGATCCCCCTGGTGCGTGTCTTCTCGGGCAAGCCGGTGTCGATACCGCGCGCGGCGGCATCGTCGGCCGTGGCGGTCGCCCTGATGGGGGCGGTGAACGCGGTCGCGACCGCAGCGGCGACCCTGGTCGCGGTGGTGTGGTGGCTGGCGCATCGCCCCGATGCCCGCTGGAGACGCTTCACGCTGTGGTGGATCCCGGCGCTGGTCGCCGCGACGTCGTGGTGGGTGGTGTCGCTGTTCATCCTCGGCGGCGTGAGTCCGCCGTTCCTCGACTACATCGAGTCCTCGGGGACGACGACGCAGTGGGCCTCGCTCACGGAAGTTCTTCGCGGGACCAGCAGTTGGACGCCGTTCGTCTCGCCCGAGCGCATCGCGGGAGCGGTGGTGGTCACGCAACCGGCGGCCGTCATCGCGTCCTGCGTCGTCGCCGCGGCAGGGCTGGCAGGTCTGGCGATGCGGTCGATGCCGGCGCGCGGACGCCTCGTGCTCGTCCTGATGGTGGGCATTGTCGGCATGACCGCGGGCTACGTGGGCGGCCTCGCCTCTCCCGTGTCGGAACCGGTCCGCCTGTTCCTCGACACCGCGGGCGCGCCGCTGCGCAACATCCACAAGCTGGAACCGGTGATCCGCCTTCCGCTGGTCCTGGGGCTGGCGCACCTGCTCACCCACGCGCCGCTACCCGGCACCGTGTCGTCCCCGCGGTGGCGCCGCGCGGCGTCGCACCCTGAGCGCGAACCGTTGATGGCGTTCGCAGCTCTGATCCTGGTGGCACTCACCGTGGCGACGTCGTTGGCATGGACCGGTCGTCTCGCACCTCGCGGAGCGTACGAGGCAGTCCCGGCGGAGTGGTCCGAGGCCGCACAGTGGTTGTCCGACAACGCCGGAGAGGCTCCGGCGCAGAGCCGAGCTCTCGTGGTGCCCGGTGCACCGTTGGCGGCCCAGCTCTGGGGACTCACGCGTGACGAACCGCTGCAGGCGCTGGCATCGTCGCCCTGGGCGGTCCGCGACGCCGTACCGCTGGTCCCGCCCGGAGCGATTCGAGCCCTCGACTCGGTGCAGCGCCTGCTGGCCGACGGGCGACCGTCCGACGGCATGGCCGACACGTTGGCCGGGATGAACATCCGATACCTGGTGCTGCGCAACGACCTCGACCCGGAGACGTCGCGGTCCACCCGCACCTCACTGGCTCACCAGAGCATCGAGAACTCGCCCGGCCTCACCCGCGTCGCCACGTTCGGCGACGACATCGGACCGGGCCGCGTCGAGGGGATCGTCGCGGACTCGGATCTGCGTCCGACCTACCCGGCGATCGAGATCTTCGCCGCCGACCCCGACTACGACGCAGTCGTCGGTCCGTACACGGTCGCCGCATCCGACGTCCCGCGAGTGCAGGGAGGACCGGAAGTGTTGGCCCGTCTGGACGACCACCGCGAACGCGGCGGTCTGAATCCGGTACCGGCCGGACCCGTTCTCCTCGACGGTGACGCGCGAGCCGCCGGGCTTCCCGCCGACCGCGTGCTGGTCACCGATACCCCGATGAACAGGGAAGTCGACTTCGGATCGGTCGACGATCACAGCAGCGCCCTCAGAACGCCCGACGACCCTCGGCGGACATTGAACCTCGTTCCCGACTACCCCGTCGACGCGGCCCCGCTCGTGCAGGGCTCCTGGACGGGGGCACGGGTCACGGTGTCGTCCTCCGCATCCGATGCGGTCCAGTTCGGTGGTGCGGCGCCGGGGAACGGGCCGGCGGCGGCCGTGGACGGAGACACCACGACGAGCTGGGTGAGCAGCGGCCTCGAAAGCTCTGTCGGACAGTGGATCCAATTGGACCTGGACGAGACGATCTCCTCGGGAGTGGTCGAGTTCCGCACCAGCCCCGGAGCCCTGGGATCTCCGGTGAAGTGGGTCGAGGTCGAGACGGACAACGGCACCGCTGCCGCTCGTATCGGCGAGCCCGGCGACGTGGTGACCGTGGCGCTTCCCGCAGGCACGACGTCACGCGTGCGCATCACGGCGACCCAGACCGAGAACGGTTCCACCGGAGCCCAATTCGCGATCAGCGATCTTCGACTGACCGATTTCTCCGACAGCGACGCTCCGACGCTCGTGACGATCCTTCGCGGCACCGCGATGCCGGACCCGGCGCCCGGGGTGAGCGTCACGGGATGGGACCTGGGGCAGGAACTGTCGGGGAGAACCGGCTGTGTGGACACTCCGGACAGGGTGCGCTGCGCGGGTGGTATCGCGGTGGAACCTGAGGAGCTGGACAGCTTCGAGAGAACTCTGTCGGTTCCGACCGGCACCGCGGTCACCCCGGAACTGTGGCTGCGGTCCCGGCAGTCACCTGCGTTGGCCGACCTGCTGGACGACGGGACGGGTCCGCGCGCTCGCGGCGCCGCAGAGGTCTCGGACGTCCGGGGCTCGGCGTTCGCGCTGACCGACGGGGACGAACGAACGTCGTGGACAGCCGCCCAGGACTCCGTCGACGGACGCGCCGGGACCTCCCCCACCGTGACGGTGACGCTGCCTCGGCCTACGCTGGTCGACGGTCTCGAACTGGCGCAGTCTTTGGGAACGCTGCCTGCCCACCCCACTCGCGTCGCGGTGAATCTGGGAACGGGTCCGCAGGTCCGTGACATCGACGACTCGGGACGGACGACGATAGATCTCGAGCCCGCCGTGACCGACTCGATCGTGCTGTCGATCGTCGACTGGGACGACGTGATCGACCGCACCGCACTGGGATTCGACCAGATCCGCCCTCCCGGTCTCGCCGATCTGACAGTGCTCCCCCGAACGACTGCGGCGCCGTTCGACCCCGATCGCGTCATCGAGCTTTCCTGCGCGCAGGGCCCCACGATGACCGTGGCGGGCCAGTTGGTGCAGACCGCGGTCTCGACCACCGCGGGAGCGCTCGCGAGCAGCGCACCGATCCGGGCGCAGGTGTGCGCGGGCGATGTTCCGGTGTCCGCGAACGTCTCCAATCCTGTTCCGCTGCCGGCCGGGTCGCACTCGGTGTCGGTCGACCCCGGTGACGCGTTCGTCGTGGACAGCATCGCCCTGCGTGTCGCACCGCTCGCTGCTACACCCGGGCCCACTCCGAAGCCTGTTGCCGTGTCGTCCGGCGAGTGGACTGCCGATACCCGACGCGTCGTCGTGGCCGGATCGGACGAGGACCGCATCCTCGTGGTTCCCGAGAGCACGAACACCGGGTGGGTGGCGACGCGGCCCGACGGCTCGACGCTGACGCCGGTCGTCGTCAGCGGGTGGCAGCAGGGGTGGGTTCTCCCGGCCGGACTCTCCGGTGAGGTGACGCTGTCGTATCCGGCCGACACCTGGTATCGCCTCGGAATCGTCTGTGGCCTTCTGCTTCTCGTCGGACTGGGGCTCTTCGCGCTACGGCGACGCGAGCCGGATCCGGCGACGGACCCGACGCCGACCCGGGGCAGTCCCTGGCTCGCCGGCGCAGCGCTGCTCGCTGCCGTGTGGGTGATCGGGGGGATCGCCGCTCTCGGCTGGGTCGTGCTGCTCGCCGCCGCCGTCACGGCCGTCGGTCACAGGTGGGGAGAGCGCGTCCGGGGTCGCGTGCTGGTGGCGGTCGCAGGGCTGGGCCTGTCCGTCGCCGGCGCCGCGCTGTCCACCGGGCCGTGGCGATCGGCAAGCGGGTACGTCGGGCACTCGGCGGGAATTCAGCTCGCGGCGCTGCTCGGGGTGGCCGCCGCCGCGCTCGCTGCAATACCTCCGTTGCGACGACGATCTTCCCGTCGACGGAGCGCAACGCGGACAGGTTCCTCGACCAGCGCATAACTGGCCGCTGCGACCGGCAGGGTCAGCGCCAGTGTCACGCCCGCAAGGACGAGGAACTGACCGTCGAACGGCGCGATGCCGAGGACCGGGAAGACGACGGCGAGCACCGCGAGGTGCCAGATGAAGATGCCGTAGGACCACCGCCCAATCGTCAGCGCGAAGGGTCCGGCCAGCCACCGCGTGCGCACGCCGACACCGAGTACGAGTGGAGCGATCAAACAGAAGGCCACGACCGCCCCCAGCAGGACCTTCATCGCGAACTGCCATGCAGCCGGCGTCGTCAGCCCCTGCTCCCCGGCGAGCGGCGTCGAGGACACGGCGAAGGCCACCGCGGCAACGCCCGTCAGAAGCCATCGTCTGCTCGCGATGCGGACCAGCACGGAATCACCGGCCGTGTTCGCGGCCGCCTCGGCGACGATCATCCCGGCGCCGAACCACGCCAGGTAGCCGGGCATCCAGTTCTCGATGTTGACCCCGGCCTCCGTGGCGATGGGCAGGAAGGTCCAACCGAGCGAGATCACCGACACCGCCAGGATCACCGGGATGCGGAACCGGGCACGGGCACCGGCGAGAGATGCCATCGCGAGGCCGATCAGCGGAAGCAGCAGATAGAACGCCACCTCCACCGACAGCGACCACATCTGGGTCATTCCCTCGGTCAACGTCAAGGGCACGAACACCTGCACCAGCGTCAGGTTGGCCAGCCAGAGCCGGACGCCCCCACCGGCGCCGGGCAGCAACGTCAGCACGACGGCCACCACCAGCCAGTACGCGGGCAGGATACGAGCAGCCCTGTGCAGAAGATAGGTCCTGGTCGACGGCCGGGACCGCAGTCCCCGCGCGGCCGCCGCGTGCGGTCGCCACAGCAGGAAACCCGACAGTGCGAAGAACACCGCCACCGCCAGATCCAGTCGACCCAGCGCGGCGCCGATCACCGGAACGGACGTGGTCCCGGTCTGGAATGCGACGTGGGTCAGCAGAACACCCACCGCCGCGAGACCGCGCATTCCCTCGAGAGCCGGCACGAATCCGCTGGCCTGCCCGCTCGGACGGTCGTTCTGCACTGTGGTCATCGTGAGTCGAGTCTGCCGCATCACGTCCGAACGACGAACCCCCCGATGCGTTAGTGTTCGACCCATCATCGGCAGCACGCATCACATCGCGGTGCACAGCTCACAGGGGGACCCTCTTCATGGCGAACAGATCATCACCGTCGCGTGTGATCCCGTCGATCCTCATCGGCCTCGGTGTCTTCTTCCTCGTCGTCGCCATCCTGATCCCGCTGTACACGGTCGGCCGTCTCGAGAAGACACCGCTGGATCTCGAGATCACCACCGTCTCCACCGGCACCGGATCGGTCCTCGATTCCCGGTCGCTGGCAGCCGGGTCGGCGAAGGTCGATCAGAACGTTCCTCTGGTCTCCCAGCGCTTCGTCACCACCGAGGAGCCCTCGGGTGCGGACGCCGTCACCGTCCAGGCCGGTTCGACTCTGCGTCGCACCGACCGACAGGGTGACACCGGCCTGCTGACCGCGACGGTCGACCGCGTGACCCTCGACCGTGTGACGTCGATGCCCGTCGAGCCGGTCGGGTCCATCCAGAGCCAGAGCGACAAGCCCGCTGAGGAAGTGGCGCACGACGGATTGCAGTACAAGTTCCCGTTCGACGCCCAGAAGCAGACGTACCCCTTCTTCGACATCGTCGCCCGCCAGAGCTACGACATGACCTTCGTCGAGGAGACGCAGATCGAGGGCGTCACCGTCTACCACTACACGCAGAAAATCCCGGCGGTCGATCTCTCCGCCGTCGTGAACTCGCCGGCCAACAAGGTCGCCCTCCCCGCCAGCACCTGGGGCGTCGAGGGCGGGGCCACCCCGATCACGATGACCCGGTTCTACGAGAACACTCGCGACATCTACGTCGAGCCGGTCACCGGAGTCGTCGTCAAGGGCCAGGAGGACGTGCACCAGTACTACGCACGTCGCGCCGGCACTCCCGAGGTCGACGTCATCAAGGGCGTCATCGGCTTCGACGACAACACCGTGACCTACCAGCTGGGCCGTGCACGTGACGGTATGGACGAGATCGCCCTCATCGGCCGCACGGTTCCCATCGTCGCCGGTGTGCTCGGCATCGTCCTGCTGGCGGCGGGCATCCTGCTTCTCCTCCGCAGTGGCCGCTCCGGCCAGGGAACCCGCGCGACGAACGCCGGTCCCGGACCCCGCCCCGACGGACCCGGAACGCCGTCCGACACCGGTCGTGGTGCTGCACCGGATCACGACTGGACCTCGGACCGCACCGAAGAGATCCCGCGGACGGACCTCCGCAAGCACTGAGCACTGAGCACTGAAGGTCAGGGGTGCAGGAGCGTGACTCCTGCCGACGCACCGAGGGCGTCCAGCGCATGCTGGGCGCCCTCGAGCCGTTCGTGGCGGGCGATCATCGAGGCGACCGCCGCGTGAGGCAACTCGCGCAGCAGTTCCGGATACTCCCGCGCCGACAGTCCGTGACTGCCCAGCACGTCGATCTCCTTGGCGATCACCACATCCATCGACACGTGCGCCCCACCGGGCAGCAGGCCGATCTGGACGTGGCGGCCGCGGCGCCGCAGCGCGGCGATGGCGGCATCGGCCAGTCCGGCGTTCCCCGAGCATTCGAGCGAGACGTGCATGTCGTCGATAACGCGATCGGACGTCGACGCAGCGCCGAGCCGACGCGCCAGCTCGCGAGCGTCGGAGGACGAGTCGACGGCCGTGACGACCGCCCCGACGGCGGACGCGATGATCACCGCGGACAGGCCGAGGCCGCCGCAGCCGTACACGGCCACCCGTTCGCCGGGCAGCACCCTGGCCCGCCGGTGCACAGCTCTCCACGCCGTGGCGTACCGGCAGCCCAGCGTCGCCGCGACATCGAACGACACGGCGTCGGGAAGCGCGACGAGGTTGGTCTCGGCGTACCGCACCGCCACGAACTCCGCGTACGACCCGTCATGGGTGAACCCGGGTTGCTGTTGGTTCGGGCAGACCTGATGGTCACCGGCAGCGCACGTCTCGCAGGTTCCGCATGCGCACACGAACGGCGTCGTCACGCGGCGCCCGATCCACCGGCGGTCGACGTCGGCGCCCACCGAGACGACGGTCCCCGCGAACTCGTGACCGGGGACGAACGGTAGGGAGACGTCGCTGTCGTGGCCCTGCCAGGCGTGCCAGTCACTTCGGCACACTCCGGTGGCCGCCACCTGGACGACGGCACCGTCGGGTGCCGCGTCCGGACGCTCCACCTCACGGACGACGCCGGCCCGACCGAACTCCTCGATGACCAGTGCGCGCATGCACGCGAGCGTAGATCAGCCGCGCTGGGCGACCGTGTTCGTGACCGAGCCGATGCGTTCGATCTCGAGGCGCACGACGTCTCCGGGCTGGATCCACCGATCGAGTTCCATCCCGCATCCCGACGGAAGGGTGCCCGAGGTGAGCAGTTCACCGGGGCCGATGTCCTCGGCTCGGCTGGCGTAGGCGAGCCCGTCCGCGACGGACCAGCGGCCGCCCTCGGTGGACGTCTGCGTCCAGACCTCGCCGTTCACCGTGACGCTGCCGCGAAGGTTGCCCAGGTGCGGCAGGACCTCGTCGGCGGTGACCACCTCGGCGCTCATCGAGCTGCCGAACGTCTTGGTCTTCACCACGGGTCCGAACGGACCGTTCCGCTGCTCGTCCCACTGGACGTCGCGAGCGCTGAAGTCGTTGAAGACCACGAAGCCGCCGATCGCGGCTTCGGCCTCGGCGGGCGACGCGTCTCTGACCGGTCGGACGACGAGGGCGCCGTACTCGAGTTCGAAATCCAGCAGCTCGGTGTATCCGGGCCAGAGCATCGGCGCACCGTCGCCCACGACGGACAGATGGTTGCCCGTGTAGTAGATCGGGTGCTCGAAGACGGCGGACCCCGGCCGGAGCGGAGGGAAGGGCTTGCGCATGATCGCCTTGTACGTCTTGGCGAGAGGAAGCACGGCGGGCAGATTGCGCCGCACCATGCTCTCGGCCGCCTGATGCCAGTGCGTGTCCCACCCTGCGAAGCATCGCAGCGACCGTGGCTCGAACGGCAGCGGGGAGAACGTCGTGGCCGTCGCCGTTCCGGCGGTCACCGCGCGATCGACGAGTTCCCGTGCGGTGTCCCGAGCACGCTCGCCGAGACCCAGGAACTCGACGACCGACACCGGAAGACTCTCTCCTCCAGCGGCTTTCAGGTCGATCCAGCTACCCGTCGGCTCGTGCAGTACATCGATACCCGTCGCGCCCCTACGCAGCCTCACGGACCCACCCCTCGACTCGTCCCCGCACGATCCACCTCCGTCGATCGTGTCACACGCGAACCGGACCGAGTGCTGGTGAAAACCACAACAGTTGCGGCCGCGGCACATGCCGTCGCCACGACGATCAACTCGACGACGCCGTCCACGACGGACAGGACGAGGACGGCCTCGACGACGAGCACGGCCCACGCGATCAGTGCCGATCGGGTGTCACCACGGGCGACCGACGCGACGAGGCCGCACTGGACGATCGCGAGGAGCGCGCCTTGCGCGGCGAACAGCCACAGCAGGTGCCGCACGGGGGCGTACTGCTCACCCATCACGAGCGGCACCACCGGGCCCACCACCGCCGCACCGAGAACGACGACGGATCCGACGCCCAGCAGCACCAGGACAGCCGTCCGGACGGCGTCGGCGGACTGTCTCGGGTCGGCCATCCGTGGGTAGAGGACCACTCCGACGGACTGCGGCAGCCAGAACGCCGCTTTCGCTGCGACCGCTCCGAGGGCATAGATGCCGGCCGACTCGGGATCCAGCACGCGGCGCGCCAGCAGGAGGTCGACGGACGACAGGGCGACGATCACCAGCTGCACCTGCGACGCGGCGAGGACATCGCGCCACCGGGTCGCGCTCCCGCCCCCATCCCTGTGCGTGGCGCGTCGAGTCACCACGATGCGGACGAGAAGAGCCGTCACCGCTGTTCCGACGGCCCCGGCCAGGAGCGCCGGCCCCGCGGATCCACCCAGCAGCAGCGTCGTGACGGCAGGAACGACCTTGGCCAGCCCGCCGGCGGCGAGAACGACACCGAGGGCGCCGAACAGCGAATCACCCTGCAACACGCCCTGTTCCGTCGCGAGGAGTACCAGGAAGGGTGCCGTGCACAGCGCCGCGGCCGTCGTGGCGACACTCGTGTCGAGCAACGCCGCCACGAAGGGTGTCGCGACGATCGCGAGCAGTCCGACCACCGCGGCCTGGATCGACCCGAGACGCCGCACATCCGCGAGCGCAGCGCCCCGGACCCTGTTGCGGGCGACCACGGTCTGCACGGCCAACGCCGGCACCGCCAGTACCAACTGCGCCGCCAGCAGCGAGGCGAACTCGCCGTACCCCTCCGGACCCAGCAGCCTGCCGGCGGGAACGTGCAGGAAGTACGACGCGATGTTCGCCAGCATGGATCCGGCCGTCACGATGCTCACCCCGGCCACGACGGTGGACGAGCGCGCGGGGATCATGCCCACATGATGACAGGGCCGAGCGTGCGGGCAGGGGCGTGGTCGGCCGGGTGGTCCACCGTTCTGGCCGCCGCGGCGCTCGGACCGCTTCTCGGCGCGCTGCTCCCCGGCGGCGGATACCTCCTGCTGCGCGACGCCGTGTCGACACCTCGCTCGCACCTCACCGAGTCCGTCCTCGGGCTGTCCGACGCGGCAGCCCGCGCGGTCCCGCAGGACGCCGCGGTCGCCGCGGCGACCACCGTGATGGACGGCGGCACCCTCGTGATGGGTGTGCTGTTCCTCGCGCTGGCCGCGGCCGGCTCGGGTGCGGCGAGGATGACGTCGCACCTGCTGGATACCGACGCGACGAGCCCCTCGCTGGTGGCCGCGACGGTGGCGGTGTGGAACCCGTACGTCGCCGAGCGCCTGCTGCAGGGTCATTGGAGCCTGCTCGTCGGGTACGCCGCGTTGCCGTGGACCGTGTGTGCAGCGCGTCGTCTCCGTGAGCGGGGCGATCTGCGGGCAGCGGCGCCGCTCGTACTGTGTCTCGGCATCGCCGGGCTCACCCCCACGGGTGTGCTGATGTGCGCAGCTCTGGCCCTCGTCACGCTGAGCGCTCCCGGCGGCGTGCGCCGCGGGTGGCGAGTGGCCGTCCTCGTCGTATCGACCGTCGTCGTGTCGGCGCCGTGGCTGGTCGCCACCGCGCTCTCCGGGGCCGGGGCCGGTTCGGACCCGTCGGGAGTCGCCGCGTTCGCCGCGCGCGCGGAGCCCGGCCTGGCCACGATCGGGTCCCTCGCGGGTCTCGGCGGGATCTGGAACGCCGACGCGGTCCCCGCGTCCCGGACCACCCTGTACGCCGTCGTCGGCACCGCCGTGCTGCTCGGTCTGGCCGCCGCCGGACTCCCCCGACTACGCCGGACCGCATCGCCCGTGGCCGCGGCGCTCCTGCTCACCGGCGCGGTGTCCGTCGTGCTGATCGCCCTCGCCGCCACTCCGATCGGGCTCGATCTCGGCCGATGGGCTGCGGAGTCGGTACCCGGTGCCGGGTTGTTCCGCGACTCCCAGAAATGGGTCGCCCTGTGGATGCCCGCACTTGCACTCTGCGCGGGCGCGGCGGTCGACGGCCGACGTCTGCGCGGCGCCGTCGTCGCGGTCGCGGCACTCGTGATCGTCCTCCCCGACCTGGCGTGGGGAGTGCACGGCGCGATGCGCCCGGTCCGGTATCCGACGGGATGGGCCGAGGTGACCGACCGGGTGGGCACGTCCGACGCGTCGGTCGCCGTCCTGCCGGGCGGCACGTTCCGCCGGTTCGACTGGTCCGGGGAAGCGCCTGTACTCGACCCGGCTCCGCGATGGTTGCGCGCCGACGTGCTGCAGACCGGCGATCTGCCGGTGGGGGCTGTCACGGTGCAGGGCGAGAGCACGGTCGCGCGGCGGGTCGAATCACTGCTGCTGCGTGGTGCCCCCGCGTCGGACCTGGCGGATCTCGGCGTCGGGTGGATCCTCGTCGAGACGTCGCCCGGCGAACTCGGCGACTCCGCGCGCACTCTCACCGGACTCGACCGTGTCTACGCCGACGACGATCTGGCGCTCTACAACGTTCCCGACCCCGCGTCCCGGGTGGCGAGTCCGGTGTGGCCGGTCGGAGCGGCGCACGTTCTGTGGGCTCTGGCGATCGTCGCCGCCGGCGCCGTGTCCATCAGGGAAGTTCGCCGCGACCGGATTCGGTGAGAAGGCCGGTGACCGGACGCCCGCGCGCGTGATCGGTCAACACCGACTCGACGGCCCGCGAGCACTGCGCCCACGAGAATTCCCGCGTACGCAGCCGTGCCTTCTCCCCGAGCTGTCGACGCAGATCGCCGTCCTCGAGCAGCGTGCTCACGGCGTCCGTCAGATCGGCGACATCGGTGTCCTGACCGACCCACTCGTCGCCCACCAGCACCCCGGTGACCCCGTCGACGACGGAGTCGGTCAGACCGCGCGAGTGTCGGTAGCCGACCGTCGGCACGCCGTGTTGAGCGGCTTCGACGACGGCTAGTCCCCACCCCTCCTTGCGGGACGGCAGAACGTGGACCCAGCTGCGCGCCAGAATCCGGTGCTTCCGCGTCTCGGACACGTGCCCGTGGAAGGTGACGGCGTCGCCGACACCTCGTGAAGCAGCATGGGCTCGCAGGTTCTCGTCCCACCACCCACCACCGATCACGTCGAGTCGCAGCTCGGGGAACGATCGGCGCAGCGTCGCCACCACGTCGATGGCGTCCTCGATCTGCTTGTGCGGAACCAGCCGGGACAGAACGGCGAGCGTGGGGACGTCCGCACGTGTCGCCACGTCGCCCGGCACGACGTCCGCCGGGATCTCGTCGACGCCGTTCCGGACGACGGCGACCCTGTCACGGTCGACGCCCAGGGCGATGAGTTCGTCGGCGGACGGGAGCGACACGGTCAGGTACTGCGACCGACGGTGGACGCGCGGGGAGAGTCGGGACTCGATCCACCATCCGACCTTCGCCATGACGGGACCTGCCACCGGCCACTGCTCGCGGTGGCAGTGGTGCACCAGGACGGTGACCGGGGCCGAGGTGACCAGCCGGGCGAAGAACGGGATGCCGTTCTGCGTGTCGATCACCGCGTCCGGGCGCAGACCGGCCAACGGTCCGATCCCGAGGCGACCCAGTGCCAATGAGGCGAGCGCCCGGGGATAGACGGTGTACCGGCCGCCGGCGCGGCTGATCCTGATGCCGTGCACGGTCTCGGACGACGGAGCGCCGGGGTACGACGCGGTGCGCAGGGTCACGGCGATACCGCGCTCGGCGAGCCCGGCGCCGACGTGTTCGAGATAGCTCTCGCTACCCCCGCCTTGTGGATGGCCACTGTCACGCCAGCAGAGAAGTAGCACCTCTCGCAACTCTGATACCACCTGTCACCCCCGCGACACTGATTCATTCGAACGACCGACACCGAATGGTCCACGGGCCCGGAAAAAACCGATAAGTTCTGTTTTATCTCCAACCAATCCGGTTAACAGTGAGGTTTTGTCGTGACTTCTGGACTGATCGACGGAAACACCCTCGACGGGGTATCTTCCACGACCCTCTACACCCTTCATAACCGGGCCGCGTTCGCGTCCGGTTCGAAGTCCGTCATCGACGACCCCATGGCAGTGAACATCCACCGGTCGATCGAATACGACTGGTCGAAGTTCGGCAAGCCGGCCGCTGCCGCTGCGCTCCGCGCACGGACGTTCGACTCCGCCGTCCAGGCCTACCTCGCCTCGCGCCCGCACGCGTCCGTGGTCGCGCTGGGAGAGGGACTGCAGACCGCCTACTGGCGCCTCGGCCGCCCGGACAACGACTGGTACTCCGTCGACCTCGAACCCGTCATGAACTTGCGTGCCCGCGTTCTGCCTCACGAGGACAGGATCGTTCCGGTCGCGAAGTCCGCCTTCGACCTGAGCTGGGCCGACTGCATCGATCCCGAACCGGGCGTCTTCGTCTCCGCGGAGGGCCTGTTGATGTACTTCGACGAGCGCATGGCCATCGACCTCATCACGCAGTGCGCCGCACGCTTCCCCGGTGGGGGCATGATCTTCGACTCCATTCCCGAGTGGCTGTCCCAGCGGACCGTCGCCGGAGTCCACCTGACCGAGCACTACACGATGCCGGCCATGCCGTTCAGTATGTCGTCGCGTCGAGGGGCGTCGCTCGCCGCGGAGATCCCGGCAGTCGTCTCCGCGACCGATGTGCTGTTCCCGACGGGTCCCGGCTGGTGGCGCTTCAACTCCATGCCTACGCTGGCGAACAACCGTCTCATCCGCGACCGACGCACGTCCGTCACGGTTCTCCGTTTCGCCGCCTAGCACCGGCAGGCTCTACAGTCAGCGTCCGTGCCCTCGTCCTCCGTCACCGCTGCACTGGCTCGACGAGCGACGCTGCGGCGTTCGCTGAGGCTCGTCTCGGACTTCCGCTTCGAGCAGAGCGACCCGGCCAGGTTCTACGGCGCCCTCGCCGACGACACGGCGCGGTTGATCGACGAGCTGTGGACCGGGGCCGCCGATCGGTCGCTCGCCGGCTGCACCGTGCTCGACGTCGGGGGTGGCCCCGGTTACTTCGCCGATGCGTTCGCCGCGGCCGGCGCGACCTACGTCTCGGTCGAACCCGATGCGTCGGAGATGCATGCCGCGGGTCTCGACGCCCGTGGCTCCGTGCGCGGATCCGGCACAGCCCTCCCCATACGATCCGACAGCGTGGACATCTGCCTGTCCTCCAATGTCGCCGAGCACGTGCGCGAACCGTGGATGATGGCGGACGAGATGCTCCGGGTGACCGCGCCGGGTGGGCTCGTCGTGCTGTCGTACACGATGTGGTGGGGACCCTTCGGGGGTCACGAAACCGGTCCGTGGCACATCTTCGGGGGCGAGCGCGCGGCCCGGCGCTATCGACGCATCCACGGCAAGGAACCGAAGAACCGGTTCGGCACATCACTGTTCCCGATCCGCGCTTCGGACGGATTGCGCTGGGCGACAACGACTACCGAGGGAACGCTGCTGGCAGCGTTCCCTCGGTATCACCCACGATGGGCGTGGTGGTGCGTCCGCGTTCCCTGGTTCCGCGAGATCGCCGTCAGCAACCTCGTTCTGGTCCTGCGCCCGCGCTGACGGACCGCCGTTAGGGTGGGAACGATGACGACCTCGACCAGGCCCGTGCTCGCCCTCGACATCGGGGGGACCAAGTTCACCGCCGCCATGGTCGGTCCGGACGGTCGCCCGCAGAACCCCGTCGTGGTGCCGACTCCGACCGAAAACGTCTGGGCCGCATGCGAAGAGCTGCTCCTGCAGGCCGTGTCCGCAGCCGGCGTCGAGTTCGACGACATCGAGGCGGTGGGGATCGCGTCGGCGGGTCCGGTGGATGTCGTGGCCGGGACGGTGGGCCCGATCAACATCGCCGAATGGTACGAGGGGTTCGCTCTCGTCGACGCGGTCCGCTCGGTCCTACCGCACGCCACGGTCACCTTGGCGCTCGACGGTGCGTGCGCCGCGCTGGCCGAACACCGTTTCGGCGCAGCGCAACACGCGGAGAACCTGCTGGGCATGGTGGTGTCCACCGGCATCGGCGGCGGACTGGTCCTGGGCGGGCGCATCGTGTCCGGGCGGAGCGGCAACGCCGGGCACGTCGGTCACATCGTCGTCCCCGGGTCCATCGAACCGTGCACGTGCGGCGGTGTGGGATGTGTCGAGACGGTCGCGAGCGGGCCCAATTCGGTGCGGTGGGCGCGGGAGAACGGGTGGACGGGAACCACCGGTATCGAACTGGCGGCCGCCGCTCGTGACGCCGAACCGGTGGCAGTGGCAGCGCTCCAGCGCGCGGGCGTGGCCATCGGTCAGGCAGTGGCGTCGGCTGCGGCCCTGCTGGACATCGAGACGGCCGTGATCGGTGGGGGCTTCAGCGCGGCGGGTCCCGCGTTGTGGAACCCCATCCGGGAGACGGTGGCGCTGCATGCCCGGCTCGACTTCCTGCGCGGGTTCACCGTAGTGCCGGCCGCACTGGGCGCACTGGGAACTCTGACGGGCGCAGCGGCGCTGGTGACAGACGCCTGACGCCCGCCCCCGGAAATCGGGAGCGGGCGTCAGGTAGGGGGGATCTAGGCGTTCAGGCGCTGCTTGAGGGCCTCGAACTCGTCCTTGATGCCGGTGGGGAGCTTCTCGCCGACGAAGTCGAACCACTCCTCGATCAGCGGGATCTCCTTCTTCCACTCGTCGACGTTCACCGCGAGCGCCTCGGCGACGTCCGCCGCAGCCACGTCGAGTCCCTCGATGTCCAGGGCGTCCGCCGTCGGCACGACGCCGACCGGCGTGTCCACACCGGCAGCCTTGTGCTCGATGCGCTCGACGATCCACTTGAGCACGCGGGAGTTCTCACCGAATCCGGGCCACAGGAAGCGCTTGTCGTCGCCGCGGCGGAACCAGTTGACGTAGAACACCTTCGGGAGCTTCGACTCGTCGGCGTTCTTGCCCAGGTCGATCCAGTGCTGGAAGTAGTCGCCCACGTTGTAGCCGAGGAACGGCAGCATCGCCATCGGGTCGCGTCGGATGTCGCCGACGGTGCCCTCGGCCGCGGCCGTCTGCTCGGAACCGACGGTGGCGCCCATGAAGACGCCGTGCTGCCAGTCGCGCGCCTCGGTCACAAGGGGGACCGTGGTCTTGCGTCGACCACCGAAGAGGATGGCCGAGATGGGCACGCCCCGGGGGTCGTCCCACTCCGGTGCCATCGAGGGGCACTGGGACATGGGAACGCAGTACCGCGAGTTGGGGTGTGCGGCCTTGGTGTCGGACTCCGGCGTCCACTCCTTGCCGGTCCAGTCGATCAGGTGCTGGGGGTCGCCCTCGAGGCCTTCCCACCAGACGTCACCGTCGTCCGTCTGCGCGACGTTGGTGAACACCGCGTTGCCCTGGTCGATGGTGCGCATCGCATTGGGGTTGGAGTCCCAGTTGGTGCCGGGTGCGACACCGAAGAAGCCGAATTCCGGGTTGACGGCGTAGAGGCGACCGTCCTTGCCGAAGCGCATCCAGGCGATGTCGTCGCCCACGGTCTCGGCGCGCCACCCCGGAATGGTGGGCTGGATCATCGCGAGGTTGGTCTTGCCGCACGCGGACGGGAAGGCCGCGGCGATGTAGTACGCCTTGTCCTCGGGGGAGATCAGCTTGAGGATCAGCATGTGCTCGGCCAGCCAGCCCTCGTCGTGGGCCATGGCCGACGCGATGCGCAGCGAGTAGCACTTCTTGCCCAGCAGAGCGTTGCCGCCGTAGCCCGAGCCGTAGCTCCAGATCTCACGATCCTCGGGGAAGTGCGAGATGTACTTGGTGTCGTTGCAGGGCCACGGGACGTCCTGCTGGCCCTCGTCGAGCGGTGCGCCCAGCGAGTGCAGGGCCTTGACGAAGAAACCGTCGTCGCCCAGCTTCTCGAGCACTGCGGCACCCATGCGGGTCATCACGCGCATGGAGACCACGACGTACTCGGAGTCGGTGATCTCGACGCCCAGCTTGGGATCCTCCGCGTCGAGCGGGCCCATGCAGAACGGAATCACGTACATCGTGCGGCCTCGCATGCATCCGCGGTACAGCTCGCGCATGGTGCTACGCATCTCGTCCGGAGCCATCCAGTTGTTGGTGGGGCCGGCGTCGATCTCGCGGTGCGAGCAGATGTAGGTGCGCGACTCGACACGCGCCACGTCCGACGGGTCGGAGTTGCCCAGGAACGAGTTCGGCTTCTTGTCCGCGTTCAAGCGGGTGAAGGTGCCGGCGTCGACGAGCTGGTCGGTGAGGCGGCTCCATTCGGCGTCCGAGCCGTCCGCGAAGACGATGCTGTCGGGCTGAGTCAGCTCCGCTACCTCGCGTACCCAGGCCAGCAAGCCGGCGTGCGTGGTGGGGGGCGTGCCGTCGGTTCCGTTGAGACCCGGAATGGTCGCGGTCATCTTGTCTCCTGGGGGTGCTGCAGGAACCGATCCGTCCGATGCCTGTGGACGAGTCATGTGTTCCAGTGGGCGGGCTCCTCCCGTGACCAGCGATCGACGGATCGCAGGGCCTCGAGTGTCCTGGACCTAGAGGTTAACGCCGTGATCTTCGGCCGGGGCACTCGGGGCATGTCCGGTCTGTCACAAAACCGATTCAGTGACCTGGCCGTAAAGCGCACTATGTCAGGACATTTGGAGTCACGTCGGTCACAACGAGCCGCGTTCCGCCGCCCGCCACGACTCGTCCGCGGGGTCCTCCGAGTCGGACGTGAGCACCCACGCGACATAGTCGCCGTCCGCATCGATCTCGGTCACACGGTCGAGGTGACCGTCCGCGTCCACGTCGGACCAGACCACCGTTCCGGCCCCGCCACCTCCGTGCGTCACGACGGTGTCGAAGATGCCGTCGCCGTCGGTGTCGATGTCCGGAAGGAACATGTCCTCGGACCCGAGCGGTCCGCAGTCGGCCACCCCTGCATCGAACGTCCCCGACCACTCGACCACGCGGCCCCCTTCCGTCATCCGTTCTCGTGCTTCGACGCACGCGGTCGGTCGTCGGTTCCCCGTTCCAGGATCTCGAGGTCTCGTTGATACGCGGCCGCACGGGACGCGGCACGCGACGACACGTCACGGATCTCGGCGTCGACGTCCGCGAGCGCCGCATCGCGTCGTGCGGCGCGGTCCCGAGCGCGGGACACCGCGAGGTCGGCAGCCGACGCGTCGGCGGCGAGGATCCGGGATGCGATGTCCCGTTCCCACGTGGCGGCAGCATCGGCGACCACCTCGATCGCCCACCGGCGCAGCCGTGCGCGGGAGGACGCCGTGGCCCGTGTGCCGACGACCGCGGTGGCCATGGACACCGCACCGAGGACGGCAACGACCGACGCGAGCAGTCCTCCCACCGACATCGCCCACGCCCCCGCTCGCCCCACGCCGGCACCGGCCGACGCGCCGACGATGCCCGCCAGCACGTCCTCCGACGTCCACCGGCCTCCCGGCGGCGCCGGTTGATCGGTGGACGAGCCGCCCGCCGCGATGACCGTCCCGACCGCACCCCGCCTACCGAATGCAGCGTCGACCTCGGCGGTCAGCCGCGCGGACGCGGCGTCGATCTCCTCCATGACACCAGCCGGGATCTGTCGCAGGTCGGCGCGGCGAGCGGACGCTACCGCCTCCGACACGCGGGCTGCAGTCTCACGGCGATGCACTCCCACCCGGTGAGCCAGCTCGATGCGAAGCTCCCCGCTCGACGTCCGTCCGTCACCGGTGCCGGCGTCGACGAGGACGCGGCGGCGGCGTTCGCGCAACGCCGCGATCTCGTCGACGCCGGTGTCGTTCCGCGCCGCGGCCGCCAGTGCCGACCGGGCCGACGCGAGGGCGTCGGCACGCAGCAGTCGGTCGACCTCGGCGTCGTCGATGCGGCCGACCGCTCGCTCCACCGTCTCGACGAGCGCGGACGGTCCGTCCACCGACGGCACGACGACAGGTGCGGACGCGCACCGCGGCGCCAGGGCGGCGACGGCGGACCGTATCCGTGCGGCCTGCTCGTGGTCGGCCGCCGGCACAACGACGACGATCGGCAGATCCAGCGGGACCGCTCGCACGGACTCGATCAGCGCTCGGCCCACCGGCAGGTCCGGATCGAGCAGAACGATCACGGCCGCGCCGGACGCCACCGGGACAACCGCCCAGCCTGCGCTCTCCACCGCACGCCGGACATCCCGCTCGCTCATCCCCGGGGCGGACAACACGGCGACGACACCGGATCGGGCGCGCGGCCGCGACAGTGCGTCCAGAGAGTCCGGGCTCCACCTGCCGATCACACGGCGCATGTCCGCCGGCAGGGTCACGATCCGTTCCGCACCGTCGACGCGGCAGTGGACCGGAGGAAGGTCTCCACGAACGGACGCGTGTCTGGACGCGCCGCCGCGACACGTTCGAGGTCGCGGAGCAGCGTCGCGTCCCGACGACGGCGCGCCCGCTCCCGCGCGTCGACACACCAGTGCCGCACGGCGGTGGTGTCGTCGGCGGGCAGCACCGGGCCGTCGACGTCGAGTGACGCGACGTAGGCGCGGGGGTCGTCTTCTAGATCCAGCCGTCCCGCGACGACGAGAGTGTCGCGCCCCACCCGCGACGACAGAACCCGACGATCGGCCGGGGTGACGGTCCTCGCGACGACGTGTACGAGAACGTCCTGGTCGAGGACCGGGTCGGCCGCTCCGGGCGTATCGACGCCGTGCACCTCGTGCACGTCGTCGAGCTGACTCACCAGCGCGGACTTTCCGACTCCGGGGCGACCGGACACCCCCGCCGTCACCGGTGATCCCCACGTGGCGACGGCACGCCGGAGTTCCCCGTCGTCGGACTGTCTCGTCAGCTGTTCCACGGCGCTCGCGAGCGCATCCGTACTGGTCCCCGGCATCCTTCGTCCCCCGATTCGGCGATGCGATCGTGCGATTCTCCCATGCACCTCGGGTGCCCCACCGATCCCGAGTCTCGACCTGAAGTCGAGACCCTGCTGTCCCAGAACGAGTCCATGGGAGACAATGGACCCATGACCGACCCTGACGCCCTGGACACAGTGCCCGGTCGAGGCCTGTACGACGGCGCCGCCGAGGGTGGTTCGAGGCTCTATCCGCGAGTCACGAGTTTCCGATCGCGTCGTGGTGCGCTCACCGAGCCCCAGCAGGCGTCGTGGGACAGGATGTGGCCCGTCATCGGCCGCGACGTGGCTGACGAGCCGCTCGATCCGGAGTCCTGGTTCGGTCGATCCGCACCGGTGGTTCTCGAGATCGGGTCCGGCACCGGCACCGCTGCGCTGGCGATGGCCGCGCGCGAACCGCAGGTCGATCTGATTGCCGTCGAGGTCTACCGCCCCGGGATCGCGCAGACGGTCCAGGGCATCGAGAGGGACTCGCTCGGCAACGTCCGGATCCTGCGCGGCGACGCCGCCGACGTGCTGGAGAACATGGTCTCTCCCGCGTCGCTGGCCGGAATCCGTGTGTTCTTCCCGGATCCGTGGCCGAAGGCTCGCCACCACAAGCGCCGCTTCCTCAAGGCGGAGACCTTCGCGCTGATGGCAGACCGTCTCGAGCCCGGCGGGATCCTGCACGTCGCCACCGATCACGCGGACTACGCCGAATGGATAGAAGAGGTCGGCGACGCCGAGCCCGCTCTGACGCGGCTGCCCTTCGATGCCGAACGACGTACCGTCGAGGGGTCCTCCCTGTCCGTGGACCGTCCGGTGACGAAGTTCGAAGGTAAGGCACAGCAGGTCGGACGTCCGACGAACGAATTCGTCTGGATCAGGCCGGGCCGATGAGCACGCGACGAGGAAGCGAGAACACACTCCGATGAGCGTGGACGACCAGAGCCCCACGGGCGCCGTGCTCGACGTGTCCGGTGATTCTCGCCATACCAAGCGCGTTCTGCTGGTGTGGGACGCACCCAACCTCGACATGGGACTCGGCGCCATTCTCGGCGGCCGACCCACCGCCGCGTACCGGCCACGCTTCGATGCGCTGGGCCGATGGCTCCTCGGCCGTACCGCGCAGCTCTCCGTGCACCAGACCGCGACCCTCGAACCCGAGGCGACGGTGTTCACCAATATCGCCCAGGGCAGCGCCGATGTCGTGCGGCCGTGGGTGGAGGCGTTGCGTAACGTGGGTTTCGCGGTCTTCGCGAAACCGAAGATCGACGAGGACAGCGACGTCGATTCCGACATGCTCGATCACATCGAGCTCCGCGCGGCCGATCACGGTCTGGCCGGAGTCGTGGTGGCGTCGGCGGACGGGCAGGCCTTCCGTATCCCTCTCGAAGCGATAGCGGCGACAGGTGTGCCGGTCCAGGTGATCGGGTTCCGGGAGCACGCCAGCTGGGCCGTGTCGTCCGAGACGCTCGAATTCGTCGATCTCGAGGACATCCCCGGGGTGTTCCGCGAGCCGCTGCCTCGTGTCAGCCTCGAGTCCCTGCCCGACGAGGGCGCGTGGCTGCAGCCGTTCCGTCCGCTGTCCGCCCTGCTCGTCGGGCGTCAAGGAGTGTCCTGAGTGTTTGCTCGTTGGGGTGATCTGGTCCACCGATCGCGGTACACCGTGATCGGTGTGATGGTCGCGTTCCTGTTGGGCCTCGCCGCGTACGGCCTCACGCTGAACGACCATCTCAGTCAGAGCGGCTGGGACGATCCGAATTCGGAGTCCGTGCACGCCGCGGTCACTGCCGACGGCACGTTCGGCCGGGACAGCACCGGCGACGTCGTCGCCCTCTACACCGCTCCTGCGGGCTCGACGGTCGACGACCCGACGTTCCAGCAGACGGTCACCGCAGGTCAGGACGCCATGATGGCGGCCCACGCGGACAAGATCTCCAAGATCAACATCAATTACTTCCAGCAGAAACTTCCGGCGCTCGCCTCGCCGGACAAGACCAAGGCCATCGCGACCTTCGCCATCGCCGGAGCGAACGACACCGAACTGACCAACAACTTCCGTGACGTGAAGGACGCGTTCGCGATCGACGGCGTCGACGTGCAGCTCGCGGGGCTCCAGCCCATCGCCAACGCCTTGAACGACACCATGGCCGGCGACATCCACCGCATGGAGATTCTGGCGATTCCGGTCGTCGGCGTGCTGCTGTTCTTCGTGTTCGGCGGCGTCGTGGCGGCCGCGTTGCCGCTGATCATCGGCGGTCTCACCGTCGTCGCGGCCAACGGCATGGTGCGACTGTTCACCAACTTCGTCGAGGTGAACAGCTTCGTCGCACCCGTGGTCTCTCTGATCGGGCTGGGCCTGGCCATCGACTACGCCCTGTTCATCGTCAGCCGGTTCCGAGAAGAGCTGGCCGACGGCCGCACGACCCAGCAGGCCGTGCAGCGCTCCGTCATGACCGCGGGCCGAACGGTCGTCTTCTCCGCGACGATGATCGTCGCGAGTCTGGGCGGCCTGCTGCTCTTCCCTCAGGGATTCCTGAAGTCCGTCGCCTTCGGTGCCATCGCCACCGTCGCGTTGGCAGCCCTGACCGCCATCACCATTCTTCCGGCCATCCTGTCGATCCTCGGCCCGCGCATCGACGCTCTCGGCCTCAAGAGCATGCGCAAGACCAAGACGACCGAGGAGATCGAGTCCGGTCCCTGGGGCAAGCTCACCCGGTGGGTCATGCGCAACCCCCTGAAGGTCTGCGTTCCCATCGTCCTGGGCCTGCTGATCCTCACGCTGCCCGTCGGTGCCATCAAGTTCGGCGGCATCAACGAGACGTACCTTCCGCCGGACAACGGCACCCGCGAGGCGCAGAACGAGTTCGACGCCAACTTCCCGTCGTACCGCACCGAGCCCCTCAAGATCGTGCTCGAGAATGCTGCCGGCCCGCAGCTCGGCGCGATCCTGCGCGAGGCGTCCAACGCTCCCGGCCTGGTCGAGAAGTTCTCTATCGAGCGCAACGAGAACGGCGTGGCCGTCCTCAAGGCCGGGCTGGTCGACCGCAACGTCTCCAACCCCGCGATCGACTACATCCGCTCCATCGACGTTCCCGACGGCGTGACCATGTCGGTGGGCGGCACCCCGGCCATCGAGCAGGACTCGATCGCCGCACTGGTCGACCGACTACCGCTGATGGCGGGGCTCGTGGTCCTGGTGACGACCCTGCTGATGTTCCTCACCTTCGGATCACTTGTCCTGCCGCTCAAGGCCATCCTCATGACGACGCTGGGGCTCGGCGCGACGCTCGGCATCCTGACGTTCATCTTCGTGGACGGAAACGGTGCGGGTCTGCTGAACTTCACGCCGGGCCCGATCATGGCACCCGTCCTCGTGTTGATCATCGCGATCATCTTCGGGTTGTCGACGGACTACGAGGTCTTCCTCCTCTCCCGCATGGTCGAGGCCCGAGCACGCGGCGCCAGTACGTCCGAAGCCATCCGCGTCGGTACCTCGCACACGGGTCGCATCATCACCGCCGCCGCGCTGATCCTGATCGTCGTCACCGGCGCCTTCGCGTTCTCCGAGCTGGTGATGATGAAGTACATCGCCTACGGCATGATCGCCGCCCTGATCATCGACGCGACGCTGATCCGCATGTTCCTCGTGCCGGCAACGATGAAGTTGCTCGGTGACGACTGCTGGTGGGCACCGCAGTGGATGAAGCGCATCCAGCAGAAGCTCGGACTCGGCGAGCCCGTGCTCGACGAGGAGCTCATGCCTGCCGACGTTCCGGAGCTCGTCGCGATCGGGTCCGCGCCGCTGCCTGCGCGCACCCGTGAGCCGCTCACCCAGCCCATTCCGCGGGTCCTGCAGAACGGTCCGTCCGCGGCACGTCCGCCGTCGGAGCGACCACGCCCGTCGAAGTTCGCCCCCGCGCCGGCCTCGCGCGTGCAGAAGCCTGCCGAAGAACCGGTCGCCGAGCCCACGACAGCCATCCCCACTCCCGAACCGACTCGCGCGGCCACCCCGGTGGAGGAACCGCGCACCGTCTCGCGCCCGGAGGAAGCTCGTCCGACGCCGCCTCGGACTGCACCGGAGGAGGCCCCGGCGTCGCCTCGGCCCGGCGTCCCCGCTCCGCGACCCATCGAGTCCTGGCTCGCAGAGCTTCGCTCGCCCTCCGCGACCCAGCGTCCCGACACCTCGCCCGCTCCGGCAGAGGCGTCGTACCGCTACGGGTCCACCAACGGCGACGGCATCGACACCGGACGCTCACGAAACGGCAACGGCCGCAACGGCTCCACAACCAACGGTTCCGCGACCAACGGCTCCGGAACCAACGGGCACGGAACCAACGGTCATGGATCCAACGGTCATGGCTCGAACGGCAACGGTGTGCACACCAGCGCCGAGGTCGACTCGTGGATCGCCGGACTGCGGATGCCGGAGCAGGAGTCTCCCGAACCCGAACAGCCGGTGGACGAGCACATCGACATCGATCCGCGTTCCGACGACGACGAGACACCGCCGGCAGCCTCTACGGGCCGCCGACGGGCTCGGGAATCGGACGAGTCGGGTGGTCGCCACCACGGTCAGTCCGGCGCGATCAGCGTCAGCGAGCTGCTGGCTCGCCAGCGCCATCAGTGACGTCCGTGCCGGCTCGATCGGCGAAGGCTCGCGCGTAGCGAGTGCCGATGCCCAGCAGCAACATTCCCACGACAAGGAATGCTGCGGCGCGGGGTAGTCCGCCGAGCGCGCCGAGGTCGAAGAGGAACAGTTTCGCGACGGCAGCGGCGACCACCGCAAGTCCGATGACGAGGAGCGTGTGGCCGTCGCGGCGGTCGGCCAGACCGCGGACGAGGGCGACGACGGCCACGATCATCCACGAGATGGTGGCGATGCCATGTCCGACGAAGAACCCTGTGTCGGAGCCGATCTCGACACCGGCGACAACGGATGTCGCCGTGATGGCGTAGAGACCCGCGATGCCGAACGACGACGCGGACACGGTTCGGGCGGTCGCGTCGTCGAGAGTCCGCACCGACGCCCACACTCCGGCGACAGCCATCGCGAGTGCGGCGACGGAGCCCGGGATCGACGCCCATCCGCTCGCCGCGGCGGTGCCGGGGTAGGTGAGGGCATCGACGGAAGTGACCTGCGTATGAGCGACCAGCCCGGCGAGCGCGACGAATGCTCCGACACCGGCAGTGACGCGCGATCGCGTCCAGCCGCCGGTGACGAGGGCTGCGACTGCGACCGTCAGCAGCGTCACGGCGTGGATCGACCGCGGTGTCCCGACGAGAACTGCCGAGATACCGGCGACCGCACCCGTCACCGCGAACACGAAACGGACCGGCGACGCGAGGCCGCGCGTGGTGGCAGTGACGGCGAGGAGAACCATTGCGACTGCAGCGCAGGTGATTCCGGCCACGGGTCGTGAGAACAGGGTCGCGGTGGCCAGCGTAGATCCTGCAGTCGCGACGACGGCCGCGACGGACACCGGATCGACGGGACGTCGGGTCAGCGTCGAGTACCAGGCGGCGACGGCCGCTGCGAAGGACACGGCGGCGACGACGAGCAGAGGCGCGAGTTCGGACCCCCTCGCGCCGCCGATGCTCGCCGTCAGCACCGCCAGCAGGATCGCCCCGACGACCGGTACGGTGCGGGCGACCCGCAGCCAGACCCAGTCGAGGCGGGAATCGACGGGTGATGCGGCGATCTGCAGGATAACCAGGAATGCGAGGAGCGCGGACGTGATCCCCGCCGTGGCGACAGGTGCGAGGACGGCGACCCCGACGAGGACCATGACGGCCAGTGGCTGCGACGACCACCGGGTGGCGACACCGATGCCGAGGGATGCCACCGCCAGTCCGGTCACGAGGCCGACGACGGGGTGCACCCATCCGTAGAGCGCTGTGACCGCGGCGATGTCCAGGTAGAGGCCGGCGAAGCCGGTGGCCGCGAGCGCGACGGCACCGACGGTTCCGCCGGGCCGTGCGACGATGCGATGCGCGGCGGCGATCAAGACGGCGGACAGCGTTGCTCCCGCAGCGACGCGAGCTCCGGGGCCGAACCAGCCCGACTGCGCGGCGAGGACAACCAGCATGACGACGCCGATCACGGTGACGCCTGCTCCGGCCGCGGCCAGGAGCCGGCTCACGACGCCGTCGCGCTGCCACCACGGGACGGTGGGCGGGGGCTGGAACCGGGGCTGGGCCTGGGCCTGGGGCTGCGGGCGCATGGGTGCAGGCGCCGGTCTGTGCACGACGGGCTGCGGCGCGGGTGCCTGCACGGTGGCCAGTTGCTGCGCGAGGATGCCCAGGTCGTGGCCGACGCGGCCGAGGTGTTGCTGGAGGGCGGCGACCTCGCCGGTCAGGACGTGCACGAGGCGCGGATCGATCGAAGGTGTGGTCATACGTCGATCGTGGTCGGCCACGGAGGCGCCGACCATGCGTAGTTCTACTCGGATACGCCGAGAAGTACGCAGTACGTCAGCCGAACATCTTCTTGATCGCTGTGCCGAACGGATGCTTCGCCGTCACGGAACCGAATCGCACGCGACCACGAACGGTGACGTGCAGGCCGCCGTCGACAGGACGGCTCTTGACCCGGTTGTTCGCGCTGCCGCCGACGGTGTCGACACCGTCGAGGTCGACGGACGCGCCTTCGGGCACGACGACGGTGATGGTGCTGCAGTAATCGTCGACGTCGATGGCGACGTGGCGGGAGGACAGCACCGCCGAGGTGAAGTCGAGCGTGACGGTGGCCATCTTGGATGCCACCCTGATCTCCGACGGTGCATTCCAGGTACCCGAGCGGGTCACCGTCGACATCGTCGCCCGGATGTCGACGGGCGGCGCCGACGGATGCTGCGGCGCGACGGGTGCGGCCGACGGGTGTTCGGCGTTCGACATCCCGGGCAGGTCGATCAGCACAGCGTTCAGCTCGCCCCGCGTCTTGGCGGCCAGGACGGTGTCCATCCGCTCGGTGAACTCCCCGAGGGACAGCATCCCCTGACCGACCGCACGCTGAAGCAATCCGCCGACGTGCTCGCGCTCGGCATCACTGACGCGGAGGTCCTTCGGATCCATGCTGTCAGTGTAGAGGCGGGCGCCCGGTCAGAGGCCTCGCTCGATGGCCCATCGCGTCAGTTCCACGCGGTTGGCGAGGTGCAGTTTCCGCAGCGTCGCCTGTACGTGATTCTCGACGGTCCGGTGACTCAGCGTCAGCTTGGCGCCGATCTGCTTCGCGCTCAACCCTTTCGCCACCATCCGCAGGATCTCGGTCTCCCGGTCGGTCAGCGCCGGAGGCGTCTCGTCCTCGGGCGGCGCCGACGCCATCCGTCGGTACTCCCCCAACACCAGTCCTGCGAGCCCCGGTGTGAACACGGCGTCACCTCGTGCCGTCGCCGTCACCGCAGCCACCAGATCCTCGATCGACGCACTCTTGACCAGGTATCCCGTCGCTCCCGCCTTGACCGCCTCGAGGACGTCGTCGCGTTCGGCGGACGCCGAGAGCACCAGTACCCGACTGGCCGGGGACACCGCGAGCACCGAGGCCGTCCCCACCGCGCCGTTGTCGTCTCCGAGGTCCATGTCCATCAGAACCACCTGTGGGACAGTCGCCTTCGCGCGAACGGTGGCGGCTTCGACGCCGTCCGCGGTGGCCACGACTTGGAACCCGCGAGCCTCCAGATCGCGTGCCACGGCGTCCCGCCACATCGGATGGTCGTCGACGACCATCACCGTCAGGTCCCGTTCGTCCCGGCCGGCCTCCGGCCGTCCCGCTGCACCGTCAGTTCCCATTCCGTTCCCTCTCCGGGCGCACTGTCCACCCTCGCTCGTCCACCGAGTGCGTCCATCCGGCCGATGATGGAGCCGGACACACCCATTCGGCCTTCCGCGCGCGCGGCGTCGAGTCGACCGGGTTCGATTCCCGGACCGGCGTCGCGCACGGTCACCACGACACTGTCACCCAGATCTTCCACCAGGACGAAGATGTCGACGTCGGGTCCGCCGTGCCGGTGCGCGTTGTCCACGGCGGCCAGCACCGCGGCGGTGACCTCCGACGCGACCGCGGCGGACAGCAGCACCGCACCCGACGGTGCCGACACGGTCACCGCCGGCCCCACGGACTGCCGTACGGCGACGCTGAGATCGGACGTGCCATCCGTCCTGGACTGCGTCGAACCGGACAGCAGCGCTCGCAGCGCGGACTCCTGCCGTCCCGCGAGGGTGGCCAGTTCGGCTGTCTCACCGCCGATCTCGGCGCCGCGTCGACTCACCATCGCCAACACCTGCAGGACGCCGTCGTGAACTTCGCGCGCCAGGCGTTCTCGTTCCGCGGTGGCGGCGGCCAATGCCACGGCCTCGTCGAGGCGGGTTCTCGCGACACGCGCCGTTCGCGCAGCGAGGCCCAGGGCGAGTCCGACGGACAGCAGGACGGGTCCGGTCGAATCCCTCCACAGATCCGCGTCGACGTTCCCCCGCACCACGGCGATCGCGACGGTCATGGTCACGGCGGACAGCAGACCGATCCGCGGGCCTCCGAGGATGGCGGCAGCGATGACGGCATTGGACACCCAGATCGTCGTCGGCAGCACCTGATGATCGGAGCGCCAGCGCGGACCGGCGACGAGGATCGTCGACACGACGAGCCCCAGAGTAACCACCTGGTCCGCCACGACGAACACCCGTCGTTCGAACCACCGTCGTTCGAACCACGGACTCACCGACGGCTCGAGCGTCGCCACGACCGCCACGCCGGACCAGACGACGGTGACCAGCACGAGGAACCAGCTCAGCCGGAAGGAGTCGTACTCCTGCCCGACGACGACCTGGAATCCGACCGCGTAGACGACGGTGACCAGCCGGAATGCCGCTGCGGCGCGCCACAGCGGTCCGTCGGCGGCGTCACTTCCCGTCCGCGGGCCCGTCGACCTCACCGTGCCCGAGTTGCTTGTTCTCCGGATGCGGACTGTCCGGGGCCGCCGGGTACATACCGTCGGACGGATCGCCGACGGCGATCTCCTCGTAGGCCTCTTCCGGATCGTCGGCGAGCAGCGACCGGATCGCGGTGTTGGCCATCGCGACGAGGGGGACGGACAGGAGTCCGCCGATGATGCCGGCGAGCAGGATGCCGGTTGCGATGGCCAGCACCACGGCCAGCGGGTGGACCCGCACGGCTCGGCCCAGGAGCAGGGGCTGCAGGACGTGGCCCTCGAGCTGCATCACGGCGACGACGATCGCGAGAGCAATGAGGGCGGTGATCAGCCCCTTGGTGACCAGGGCGACGATGACCGCCACGAATCCCGTCAGCACCGCGCCCACGATGGGGATGAAGGCGCCGATGAAGACCAGCGACGCCAGGGGAAGCGCCAGCGGCACTCCGAGAACGGCCAGCCCTGCACCGATACCGATGGCGTCGACCGCGGCGACGGCGACCGTCGCCCGCACGTATCCGACCAGCGAGCCGAACGCCTGACTGCCCGCCAGTCGTACCCGGCGGCGGGCCGGCGTCGGGAAGATCCGGCTGACGAACTCCCAGATCTGCTGTCCTCCGTAGAGGAAGAAGATAAGAGTGAACAGCAGCAGCAGCGCACCGGTGAGGATCTCGCCGATGACCGCGGCCGTGGTGAGCGCCCCGCTGGTGATGGCTTCCTGGTTCGACTGGATCGACGTGACGACGGAGTCGCCGGCGCTGCGGATCTGGTCCTCGCTGAAGTGCAGGGGACCTCGGGTCAGCCAGTCCTGAATCTGGGTGATGCTGTCGGTGAACTGGTCGGTGAGGGCCGGGAGACCGACGATGAACTGCTCGACGACGAACGTCAGGATGCCCACGACGAGGCCGAGGCTGCCCAGGATGGCGACGACGACCGCGAGTACACGCGGCACTCCGCGGCGCTGCATCCAGTCGACCAGCGGCGAGAGCAGGCCCGACGCCAGCAGAGCGAGCGCCACGGGGACCAGCACGCTGTCCAGACGCTCGACGATCTTGCCGACGGCGATCAGCCCGGCGAACAACACCAGCAGCCGCCACGTCCAGGCCGCGCCCACGCGAACGACGGGATGGACCGAGTCGGACGGGTCGCCTGTCACCGCGTGAGCCTAGCCGAGAGACGGTCCGGCCTCACCCGGTAAGTTCATCTCGTGCTGACGCTTCTTCGTGCGGTCTCGTTGACCCTGAGAAGTCGCTGGCCTCTTTATCTGGCGTCCATGTTGCTGGCCAATCTGCTCGGCGCGATCCTGGTGTTCGCCTTCGTCCGCTACGGACTTCCCATTCCGGAGAATCAGTCGATCGTCGTGGATCGGGTGCGCAACGGCGTGATCTTCGGGGCGTACCTCGTCTTCGCGGGCATCGTCAGCCTCGCCACGGCGGCATTCATGTTGCGCAGCGTCGTGCGGTGGCAGTTGCGCGGTGGGCCTCCGAGCCGATCCGAGCAGATGGCGGCACTTCACGCGCCTCTGCGTCAGGCGATCGTCCATCTCGTCCTGTGGATCATCGGCGGCATCATCTTCATGCTGCTGACCGCGGCCGAGATGCCCTCCCTGGCGGTGGCCGTGGCCGTGACGGTCGCGATGTCGGCCGCCATCACGTTCGGATTCACGTACATGCTCGGCGAGCGCATCCTGCGGCCGGTCGCCGCGCAGGCGCTCAGCGAGGGACGCTTCGACCGGACGATGACTCCCGGCGTGGGCACCCGGATGGCGATGACCTGGGGACTCGGCACTCTGATCCCCGTCGTCGGCATCCTGCTACTGTGTGCGACCCAGCTGACGACCGACCTGGTCTTCTCGCCCGACTCGCTGGCCATCGCGATCAGCCTGCTGTGTCTGCTGGCGATCGTCCAGGCGTTCTGCCTGTCGATGCTCACCGCCAGCCAGATCTCCGACCCGATCCGCCAGCTGCGCCGAGCCATCGAGAAGGTGCAGGAAGGTCACACCGAGGTCCAGGTCGAGGTGTTCGACGGCAGCGAGATCGGACGGCTGCAGGTCGGGTTCAACCGCATGATGGCCGACGCGTCGGAAAGGGCCGTGCTGCGCGAGCTCTTCGGCCAGCACGTCGGTGAGGACGTGGCGCGCCGCGCCCTGCAGTTCGGTACCGAACTGGGCGGCGAGACCCGGTTCGTGGCCGTCCTGTTCGTCGACATGGTCGGGTCCACGGCAGCCGCGTCCGAGCGTCCTCCCGGTGAGGTCGTGGAGCTGCTGAACGACTTCTTCCGCGTGGTCGTCGACATCGTCGACCGACACCACGGGTTCGTCAACAAGTTCGTCGGCGATGCGGCCCTCGCCATCTTCGGTGCGCCGCTCGATCGCCCGGACGCACCGACGGCTGCGCTGTCCGCTGCCCGTGAGCTGCGGAGAGAGCTGAGCACGATCGTCGGGCTGGACATCGGCATCGGCGTGTCGGCAGGACTCGCGGTCGCCGGCAACATCGGTGCCAAGGAACGATTCGAGTACACCGTGATCGGCGACCCGGTGAACGAGGCGTCCCGGCTGACGGAGCTGGCGAAGTTCACTCCCAGTCGCGTTCTTGCCTCGACGTCCGCCCTCTACTTCGCGGACGAGGACGAGCAGTCGGAGTGGGAACTGGGCGAGAAAGTGCAGCTTCGCGGACGTCGCCGGGCGACTCACCTGGCCTCGCCCGTCGACTACCCGCAGTAGTTCACCGCACGGTTCGTTACGCTCGCTCTCGTGGTAGATCCGGAGCAGGGCCGATCCGCAGGGTCGACCCGCGCCGGTGGCACGTGGCGATGGCTGCGCTGGGTCGGTGCGATCGCCCTCATCGGCCTGCTCGTCGGCGAGGGCGTCTACCTCTGGCCCCGCCTCCACGAATCGTGGCGGGCGCTGACCGAGATCCACTGGGGATTCGCCGCCGCATGCGTCGTCACGCAGGCAGTCTCGCTCTCGGCCTTCGCCCGCGTGCAAAAACAACTCCTGCACGCCGGCGGGGTCCGCATCACGCAACGACGATCCCTGTCGGTCATCTACGGCAGTACCGCCATGGCTCTGACGCTTCCCGCCGGCCAGGTCTTCTCGACGGCGTTCACCTACCGCGAGACACGCCGGTGGGGGGCCAGCCCGGTGGTCGCGTCGTGGCAGCTGGCCATCTCGGGCGTGATCGCCGCCCTGGGTCTGGCCGTCCTGGGTGTGACCGGAGCGTTCCTGGTCGGAGGCAGCGCCGACCCGATCGCCCTGGTCGTCCCCGTCGTCGGTGTCGTGGCGATCGTGCTGACCGTCCGCTACATCCGCTCGCACCCGCAGGCGATCATCGCCGTCGGTCGATGGGGGCTCTCCAAGTACAACTCGCTGCGCAACAACGATCCCGATACCGGAATGGTGCGGCTCGACGAGATCGTCGAGCAGGTCAGATCGGTGCGCCTCGGACCGCGGGACGCCTCGCTCGCACTCGGCTTCTCCGCCGTCCACCGGTTGGCCGACGTCGCGTGTCTCGGATTCGCCTGTTACGCGATCGGTGCGGATCCCAAGATCTACGGGCTCCTGATCGCGTTCTCGGCGAGCAAGACCGTCGGCTCGATTCCCGGCGCTCCCGGTGGTCTGGTCATCGTCGACGCCACCTTGATCGCGACGCTGACCACCGCGGCGAGTATCAGTGCGTCGCAAGCAGTCGCGTCGGCGTTGGTCTACCGGCTGGTCAGCTTCATTCTCGTGGCGCTCGTCGGATGGATCGTCTTCCTGGTGATCTTCCGCAAGCACCAGCACGAAGATCTCCACTTCGACCTCGAGGTCGAACAGCGCGAGATGACCGAGTTGCGCACGCAGCAGCGACCGACGTCGGGAGATACCTCGACCACTCGGGAATAGATGCGGACCGCGGTCCGGTTGTGTACTGTGAGGCTTGAAACTTCAACCACACAGGAGCTCGACATGACTTCATCAGTGACCGTCCCCCAGCTGTCCGCCGGCACGTGGGCCATCGATCCCGCCCACTCGACCGTCGGATTCACCGTCCGCCACCTGATGGTGAGCAAGGTCCGAGGACGCTTCCAGGCCTTCACCGGCACCGTCACGATCGACGAGAACGGCGCTCCGTCCATCGACGCCGAGATCGACGTCACCTCGATCACGACCGACAACGCGCAGCGCGACGGCCACCTCAAGACCGCCGACTTCTTCGAGGTCGAGAAGTTCCCCACCGCGACCTTCCGTTCCACCTCCGTCCAGGCCAAGGGTGACGACTTCGTCCTCACCGGCGACTTCACGCTGCACGGCGTCACCAAGTCGATCGACCTGAACGTCGAGTTCAACGGAGTCAACGCCGGAATGGGCAACGGACCCGTCGCAGGCTTCGAAGCCACCACGACGATCAACCGCAAGGACTTCGGCATCAGCATCGACATGCCCCTCGAAGGCGGCGGCGCTGTCGTCGGCGACAAGATCGCCCTCCTCCTCGAGATCGAGGCCGGCCTGCAGGCCTGATCCACTCTCGACCACGAAGGACCCGCTCGGCACGTCGCCGAGCGGGTCTTTCGTACGCTGGGGGCATGACAGCTCCCGTGCGCACTCGTTCTCTCGCCGTCTCGGCGGTCCTCGACGTCGTTCTCGTCCTGGTCTTCAGTGCCATCGGTCGGAGCAGTCACGCCGAAGGCGTCACCGCCGGGGGCGTCGTCTCCACCGCGTGGCCGTTCCTCGTCGGTCTCGTCGTCGGATGGGCTGTCACCTATGCGCTCTACCGGGAGAAGTTCGTCGCGGATTCCCTCGTTCCGACGGGTGTGATCGCGTGGATCGGCACGGTCCTGGTCGGCATGCTCCTGCGTCAGCTGACGGACGAGGGCACTGCGTTCAGCTTCATCGTCGTCGCATCGGTGACGCTGGGGATCTTCCTTCTCGGGTGGCGCGCCATCGCACGGTTCGTCCGCACGCGTCGGTGACGGCTCAGCCGAGCCACAACCATGCGGCCAGACCGAAACCGCACAGCGCCACTGCGATTCGCAGCGGATTCGGCGGAAGGCGGCGCACGACGCGAGGCCCCAGTGTCCCTCCGGCGATCGTTCCGATGCCCATCGCCAACGCCGCCAGCCAGTCCACCTGACCGGAGAACGCGAAGATCACCGCCGCCACCAGATTGGCCACTCCCAGCAGATAGCTCTTGAGCAGCGTTGCGCGCCAGACGGGTTCCGCTGTACAGATCAGCGTCAGCGCCATGAAGATCACGCCCGCACCGGCTCCGAAGTATCCGCCGTAGATGGCCACGAGGAAGATGGCCGTCGGGTAGAGCACCGGGAACGTCCGAGTACCCGCGAGCGCACGGATGCGTGGTTGCAGCAGCATCGCGACGGACGCCAGGACGAC
The DNA here is from genome assembly GCF_000834565.1 of Rhodococcus sp. MEB064. Lineage (NCBI taxonomy): Bacteria > Bacillati > Actinomycetota > Actinomycetes > Mycobacteriales > Nocardiaceae > Rhodococcus > Rhodococcus sp. MEB064. Next base: position 132,574 of record NZ_JXQS01000058.1, read on the forward strand.
GAGGACCGGCACGACCGCTTCGAACGTCTCGCCCGGTGCACGCAGCAGCACGACGGCGCCGAGGATACCTCCGAGCGCAGCCCACAATGTCAGCCACACGAGCGAACGACCGCTCTTCGCAAGCTCTTTGGTCGACGATGCGGTGGCACCGACTCCGGCGCCGACCAGTGCGACAGTGTTGGTGACGTTGGCGGCCACCGGCGCGAGACCCACCGCGAGCAACGCCGGGTACGACACCAATGACGCCAGACCGGTGATGTAGCCGATCACTCCTGCACCGAAACCCGCGGCCATGAGCAGCAGGAACACCGGAACAGTCACGAAAGTGACGGTAACAGAACGGGACTCACTCGGACGGCGTCGCCATCTCCCTCATGAGCCTGTTCGTCATGCGAGCAGCCGCATCGGTGCCGTCGGCATCCTCGATGTAGACCGCGAACGCCAGGTCGCCGGAGGTACCGAGGAACCAACGGTCCTGACCGTTATCTCCTGCCAGTCCCGCGACGGACGTATCGCTGATGCCTTCCTCGTGTGCTTTGTCTCGCATGGCCTTCCGAAGAACCCCAAGTTCCGAAGACGCCACGGGCGATCCCGCTGCACTCACCGACGCGGGCACTCCGCTGACGATCGACGGGGCAGGCGCGGACCCGCGAGAGATCGACGCGGCCATCTCGGCCAGGCCGAACGGGGTGACCGTCATACGGTCGGAGGGCGTCGATCGGCTGACTCCGCGGAACTGGTCGACGGCGGACTGCCCGTCCGGCAGCGACGCGGTGACCAGGTCGAGGCCGGGGACGTCGAACGACGTTCCGAGCCCGAACTGACGTGCCGCGTCGGCGAAGTCGATCTTCTGGCGATCTGCCGACGCCGACACGGTGTCGACCAGCGTTCCTGCCGGGTACAGCGTCGTGAAGGCCGGGGTACCCAGGTCGTTGGCGTAACTGTTCTGCGCCGTCGCCAGCACGGCACCGGTCGAGGGCTGCAGGACCACGATCGACGCCGGTGTTCCGACGCTGACGGCGGCCGTCTCGGCGGCCAACTGGATCGCGGGGTCGACGGTCGAGCGGATGTCCGGGGAGCCGGGGCCCTGGAATCCTGCCTGACGTGTGGTCTCTCCGTCGGCGTCGGCGACCTCCACGGCCCAGCCGGACGTCGCGTCGCGCGTGTCCTGCCAGACGTCACGAAGCGAATCGAGCACCGGAGAGGTGAGTCGGCGATCGGCGGCGATCAACTTCGGCGTCGCGTAGAGGACGACGCCAGGGATGGCCCGTAGATCGTCTTCGAGTACCGCGTAGTCGTCGGCACGGAGGTTGACGGCGTCGATGATCTGTCCGGGCTCGGCGGCGACATCCGCCTGCAAGGATTCGGACGTGATCAGCGGCGCGACGACGTCGATCACGTCGGCGAGTCGGCTGGTGGTGTCGGCGAGATCCGACGTCGCGGACGGATCCACCCGGACCGAAGCGACGTTCTGCTCGGTCATCATGATCGCGCCGGTCGTGTCGAGGATCCGCGGAGCGGGCGCGTCGGTGCGGGTGTAGCGGACGGATCCGCCGGCGGCCAGATCGGGCACCAGGATCGACGGATCCCAGGAGATGCGCCACCCGACGCCGAGCTTGCGGGCGGATCCCTGCGTCGTGACGTGCCACTCGCGAGGGTCCTGGTCGCGGGGTTCGCCGAACTTCCAGGTCGAGTCGAGTGTGAAGAACCCGGACTCGTCGTCGAGTCCGATGTACTGCGACATGCGGCTGGTGGAGACACCCGGTCCCATCGCATCGAACATGGCGCTGATCGTTTGGGCCGCGGCATTGGGGTAGGACGTCAGAGCGGCGGCCGCGGCCACGTCGCGCTGATCGAGAGCTGCTGTGAACCGGTCCACGAGAACGGCGGCCTCACTGCGAGGCTTGTTCACCACGAACGAGGCGACAGTCGCGAGCGACACGAACACTGCAAGCAGCGCGACGACATACCTGGAACGCAGAACCATGCACCAATAATCACATGAGTCACACCAGTAACACAGCACGGGAAGCGCTCGGTGCGGTCACGATCCGGTCACCGACCGCTCGTCCTGTTGTGCCGTGCAGATCAGCGCAGGAAGGACCCCGCCGCTGTCAGCGCCGGCGCGGACGAGTCCCCACCCTCGACGAAGACGGCGAATGCCAGGTCACCGCGGATGCCGACGAACCAGCCATGGGCAGGTCCGCCCGCGACCTCGGCGGTGCCCGTCTTGCCCAGCAAGCCGTCGATGTCCTGGAGCTGCGTCGCCGTTCCCGCGGTCACCGTCTCGCGCATCATCGCCCGGAGCTGCTCGGTCACCTGCGCCGACGGCGCGGCAACTGTCCGGTCGGGAGTTCCCGGTCGTCCCGTGATCATGGTCGGCTCGGGCGTCGACCCGTTGGCGATGGACGCCGCGACGAGTGCCATCCCGAAGGGCGACGCGGTGACCGCGCCCTGCCCGATGGCGGACTCGACGCGTTCCGCCGGTGTCGTAGCGGCCGGAACGCTGCCGGTCACCGTCGTGAGACCCGGTGTCACGTAGTCGACTCCCAGACCGAACTGCGCTGCCGCCTTCTGCAGTGCGTCGCCGGGGAGGTCGACGGCGAGCTGACCCATCGTGGTGTTGCAGGACCGTGCGAATGCCGTCTGCAGCGGCACCTGGCCGAGGTCGAAGTTGTCGTCGTTGGGGATGGTCCGACCCTCGATGTTCGCCGACCCGGGGCACGGAAGCACCGACGTCGGCGTGACGTTGCCGGCCTGCAGCGCAGCGGACGTCGTCACGGTCTTGAAGGTCGAGCCGGGCGGATACAGGCCGGTCAGTGCGATGGGCCCCTGAGCGTCGGCGGCGGCGTTCTGCGCCACGGCGACGACATCCCCGGTGGAGGGCCGGATCGCGACGATCGCCGACGCATTCTGGGCCGTCGCCAGGGCGTTCTCCGCTTTGAGCTGGAGCAACGTGTCCAGAGTGACCTGGATGTCCTTGCCGACGGTCGCCTCGACACCGGTGAGCTGCTGGGCGACTGCGCCGTCGGGGCCGAGCAACTGGACGGCCCACCCGGCTGTGGCGTCCTGCTGTTCCTGCCACAGTTGCGCGACGTCGTTCAGGGCAGGTGAGGAGAGGGCGCGGTTCTCGGTGAGCAGCCGCGTCTGCGGCGCGAGCGTCACACCCGGAAGGGCTGCGAGTAGTGGCTCGATCGGCGCGAGGTCCTCCTGTCGCAGACTGACGGCGGTCACCGTCTGCCCGCCGGCGAGGTCCGCGCGCAACGATTCTGCCGTCACGGTCGGCGCGAACGGGGACACCAACGCTGCGACGGCAGTCGGGTCCGCGGTCTGATCCAGGTTCACCAACGTCACGACCTGCTGCGACATCAACGCTGCGCCCGACGTGTCGACGACGCGGGGAGTCGTGGTGGCCGTGACCGGGGTGTAGCGAACGGTCGTGTTCGGCGTCAGACCCGGCACGACGACGCCGGGGTCCCATGTCACCTTCGAGCCTTGGTCGCCGTCGGCCACCGAGCCGGACGTCGTGTACGTCCAGACGCGCTCCGCGGTCGCGGGCGCAGCCGTCGTGGTGGCGGCGGCGGTCGTACTGGTGTCGGGCTGCGAACTGTCCGACTCCGGAGGCGCGAAGGACCACGACGCGGACATCGTGAACGTCTGCAGCTCGTCGTCTGCCTGACTGACGGTGAAGCGCGGGGTAGCCGTGACCGCGCCCGAGCCGCCGAGCCCGTCGTAGACCTGCGTCAGTGCCGCGGTGGCCGCGGCGGGATCGGACGTCAGCTCGGCCGCCGCTCCGATATTTCCGGTGCTCAGCGCCTCGGCGAAGCGATCGGCCGTCAGACGGGACTCGGGCGGTTCGTCGCTGCTGCAACCGGTGGCCGCCAGGGCGAGAGCGGCGATCACGGCAACGAGTCGAGGGACTGGGCGGGAGATCAGCGTGGACACGCACTGATAGTGCCCCACGGCTCCGACGGTCACACGGACGAACCGATTCCTTGACGATGTTCCACAACTGTGTAATCTTGTAATCACTGGCGTTGTAATCATGTAATCGCGCCACTGACGAAAGAAGATCATCATGCACACCCACGAGAACTTTCCGTTCGGAGAACACCCCTTCGCCCCCGGAGAATCCCCCCGTCGCGGCGGCCCGCACGGCCGCGGACGCGGAAGCAAGCGCGGCGAGCGCGCGGAACGAGTCGGTCGCCCCGGCGGCTGGCAGCAGAAGGACGTCCCGGATGCAGGCGACGCGGAACAGTGGTTCCTCGGCCGCCTTCCCGACGACTGGTTCGACGGCGTCGCCACGGTCGAGATCGATCGCGAGGAGATCGTCGTCATCGGCGAGCTGAACGCGCCGGAGTCGGAGGCGGGCGTCGAGGGCCGTATCGCTCGCTTCCGCGAGACCACCCGCGAGGACCGCATGCGCATCGCTGCCGAGGCCGAGGCCCGCTACGGCCGCAAGGTCGCCTGGGGCGTGACCATCGACGGTGACACCACCCTCTTCACCCACCTCGCAGTGCCGGTCATGACGCGCCTGCGTCAGCCCGAACGCAAGGTGCTCGACACGCTCGTCGACGCCGGCGTCGCCCGCTCGCGTGCCGACGCTCTCGCATGGGCAGTGCGGCTCACCGGTGAGCACATCGACCCGTGGCTGGCAGAACTCCGCGACGCGATGGCCAAGGTCGACGACCTTCGCGCGAAGGGACCGACCGTCGAGGGATCCGAGAACGACTGAGTGACAATCGGTTCGAATATCCGTTGACCCCGCGGGCCGATCGTCCTACAGTGGACGAGCCCCCATCCCCGGACGAACGGACATGAACGTTGCTCATCTCGGCGTAGTGCGGATCCCACCTCGAACACTTGCGGTGGCACGACACTCCCTCCCGAGGTGCACCATGTCAGTTTCACCCTCCGTCGTCATCACGGATCTCACCTTCACCTGGCCTGACGGCCGCCCCGTCTTCGACGGCCTGGACGCATCCTTCACTCCCGGCCGAACCGGCCTGGTGGGCACGAACGGCGCCGGCAAATCGACTCTCCTGCAGTTGATCACCGGCCGATCGGCTCCGTCCCGCGGATCGGTCCGCGTCACGGGCACCACCGGCTACGTCCCGCAGCAGGCAGCCACGACGGGCAGCGAGACGGTCGCTGCTCGGCTGGGCATCGACACCGTGCGAGCCGCCCTCGCACGGGTCGAGAACGGCAGTACCGATCCCGACGACTTCACGGTCATCGGCGTGGACTGGGACATCGAGGAACGCACACTCGCGCTTCTCGACGCGGCCGGCCTCGGCGATTCGATCGGGTCCGCGGGCGATCTCGACCGACCCCTCGACACGCTGTCCGGGGGCGAGTCGACTCTGTTGGCGCTGGTGGGTCAGTTGATCCGGCGGCCGTCGGTGCTGCTTCTCGACGAACCCACCAACAATCTCGACGGTCGCGCTCGGGCCGCACTCGCACGCACCCTGGACGCGTTCACCGGGACCGTCATCGTGGCATCGCACGATCCCGACCTTCTCGACCGGATGGACGAGATCGCCGAAATCCGTTCCGTGCGTGAGTCACCAGGCCGCATCCGCAGCTTCGGCGGCAACTGGACTCATTACCGCGCGGTCCTCGACGCCGAGCAGGATGCGGCCCGGGCGAGCGTTCGTACCGCAGAGCAGGACGTGCGCAAACAGCAGCGCGACCTTGTCGAGGCGCGGACGACCGTCGCACGACGACGACGGATGGGAGACAAGGCTTCGCGCGAGAAACGCGTTCCGAAGATCGTCGCCAACAACCTGAAGAGCTCCGCTCAGGTGTCGGCCGGAAAGTACCGCCTCGGCCACGAGCAGCGCGTCGACGAGGCGAAGGCTCGCGCCGAGGAGGCGAACGAGCGGGTTCGGGACGACACCGAAATAGTCGTCGACCTTCCCGACACCGCCGTGCACTCGACACGACTGGTGGCCGAAACCGGTGACACGGCATTGGATCTGGACGGACGCTACCCCGGCCGTTCGGTGAATCTGACCATCGTCGGCCCGGAGCGGATCGCGCTGATGGGCGACAACGGCATCGGGAAGACGACGTTGCTGCGGGCGTTGACCTCGTCGGTTCCGTCCGCCTACCTCCCGCAGTCGCTCGACGTGTTCGACGACACGGAATCGGTGGTCGAGAACGTCCGTCGGGTCGCGCCGGACACTCCGATCACAGACATTCGAATCCGTTTGGCTCGCTTCCTGTTCCGCGGTCGACGAGCCGACGCGGTGGTGAGCACCCTCTCTGGTGGTGAACGGGTGCGGGCCGCGCTGGCGATGCTGCTCCTGTCCGATCCCGCGCCGCAACTGCTGATCCTCGACGAGCCGACGAACAATCTCGATGTCGCGTCGAAGGAACACCTGAGTTCGGCCCTGCTGTCGTATCGGGGGGCGTTGGTGGTGGTCAGCCACGACGAGTCGTTCCTCGACCGGGTCGGCATCACGCGTCGGGTGGAGTTGACTGCCGACGGCGCGCGGTCCTGGAACACCTGAGATCATCGCTACCGTGGACTTCGCAACGAACCCGGTGGACGGCACCCGCATCGCCTACTCGGTGACGGGTGCCCCCACCGGCCCGCCGGTGATGCTGGTGCACGGCAGCCTGTTGTCACACCAGATCTGGCGCACGTTCGGATACGTGCGCGCACTGCGCGACACGTACCGCCTGATCCTCGTGGACCAGCGTGGACACGGACGAAGCGACGCTCCCCGCACCGTCGACAGCTATTCGATGGACCGCATCAGCGAGGATCTCGTCGCTGTCCTCGATGCGGTCAACGTCGACGCGGTGCATTACGTCGGCTACTCGTTCGGCGGGCGGTCCGGTTTGAACCTGGTCACCCGCACTCCCGAGCGGGTCGCCTCCTTGGTGGTCGGCGGCGCTGGATCGGGGCCGCAGCGAGGAGCACTCGACAGTCTGTTCTTCGACGGCAGCGCCGACGTCCTGGCCGAGCGGGGAATGGACGGTTTCGTCCACGAGTGGGCGAACCGCCGCGGCTTTCCGGTGGACTCCGGCACCCGAGCCGCGTTCCTGCGCAACGACTCCGAGGCACTGGCCGCGTACTTCCGGGCATCGGACGACGATCCCGGCATCGCCGACGACGCCGTCCACGCCATCACGGCACCGACACTGTTCTACGTCGGCTCCCGCGACATCCAGCGTATCGACGACACCCGTCGCACCGCATCGCTGATCGCCGGCTCCGAGTACGAAGAGCTCCGCGGGTACGACCACGCGACGGCCGTCGCCGCCCCGGAGGCCGTCGAGCTGGTGTCCGGGTGGCTGGACACGGTCACGTCGTCGGAGCGGTGAGCGGATCGGGTGCTCGCCGTGTACGCCCGGTGTCGGACACGACGGCGAAACCCTCCCGTGTCCAGTACTCGAATCCCCCGATCAGCTCCCGCACGCGGGAGTAGCCGAGGCGACTGAGCGTCAGAGCCGCTCGGGTGCTGCCGTTGCATCCCGGTCCCCAGCAGTAGACGACGATGTCGGCGTCGCGATCCGGCTCCACCTCGGCGATGCGCGTGCCCAGATCGGCCCCGACGATGTGCACCGCTCCGGGAATGCGTCCCGCACTCCAGGACGCGTCCGAACGAACGTCGATGAGCAGCGGCCCCGCACCGCGGGTTCGCTCGGCGGCGAGATCGGCGGGATCGGTCTCGAACCTCAGTTTCGCGGCGAAGAAGTCGGCGGCGGACAGTGTCTGTTCCATGACCTCAGCCAATCCTGTTCGGGCGACTGGGAGAAGTGGTGATCACCGGCTGATCGAACGATTCGGCGTCGATCGGCCGGTATCGTTTCCGTTGTGCCGCGCAATCCACACCCGGACGTCGACGAGATCGACCGACGACTGCTGGACGAGTTACAGAACGACGGCCGCGCGAGCGTCGCACATCTGGCCCGAGTGGTGAACTTGTCGTCGAGTGCGACGGCGGACCGCGTCCGTCGCCTGACCGACATCGGCGTAATCACGGGCTACTCCGTCACTGTCGACACCGAGGCGCTCGGCTACACCGTCACCGCATTCGTCCGTCTCGCGTACCCGTCGGGCAACTACGGTCCGTTCGACGCGCTGGTGGCATCCACTCCGGAAATCATCGAGGCGCATCACGTCACGGGTGACGACTGCTTCATCATCAAAGTCCTCGCCCGCTCGATGCGGGATCTCGAACGCGTCACCGGCCGGCTCGCCACCCTCGGCTCCATCACCACCAACGTCGTGTACTCGAGCCCCCTTCCGAGTCGTCGCATCACTCCTGCGTGACGGCCTGTTCTCGTTCGCCCGTCGACAAGGACTGCACCAGCAGATCGAGCCGGAGGCGAACATCCGCCGTTACGCGAGTTCCCCGGTCGGCCGCACTGCACGCATCGGTAAGCTACAGACATGGACGCTTCGGGGTAATTGAAGTATCCCGAAGCGTCCATGTCGTTCTCAGGTGACGGGCAGGAGCCCGACGAGAGTGACCACCAAGGCAGTGGCGATGGCCATCGAGGTGGTGTTTCCGATGAACGGATGGAAGTCTCGCGGCAACCGTGCCGATATCGGACGGGCGATGATCGGACAGATCAATGCCCCGGCGATGGATCCCACGATGATCGAGACTGCGCTGCCGCCGAATGCGAGGACAGTTGCGGGAGCGACGGACACCACCGAGATGTAGGTGGGTGCCCAGCCGCCGCCACGATAGAGCCGCCGCCACACGACGACACCGATCGCCGACGTCAATGCCTGAGCGAACAGAATGTGCGGTAGCAGTGCAGTTCCGTACGACGGGAACAGCGGATTGGCCAGGAATGCGATCACCACTCCGATGATCACTCCGATGCTCGCCAGTTCGTTGGCGTAGAACTGCGTCTCGGTGAAGTCGGCGATGATGCGCCGCACCGTCCAGATGGCGTCCTTCCTGGTGCTGGTGGCTCCTGTGATCGTCATGGGTGGGGCTTGGCCAGGTTCCGGGGCCGGTGGTTGTGCGGCGGGGCTGGGAAGTGTCATCCAGGGCATGTATCTGCAGGCGACGAATGTGACAGCGGTGCCGACTGTCATGGCGGTGGTATTGGCCACGACTGTGGGCAGTTCGAGTGGGCCGGTGACGTAGGCGATAAGGATAGTGGCGACGGGGGTGGTGGTGAGTGCTCCCATGACGGCGCCGGTGAGCAGAACGGCCCAGCCCGATCCGTAGACCAGTACCAGTGACGTCGCGACACACACGAAGGGTATGAAGGTGGGCTGCCAACCTTCGTTCAACCTCCAACCGAATGCGAGGTTGGACAACGCGAGGCTCAGAGTGGACGAGCCGAGTATCCATGGCCACAGGCCACTTCCGTAGGAGATGGGCAGGCCCGACCATCTCTTGTTTCGTGTTCCGGCCCACCAGGCAAGAACAGCTCCGAGCAGCAAGCCGATCGATGCCGGCCACGACTTGTAGAACTGTGGTTCGGTGATGTCGCCGAGGGCCCACTGCGCGCGAGCCAGGACGTCGTTCGATGCGGCCGCACCGAGCCATTCGGTGTAGCTCGGTCCGACCCCGGACAGGTGACCGGACAGTGCGACCAGTCCGCTCGACAGAAGTCCGAAGACACCCACTACGACGGCGGCACCGAGCAGCAGGCCGGGGAGCCGTAGTTCACCGGAGGTCTTGTCGAAGGATCCGTTCGAGGCTGGACGTGAACGCTCGACGGTGTCGGCGGATGCGGTGGGTGGACGTTCCGGTGTGGTCATGGGCGCACCCGGCAGACGCTGTCGTCGCGGCTCACCGAGCGAGCCGTCGACCGGAGGTGTATCCCAGCAGGGGGTCGTAGAGATCGGTTCGTCTATCGCGTGCGAGATCGTTCAGGTCGTTCCAGATGAGCGCGGACCGGGACGCCACGATGTCGATGTCGGCATACAGAACTGCGGGTGCTTCGGCATCTGCGATCTCGCCGATGGGCCAGCCGTTCGTTCCGGTGATCAACGAGCATCCCAGGAATTTCCCGCCGCGCTCCTCACCGACTCGATCTGCGGCAACGATAGGAATGTTGTTGACGTGGGATGCCGACATCGTCAGATAGGACGCCATGCAGTTTCCGGCGTCGTCGAATAGCGGCGGTGGCGTCCATACCCAGTTGTTGACCGAACAGATGATGTCGGCGCCCTGGGCGGCGAGTATTCGGGCGACCTCGGGGAACCAGATGTCCCAGCAGATGAGGAGCCCGATACGGCCGATCTTGGTGTCGAATACGGGATAGTCGTCACCGGTCGTGAAAATGAGCTTCTCTCGGTTCCAGAGATGAGTCTTCCGATAGCGGCCGATGTATCCGTCCGGTCCGATGAGCACCGCGGTGTCGTACAGGTGCACTCCCTCGACCTCGGCAATCCCGGCGACGACATACGCGTCGTTGCGCCGCGCCGCGTCGATCCAGGCACGACATGTCGGGCCGTCGGGCACTGCCTCGGCGTGGGCATAGGCCTCGTCTCTGGTGTCGAAGCTGTATCCCGTGTTGGCCAGTTCCGGCAGCACGATCAGGCGTGCGCCGGCCCTGGCCGCCTCGTCGATGTGCTCGACGGTGGTGGCGAGATTCTTCTCCTTGTTCTCCAGGCCGACCTGCATGTCGAATTGCACGGCTGCGACCTTGAGTTCGCTCACTGCGGGATTCGTCGGTGATCTCATATCTGTTCTGCTTCCTGTTTCTCGTGGTGCGTTTCGTCTGTACGGTTCAGCTCTGGTGGCGCGGTACCGGAACAGATGTCTGTGATGTCACCGGGTTGTGGCCGGCGAAGACTATGGAGTCGTCTGCGGTGTCGGTGTACCGCCGGGTTCTCGTGTCGAATGCTGCGGAGATGGCGACGTGGTCGTCACCTCGGGCGAGCAAGGCCGCGAGAAGAATTCGCGCTTGGCTGGGCCGCAAGTTGCCCGACGGAATCGCGCCTGCCTCGACGAGATCGACGCCGCCACCGCCACCGCCGTAGACGGCGCGGACGGGTCCGGCGGACACTCGTGTGGACAGGACAACGGGGATTCCTGCCGCTGTGTGTTCTCCTACCGCGGCTGTGATGTCACTGTTGGCATTGCCGTATCCGGTCGCCTGCAGAATGATCCCCTGCGCTCCTGCGGCTATGTTCGCGTCGATCGCGGCACGGTCGGCTCCGGGGTACAACGCGACGGTGTCCACCCGTGTGCCGGAGATTGCGACGGGCCACGTCAGGTGGGCGTCGGGGCGCGTGATCTTCTCGTGTACTCGCACGCAGCCATCGACGATGAGTCCTATGGGGCCGTTGTCGACGTCGAAGAAAGCTTGCAGAGCGCTGTTGTGCACTTTCCGTGTTCCGCGGGCAGCGTGGATGACGCCGCCGAAGCACACGAGTACTCCTAAGCCGCGGGGCGATGCCGACGCGGCGACCGAGATCGCGTCCTGCAGGTTTCCGGGACCATCGCCATCGGGGTCGTCGGCGCTCCGTTGGGCACCGGTGAAGACGACGGGTCGGGGATCCTGATGAAACAAGTCCACGACCATCGCTGTCTCTTCCAGAGTGTCGGTGCCGTGGGTGACGACGACTCCGCACGTAGTCGGGTCTGCCAAAGCGTCGTGAACAGCAGAGTTGATCTGGTCCATGTCGGCGAACGTCATCGCGTAGCTGTTGACGGATACGACGTCGACCACCGTGAGCGCCACCCCCTGTGGGGTCGCTGCACGCGCGATCAGGTCGCCACCCGGCACCGTGGCGGTCTTGACTCCCCGGCTGTTCGCGGTGCTAGCGATGGTTCCACCGGTGGTGATCACTACTACTCGTCGCATGTTGCCCAATCGTTTGCGCCAATCGTTTGCGCAAACGTAGCTTATGATCCAGATCACCGCAATCGTTTGCCGGAGATGTATCGCTTGGTGTCACACTTGTCGCACAAGGCTCGCGCGGAAGGACACTCATGGAGGCGGCTCTACCGCATCTGGACGACTCCGGGCGCCCGACCTTGCGCACCATCGCCGATCTCGCGGGTGTGCATGTGTCTACGGTCTCGCGGGTGCTGTCACCTTCGCTCGGTCCGGGCGTTCGATCTGCTTCGACGGCAACCACCGAGAAGATCAGGAAGATCGCTCGTGAGGTCGGGTTCGCGAGGAACCCGCATGCTGCCGGTTTGCGTACGAGCCGGAGCAATCTGGTGGGCGTGCTCGTGCCTCATCTGACCGACATCGTGCTCGCCACGATCTACGAAGGCGTCAGCGACTCTGCGCGCGACGCCGGCTATCAGACCTTCGTCACCAACAGTTACGACGACCCGAAATTGAGGGCCGAAGCCACCGACATGCTTCTTGCGCGACGTGTCGACGGAGTGGTGATCGGCGATGCCGTCGTCGAGGACGACGATCTGCTCTCGTCGCTGGTAACCCGAGATGTGCCGTTCGTGCTGGTGAGTCGACGCTCCGGCAACTACCCGAGCGTGACGTGCGACGATGTCGAAGGTGGTCGTCTGGCCGCTCGGCATCTCCTCGAGTTGGGGCACGTCGACGTCGGCATCGTGTCCGGCAGGCCATACTCGAGCACCTCGGTCGACAGAACCCATGGCTTTCGCGACGAGTACCGACAAGCCGGCCACCCGATCCCCGACGCGCGAGTGGTGAGCAGCTCGTTCGATGTGGCGGGCGGGCGGTCTGCTACCGAAGCGCTACTCGCCGAGTCGAACACGGCAAGTGCGGTGTTCGCCGTCAACGACTTCGCCGCGATCGGCGCGCTCGGCGCCATACGTACAGCAGGACTCCGCGTGGGCGTCGACGTCGCTGTCATCGGCTACAACGACACCCCGCTGGCAGGGGAATTGCCGATACCGCTCTCGTCCGTGAGATCACCCATGTGGGAGATGGGCTCCACAGCTATGTCACTTCTCATCGACAGATTGAACGGCGTCGACATCGAATCCGTTCGATTAGCTCCTACGTTAGCCATCCGCGAGAGCTCCGGAATCATTCGGGAGAAAAGCTAGCGCAACATTTCATCGTCAGTACGAAGTAAGTCCTGCGGCCGTCGTCTCGACTACGTGGCCCGGAACAGAGGGAGTCGACCCGGGAGTGGGCAAACGCGCATGGGTGCAGGGTCAGTGACCGCGACGGGATCCCCGAGGCGTTGGACGCTGCCCACTTCGCTGTAGTTCGCGCTGACATCGTGAAACGGCCTGGCGTGAGCCTAGGAGCGAGAGAGCGCATCGATGTCGCGGACAGCACCTTTGTCCGCGGACAGTGCGAGCGCGGCGTAGGCACGGAGAGCGACGCTCACCTCGCGCTGCCTGTCGCGGGGCCGGAACCCGTCCAGGGCGGAACGCCGGCGAGCGAGCTCGTCGTCGGCAACGTCCAGTGTGATCGAGCGTCGCGGGATGTCGATGGTGATGCTGTCTCCGTCCTCGACCAGGGCGATCACGCCACCCGCGGCCGCTTCCGGAGACACGTGACCGATCGACAGACCGGACGTTCCGCCGGAGAAGCGGCCGTCGGTGATCAGCGCGCACGACGCTCCGAGACCTCGGCCTTTGAGAAACGCTGTCGGATAGAGCATCTCCTGCATGCCGGGACCTCCGCGTGGACCTTCGTATCGCACCACCAGCACGTCACCGGCGGATATCCGACCGGACAGGATTGCGTCACAGGCGTCCTCCTGTGACTCCACGACCACGGCGGGGCCGGAGAAGGTGAGGATGGAGTCGTCGACGCCGGCGGTCTTCACCACACACCCGTCGGCGGACAGGTTGCCGCTCAGAACCGCCAAGCCGCCATCGGCCGAGTATGCGTGCTCCACATCGCGGACACATCCGGCGACGGAGTCGAGATCCAGTGTGTCCCAACGTTCGGACTGCGAGAAGGCGGTGGCGGAACGCACGCATCCCGGTGCGGCGTGGAACAATTCGATCGCGGTGTCATCGGCACGTCCGGACCGTACGTCCCATCGGTCGAGCCAGTCGACGAGAGATGCCGAGTGCACCGTGTGCACGTGGTCGTGCAGATGACCCCCTCGCCGGAGCTCCCCCAGAATGGCGGGCACGCCCCCGGCGCGGTGTACGTCCTCGACGAGATAGTGCCCGTTCGGCGCGACCTTGCACAGGCACGGCACCATGCGTGACCGTTTCTCGATGTCGTCGAGGGTGTAGTCGAGTTCGGCCTCACGGGCCGCGGCCAGGAGATGCAGGATCGTGTTCGTCGATCCACCCATCGCGATGTCGAGGGCCATGGCGTTGTCGAACGCAGCGCGTGAGGCGATGTTCCGAGGAAGAACCGAGTCGTCGTCGTGGTCGTACCACCGACGGCACAGATCGACGACGGTGCGCCCGGCGTTCTCGTAGAGGTGCCGACGTGCCGTGTGCGTGGCGAGCGTGGTTCCGTTGCCCGGCAGCGCGAGACCCAGCGCTTCGGTCAGGCAATTCATCGAGTTGGCCGTGAACATGCCCGAGCAACTTCCGCACGTCGGGCACGCCGCCTCTTCCACACGCGCCAGGTCCTCGTCCGAGACGTCACCGGCGGCCGCATCGGACATGGCGGACACCAGGGTGAGTCGGGTACGCACGGTGCCGTCGACGAGCACGGCGGTACCGCCTTCCATCGGCCCACCCGAGACGAACACCACCGGAATGTTCAGTCGCAGTGCGGCCATGAGCATTCCCGGCGTGATCTTGTCGCAGTTCGAGATGCACACAAGGGCGTCCGCGCAGTGCGCATTCACCATGTACTCGACGGAGTCCGCGATGAGGTCTCGGGAGGGCAGCGAGTAGAGCATCCCGCCATGTCCCATAGCGATGCCGTCGTCGACCGCGATCGTGTTGAACTCGCGCGGTATTCCGCCGGCCGCGGTGATCGCGTCGGAGACGATTCGGCCGACGGGCTGGAGATGGGTGTGGCCGGGAACGAACTCGGTGAAGCTGTTCGCGACGGCGACGATCGGCTTACCGAAATCGTCGCCGTTCACCCCCGCTGCTCGCAGCAGCGCACGGGCCCCAGCCATGTTGCGTCCGTGCGTGACGGTTCTCGATCGAAGTGCAGGCATGTGGACGACAATGCCGGTCGAGGACGTCGGCAGGAAGACAGCTTCGGTACTGGTATCGCCACCACCACCTTCCCGAGTCGGACGCTCGTAGAGTTGCCGTGTGACCACCGACCAGGACTCCGCCGCTCGCCGTGAGCTCGGAGCATTCCTGCGTGCACGCCGCTCGGCACTGCCGCGCTCGCGGCTCGGCTTGCCGCCGATACCGCGGGGTCGATCGACAGGACTACGCAGAGAGGACGTCTCGGCGCTGTCCCACGTCAGCGTCACCTGGTACACCTGGCTCGAACAGGGGCGCGACATCCACCCGTCACGCCAGGTTCTCGATGCCATCGCCACGACGCTGCAGCTCACGCCCGCCGAGCACGACTACCTGCTCGACCTCGCCGGCCACCCGCCCACACCCACTCCGTCGAGCGCGGAGACGACGCCACCGCCCATACAGCGCCTGCTCGATGCACTCACCGAGTTCCCGGCGTTCGCCCTCCGTCCCGAGTGGACCATCGTCGGGTGGAACCGCGCCTACCGAGCACTGTTCCCACGCATCGAGACAGTGGACGCAGCTGACCGCAATCTCCTGTGGCTGGTCTTCACCGACCCGTACGTGCGTGACCTGCTCCCGCGCTGGGAGTCCGACAGCAGGCGCTTCCTCGCAGAATTCCGGGCGGATGGAGGCGCGGCGCTCGGGACACCTGCCTTCGTCGAACTGGTCGATCGACTACGCATCACGAGCGAGTCTTTCGCTGCCGGGTGGGACAGCCGCGACATCGAGGGATTTGCCTCGCGCGCGCGGATCTTCCAGCACCCCGTCGTCGGAGAACTGCGCTTCGAGCACCACCAGTTGGCACCGGCCGACCACAAGGAATTGAACATCGTCGTCTACCTTCCTGCCGACGGCACCGACACCCGCGAGAAGATGCAACAGTTGATCGGTGGCGGGTCCTCTCGTGCGCAGCTGTGAGCGAGTTGCGGTGTTTCCCTGGAGAACGCTCTCGAGTTCGGCGAAGGGGTCCGTGGCCGCGCTGTAGTGGGTGTGTGCACCCGTTCTGATGACCGCACACCGTTACCCGCCGGCAGCAGAGGCTGTGCGCTCGACGCAGAGGGTGTACACACAGGTTGCCGCGCCACTATCGGACACGCAGCGACACTGCGCCCAATTCTGCAGCACCCGGGTGTGTGCACCCCTTCTGGTAACCGCACACCCCCACCAGCCGGCAGCAGAGGGTGCGCGCTCGACGCAGAGGGTGTACACACCGGTTGCCGCGCCACTATCGGACACGCAGCGACACTGCGCCCAATTCTGCAGCACCCGGGTGTGTGCACCCCTTCCGGTAACCGCACACCCCCACCCGCCGGCAGCAGAGGGTGTGCGCTCGACGCTGAGGGTGTGCACACAGGCTGCAGCAGCCGACGCGCTGCACTGCGCTCACCGCTGGGGGTGTGCACACGGCTCGCGGCGACCGCACGTTCGGCCCCGTCGGTAGCCTGGCGAACATGGCGTCACGGTTCTGGTCCCTGCTCGGTCGTTCGGTCGCGAAGGGGCATGCGCGGTCGCAAGGTGCCGTGGAGGCAGCCCGGGCGCTCGAGGAGCGCCACAGCGACCTCGACGCGGACGGCCTGCGTGCAGCCGCCGATGACCTACGACGAGCCGGAACGCTCGACGTTCCCGCATTCCTGGCTCTCGCCCGCGAGGCATCCGATCGCGCATTGTCCCTGCGGCCCTTCGACACCCAGCTCTACGGAGCCGTTCGGCTGCTGGAGGGTGACGTGGTCGAGATGGCGACGGGCGAGGGTAAGACCCTGTCCGGCGCGATCGCCGCGGCCGCCTATGTCCTGCAGGGCCGGGACGTGCACGTGGTGTCGGTCAACGACTTCCTCGCCCGACGCGATGCGGAGTGGATGGGCCCGCTGTACGACGCTCTCGGTGTCACCGTCGGGTGGATCACGGCGGAGTCGACCGCGGACGAGCGACGGGCCGCCTATGCCTGCGACGTCACGTACGCGTCGGTGAACGAGGTCGGGTTCGACGTTCTGCGGGACCACCTCGTCGACGACGCCGACCTGCTGGTCTCCCCCACCGCGGACGTTGCCGTGGTCGACGAGGCGGATTCGGTGCTGGTGGACGAGGCGCTGGTGCCCTTGGTTCTGGCCGGCTCGATCGATCAGGACGTGTCGGCGGACGACGTGCTGGACGCCGTGCGGTCCCTCGACGCGGAGACCGACTGGGAGGTCGATGCCGAGCGGCGCAACGTGTTCCTCACCGACGCCGGGGCGGAGAAGATGGAGGCCGCGCTCGGCGACATCGACCTCTACAGCGAGGAGCACGTCGGCACCACATTGGTGCGCGTCAACCTCACCCTGCACGCTGAAGTGTTGGTACGCAGGGACGTCGACTACATCGTGCGCGACGGGCGGGTGCAGCTTGTCAACGCGTCGCGTGGCCGCGTCGCCGAACTGCAGCGCTGGCCCGACGGCCTACAGGCTGCCGTCGAGGCCAAGGAAGGCCTGGAGCGCACACAGACGGGCCAGGTACTCGACACCGTCACGGTGCAGGCACTGATGGGTCGTTACAAGCGCGTGTGCGGCATGACCGGCACGGCTCTCGCTGCGGGAGAACAACTTCGGACGTTCTACGGCCTGGGTGTGTCGGTGGTGGAGCCGAACGAGCCGCTGGTGCGTGTCGACGAGGTCGATCGCGTCTACGCCACGGCGCCGGAGAAGACGGCCGCAGTCGTGGCCGCGGTGGTCGAGGCCCATGCCACCGGTCAGCCGGTCCTGGTCGGCACTCACGATGTCGAGGAGTCGGAGGATCTCGCTGCGCGACTCGAGGACGAGGGTGTCCCGGTGGTCGCCCTCAACGCGAAGAACGACGCGGAGGAAGCCGAGATCATCGCTCGCGCAGGACTTCGCGGCGCTGTGACCGTCTCGACCCAGATCGCCGGCCGCGGCACGGACATCAGACTCGGAGACGGAGTGACCGATCTCGGCGGTCTGCTCGTCGTCGGAACCGGGCGGTACGTCACCGAGCGCCTGGACAACCAACTACGCGGACGTGCGGGGCGCCAGGGCGATCCGGGCCGCTCGGTGTTCTTCGCCAGTTGGGACGACTCCCTGGTGACGCGATACCTGGAGAAGAGCGATCGTCCCGGACACCCCGACGACACGGGCTTCATCGAGTCCGAGGTCGCGGCCAAGCGCATCGATCACGCACAGCGTGTCGCCGAAGGCGCGATGCTCGACACCCACGCGTCCACGTGGCGGTACAACCAGCTGACCGCGCAGCACCGGGACATCCTCGATGCCCGACGCGCGACGCTGCTGACCACCGACGAGGCGTGGACCCTGCTGGCCGATCGCAATCCGGACCGTGCCGCGGAACTGGAGCCGCTCGACGCGGACGTTCGCGTAGGTGTCGCGCGGCGCATCGTGCTGCACCACCTGGACCGCGCCTGGTCGGACTATCTCGCTCACCTCGGTGATGTCCGCGAGAGCATCCACCTCCGGGCCCTCGGACGCGAGAATCCGCTCGACGAGTACCACCGCATCGCGATCGACGCGTTCGCCGAGGTGCAGTCACGTGCACTGGAGGAGTCGGATCGCACGTTCCTGACCTCGGAGATCACCGAGGACGGCATCGACCTCGAATCCGCCGGATTGGTTCGCCCATCGTCGACCTGGACGTACGTGCGGGAATCTCACCGCCCCCTCGCGTTCTGACGGACTATTGCGAGTGATCACTCTCTAAGTTACGGTGAGCCCATCGCACAGTGATGGAGGTCACATGAACGAGTCGCACTTCGATGTGGTGATCAGCGGCGGGACCGTCTTCGACGGCGACGGCGGTCCCGGTGTCCGCCGCGATGTCGGCATCGTCGACGGCGTGGTCCGCGCCGTCTCCTCGGACGCGCTGGCCGTCGGGCCGGACACCGAGGTCATCGACGCCACCGGCCAGTGGGTCATGCCGGGGTTCGTCGACGTGCACACCCACTACGACGCCGAGGTGCTGGTGGGCCCCGGACTGGTGGAATCGGTCCGCCACGGCGTGACGACGGTTCTGCTGGGGAACTGCTCGCTGTCCACGCTGTACTCGACGCCGGTGGACATCGCGGACCTGTTCAGCCGCGTCGAAGCACTGCCGCGCGATCACGTGCTCAAAGCTGTGGACACGCACAAGACGTGGGACGGTCCCGAGGAGTACATCGCCGCGCTCGAGCGGCTCCCTCTCGGTCCGAACATCGCGTCGCTGGTGGGACATTCGGATCTCCGCGCCCACGTCATGGGGCTGGATCGGTCGACCGACCGCTCCCAGAAGCCGACGCGCGAAGAGACCGCGCAGATGTCCGACGCTCTCGAGAAGGCGCTCGACGCCGGAATGCTCGGCATGTCCACGATGACCAATCCGTGGGACAAGCTGGACGGCGACCGCTACCGGTCACGATCCCTGCCGTCGTCCTACGCATCCTGGTCGGAGTTCCGGCGCCTGCACAAGATCCTGCGGCGCCGCGGCCGGCTGTTGCAGAGCATTCCGAATCTGAACACGAAGTACGACATGGTCTTCTTCCTCGGTGCGGCCACCGGGATCGGACGTCGCGCGCTGAAGGTGTCGCTGCTCGCCGCGGCCGACGCCAAGGCCTCACCCTGGATCCACCACATCTTCGGCCCCCTCGCCGCGATCGTGAACGGCCCCGGCAAGGGTCAGTTCCGGTGGCAGCACCTGCCCACGACGTTCGACGTCTACTCCGACGGAATCGACCTGGTCGTCTTCGAGGAATTCGGTTCCGGCAGAGCGGCTCTGCACCTGCGTGAGGAACTGGGCCGTAACGAGCTGCTGAAGGACGAGGCGTATCGACGCTGGTTCCGCGCCGACTTCGAGAAGAAGTTCTCCTCCCGTGTGTGGCACCGGGACTTCGGCGACGTCATCATCACCGAGTGCCCCGACGCGTCCGTGATCGGCAAGAACGTCGCGGAGTTGGCGCGAGAGCAGGGCATTCACGTGGTCGACGCGTTCCTCGACCTGGTCGTCGAGCACGGCCGGACGCTGCGCTGGCACACCACGATCGCCAACCATCGCCGTAAGCAGATGGACAAGCTCATCACGAAGCCCGGTGTGACGGTGGGGTTCTCCGATGCCGGGGCGCACCTGCGGAACATGGCGTTCTACAACTTCGGGATCCGCCTGCTCCGTCGGGTGCACGACGCACACGAGTCGTTCCTGACCGTCGGCCAGGCGGCGCACAAGCTGAGCGGCGAACTGGCCGATTTCTACGGCGTCGACACCGGACACCTGCGCCTCGGGGACCGTGCGGACATCGTCGTGGTGAACCCGGCGGGACTGACGGACGAGGTCGACGCCTACAACGAGGAGTCGATGCCCGAGTTCGGTGGGCTGAGCCGGATGGTCAACCGCAACGACGACGCCGTCACGGCGACGCTCATCGGAGGCCGAGTTGTCTACCGCGAGGGTCGCTTCGCATCGTGGTTCGGGGTGTCCGAGCGCGCCGGCAGATTCCTGCGAGCGGGCGTGAGGACACCTGCGGCCACTACCGTGTCCGTGTGAGACGAACGCAGGAGCAGCGCCGGACCGACACCATCGCGAAACTTCTCGACGCCACCATCTCCTCGCTGGCCGAGAGAGGTTACGCCGCAACGACGGTGAACGAAGTCGTCACCCGTGCGGGTGTGTCGTCCGGCGCTCTGTTCCGGCATTTCCCGACCAGGCTCGACCTGGTGGTCGCCGCCGCGGACGAGATTCGTAGGCGCCAGTTCGAGGAGTTCCGCGGAGGTCTCGCGAGCTTCGGTTCGGCGTCGGTCGAGCACTGCCTGACGTTGCTGCGCGCGGCGTGCCGCGCCCCGATCAACGGCGCCTGGTACGAGCTCCTCATCGCCGCTCGCAGCGACGAGGAACTGCGCGCGAGACTCGTCCCGTTCACCGTCCGCTACCACCGGGAGATCACCGAGCTGGGCCGGACGTTGCCGATCGCCGGGACGATTCCCGCCGCCGAACTCGATACAGTCCTCTTCACGGTGGTACACCTCCTGGACGGAGAAGCGCTCTCGGCCGTGGTCCATCCGCAGCCGGAGCAGGAGGAGATGCGCCTGCATCTCGTCGCTCGACTTCTCCGCGGAGAGTCTCTCTACAGCAGAAGCGAGGTAGGATGACCGAACCGCACAGCAGGTGGACAGCTCGATCCGACGGGGCCGCCCTCGCGGTGTACGAGTACGGGAACCCCGACGCGGACACGACCGTGCTCCTGGTCCACGGCTACCCGAACAACCACACGATGTTCGACGCCATGATCGATGCGATCGGTGATCGCGCCCGGGTCATCTCGTACGACACGCGCGGCGGCGGTCACACCGTCGTCGAGCACCCCGAGAAGTCGTCGTCGTTCGCCATCGAGCGTCTCGCGGACGACACCTACGCGGTGATCGATTCGATCCCCGATCTGCGGGGGCCGATCCATGCGTTCGCGCACGACTGGGGTTCGGTCCAGATGTGGGAGCCTCTGCGGGATCCTCGTGCCACCGACGTCTTCGGCTCGTTCACCTCGGTGTCGGGACCGAGCATCGACCACCTGCGGGAGACCTCGAGGCGGCGAGGGCTGCGACCGACACAGTGGCCGTCCGTGCTCGGGCAGCTCGGGCGGTCCTGGTACATCTGGGGCTTCCACATTCCCGTCGTCGGAAAGTACGTGCCCGATCTGTTCGTGAAGGCCGGGCCCGCCGACCCCGCACCGGCGGCGGATCCGATCGACCTGCAACGTGGAGTGGAGCTCTACCGCGCCAACATCATTCGACGCATGCTCTCCGGACCACCACCGAGATGCGAGGTCCCCACACTCGTGGTCGTGCCGTTGAAGGACCGCTTTCTGTCCGCCGATCTGGTCGAGGACGTCGATCGGTGGATCCCGGACCTCACCGTCCTCGAGGTCGACGCGAAGCACTGGTGGCCGTGGACGCACGCGTCCGATGCTGCCGACGTGCTGCTCGACCACGCGCAGCGCGTCTGACGTAGGCGGGTGTGGGAACGGTCTTCCCGGCACGTTCCCACACCCGGGTCTATCCCCCTGGTACGTCAGGCAGTCAGGCGCAACCCTGTTTCCGGATGGAACAGGTACGCCGTGCCCTCCTGCTTGGTCAGCGTGACGGTCTCGCCGATCTTCGCAGGAGCCCTCCGAGGTGAGCGTGCCACGATCGTGGCCGGAGTGCCGTCCGAGGAGCGAATTCGTGTGTCGCCGAAGCTGGCGTACAGGTAACTCTCGTTGCCCAGTTCCTCGACCAGATCCACCGTGACCACCAGTCCGTCGTCGTCCGCGGATCCGATGGCGAGCTGCTCGGGGCGCAGACCCAGCGTGACCTCGTCGAGGCCGGCCGCCGCGATGGCTGTGAGCTGGTCGCGTTCGAGGGCGATGGTGCGGTCCCCGACCTTCAGTCCGCCCGTCGCGACGGGCACCGTGAACAGATTCATCGCGGGCGAGCCGATGAAGCCGGCGACGAACGCGTTGATCGGGTGGTCGTACAGCTCGGTGGGCGAGGCGAACTGCTGCAGCTTCCCGTCTTTGAGGATCGCCACCCGGTCACCCATCGTCATCGCCTCCACCTGGTCGTGGGTGACGTAGACGGTGGTGGTGCCGAGTCGCCGCTGGAGTGCCGCGATCTGGGTGCGCGTCTGCACGCGTAGCTTGGCGTCGAGGTTGGACAGCGGCTCGTCCATGCAGAACACCTGCGGCTCGCGCACGATGGCGCGTCCCATGGCCACGCGCTGGCGTTGACCACCGGAGAGCTTGCCGGGCTTGCGGTCCAGGTATTCGGTGAGGTCGAGCAGATCGGCAGCGTCCTTGACTCGCTTCGTGCGCTCCTCGAGGCTCACGCCGCGCATCTTGAGGGCGAAGCCCATGTTCTCGCCGACGGTCTTGTTGGGGTAGAGCGCGTAGTTCTGGAACACCATCGCGATGTCGCGGTCCTTGGACGGCACCCCGACCATGTTCTTCCCCCCGATCTCGATGGCGCCACCGTCGATCTCCTCGAGGCCGGCCAGCATCCGCAGCGCGGTCGACTTGCCGGAGCCGGACGGTCCGACCAGGACGATGAACTCACCGTCCTGGATGTCGAGGTCGAGGGAGTCCACCGCCAACTTGTCGGCGCCGTCGTAGATGCACGATGCTTGCTTGTACGAGATTGCAGCCATGGTTCTTCTCCTACTTGATTGCGCCGAAGGACAATCCGCGCACGAGCTTGTTCTGCGCGAACCATCCGGCGAGGACGACGGGGAGGGCTGCGAACGTCGCAGCGGCGGACAGCTGGGCCCAGTACAGGCCTTGGCCGGTGATGAAGCCGACGAGGTAGACCGGAATGGTCTGTGCCTGGACGGCGGTGAGGTTGACGGCGAAGAAGAATTCGTTCCACGAGAAGATCACGCAGATGAGCGACGTCGCCGCGATTCCGGGAGAGACCAGGGGCAGGATGACCTCCCGCACCGACGTCCACAGCGAGGCACCGTCCATGCTCGCGGCCTCGAGCAGTTCGCTCGGCACCTCGAGGAAGAACGAGCGCATCATCCACACCGCGATCGGGAGGTTCATCGCCGTGTACAGGATGATCAGGGCCCAGATGTTGTCCAGCAGACCGATGTCGCCGACGATCACGTAGAGCGGAACGATGGCCGCGACGACGGGGAGCATCTTGGTGGAGATGAAGAAGAACAGCACGTCCTGCGTCTTCTTCACCGGCCGCAGCGACAACGCGAACGCGGCCGGAACTCCCAGCAGCAGAACGAGAGCCGTCGAGACGATGGTGGCGAAGGCCGAGTTGAGCAGCGTGGTGCCGATGCCGCTGTCGAGAACTCCGCGGTACTGGTCGAGCGTCGGGGTGAAGAAGATCTTCGGTGTGGCGGTGTAGGCGTCGGCTTCCTGCTTGAACCCGGTGATCACCATCCACAGGACAGGGAAGAAGAAGGCGATGCCGGCGACCCAGGCGACGAAGGACCAGATCGAGCCCGTGCCCCACCGAGCCTTCCGGGTGACGGGCGCTTTCTCCACGGTTCCGGTAGTCATCACGCCGCCTCCTCGTTCCCACTGAAGCTCTTGAAGATCAGTCGCAGCGCCAGGGTGCTGACGACGATGGTGGCCACCACGGTGACGACGCCCATGGCCGCGGCCTGGCCGATGTCGAAGCCGAGGAAGGCTCGTTGGTAGATGTAGAAGGGCAGGTTCGACGACGCCACGCCGGGTCCGCCGGAGGTCATCATGTAGACCGCGTCGAAGGTGTTGATCAGGTAGATCGCGCCCAGGACGGCACCCAGTTCGATGAATCGACGCAGGTGCGGCAACGTCAGCTCGCGGAAGAGTGCGAACGGGCCGGCGCCGTCGACACGGGCTGCCTCGGCGATGTCCTTCGGCATCGACTGCAGGCCGGCGAGTATCAGCAGCATCATGAACGGGGTCCACTGCCACACCAGGTTGGTCATGACGGCCGCCAGGGGGAAGCGGGAGACCCAGTCGATCTGGTCCACCCCGAACGGACTCAGGGCGAAGTTGATGAGGCCGAAGACGGGATCGAACATCGTGGTCTTCCAGATCAACGCGCCGGCGACCGGGGTGATGAGGAACGGCGTGATCAGCAGGGTGCGGACCAGGCTGCGGCCGATGAACTTCCGGTCGAGCAGCAGTGCCAGCAGCAGACCCAGCACCACCGAGATGATGACCGTGCCGACGATCATGATCACCGTGTTGAGGGCAACCTGACGGAACTGGCTGTCGCGGAACACGTCGACGTAGTTGTTCAGCCAGTTGAACTCTCGGGAGCCCGGTCGCACCAGGTTCCACGACTGCGTCGAGTAGTACAGCGTGAAGAGGAACGGAATCTGCGTGACGACGATGGCGAACACCATGGCCGGGAGCAGTGGTCCACGGCGGCGCCATCCCTCCGCCTTGCTGATCGTCCGTTCACGCCGGACGACCGGCGCGGACTCCGTTCGCGGCGAATCGACATCGGTAGCGGTCATCACTCGTCCTCCTGGTAGGTCTTACCGACCACTTCGGCGTACTGCTGCGCCTGGGCGAGTGCGTCCTGGACACTGATCTGTCCGGCGATCGCGGCGCTGATCTGTTGACTGACACGGGTTCCCAGGTCCTGGAACTCGGGAATGGTGAGGAACTGCACCCCGGTGTAGGGCACGGGGTCGACCGTGGGCTTGTTCGGGTCGGCGCCGTTGATCGAGTCCAGCGTCACCTGACCGAACGCGGCCGACGCCTTCTCGTACTCGGGGATCTCGTACGTGGACAACCGACTTCCCGGCGGGACGCGCTCCCATCCGAGTTCGTTGCCGACCTTGTTCAGGTACTCCTTGTTCGTCATCCAGGACACGAACTTCCACGCGTCGTCGGGATTCTCGGAGGTCTTCGGGATACCGAGCGCCCACGAGTAGAGCCATCCGTTGTCACCCTTGGCCGCGGACGGCGCCTTGGCGTACCCGATCTTGCCGACGACGGTGCTCGACGTGGGATCCTCGAGCACGGACACTGCCGAAGTGGCGTCGTACCACATTGCTGTGTTGCCCTGCGCCAGTTGCGTTCCGCACTCACTGAACCCACTGGTCGCCGCGCCTGCCTGCCCGTGGGTGCGGACCAGATCGACGTAGAACTGCACCGCTTCCTCGACCTGTGGACTGGTCAGCTGCGCGTTCCAGTTCTCGTCGTACCAGCGGCCACCGAAAGCGTTGATGACGGTGTCCAGAGGGGCCAGGACCTCGCCCCAGCCGGGCTTGCCTCGGAGGCAGATACCGGAGACACCGGGCGTGTCGAGCTTCGCGGCGGCGTCGGCGACCTGCTGCCAGGTGGGCTCCTCCGGCATCGTGATGCCGGCCGCCTCCATCAGATCCTTGCGGTACATCAGGAACGACGACTCACCGTAGAACGGCACCGAATACATGCTGCCCTCGTAGGAGAGGGACTCCTTCAGGGACGGGATGAAGTCGGCCTCGTCGTATCCCGGTGTGTCCTGCGCGTACTCGGAGAGGTTGGTCAACCAGCCGTTCTCGGCCCATTGCGGGGTCTCGTAGTTGCTGATCATGACCACGTCGAACTCACCGCCGCCGGTGGCCACCGAGGCCGTGATCTTGGCGCGCGCCTCGTTCTCCGACAGGGAGACGAACTTCAGGTCGATGCCGGGGTTGTCCGCTTCGAATTCCGGCGCCAGAGAGATGGCGTCGGACATCTGCGAGTTGGACACGATGGCGACGGTGATCGTCTTTCCCCCACCGTCGCCCCCGAACGAGCCCGCCCCTGCGCATCCCGTCGCCACCAGTGCGGTGGTGGCGACAAGCGCGACGAGTGGTGTCAATCGTGACGTCACGTCGGTACTACCTCGATTCCTGTGGAGTGTGCGTGCTAGCCGAGTAGGTAGGCGGCGCACGCGATGTCGGTCACCAGCACGGTGGCGAGACGGCCGCGCAGAGCGGCCCGGACGGCGGCGTGTTTGCGTGCTCCGCCGGAGATCAGAAGGGTGTTGGCGCACCGCCGGATGTCGTCGAGCGGAACCGACATGGTGCGTGCACCGAGGCTGCCCTCGATGTCCGCGCCGTTCTCGTCGAAGAATCGTCCGCCGATCTCGCCGACGGCCCCGAGGTGATCGAGTTCGGTCAACTCGGCCTGCTCTAGAAAACTGCCCTCGAACAGAGTGGTCGACGTGGACACCGGCCCCAGTCCGAAGAACATCAGATCTGCCGAACGCCCCGCCTCGAGGGCGCGGGACATGATCGAGTCGTTCTGCAGGGCAACCACTGTCGCCGGATCTGCGTAGAGCGGGGCGTTGAGACGCATCGTGGCAGCCTGGAGCTGCTCCGCGCATCGACCGAGAACGAAGTCCACACCGGTCTGGTATTCCGCGGCGCTCATCGATCCGTCGAGTTGGACCACCAGCGAGCACCGGCTTCCCCGCGAGGACAGCGCCTGAGCCACCGCCACGGTTTCCGGGCCCCAGGTGAACCCGACGGTGTGGTCGGGCTGCACCCGTCGGGTGAGCACGCCGGCGGCTGCGCGACCCACCGCGTCGTACCGTCCGCCGCCGTCGTCGATGTTCGACGTGACCACCAGCGCCTCGTCCAGCCCGTACTTCTCCTCGAGCCGGCGCTCGAGGTCGGTGTGCACGGACCCGCTGATCTCCTCGGGTACGTGGATCTCGATGCGGACCAACCCGTTGGCGCGAGCCTTGGCGACCAGGCGACCCGCCGTGGGGCGCGAGACTCCGAGCTTGGCCGCGATCTGCGCCTGGGTAGCACCGTCGAGGTGGTACATCGTTGCCGCGCGCAGGGCGAGCCGGAGCTCGTCGCTGGCATTCGGCGTAGTCACGTCGTCGTCTCCCAAGTGAGGGTGAGCATCTGCTCACCTGTTGTTCATCTGCTCACTTAAGCTAACATTCAGGTGTGATCCACACAACAGTCAGTTCCATGAGTGCCGCAGTTCTCACCGAGCCGGGACGCATCGTCACCGAGAATCGGCCCGTTCCGACGCCCCGATCCGGCGACGTCCTGGTCCGCGTGTCCGCGGTCGGAGTCTGCGGATCGGACACTCACTACTACCGCGAGGGACGCATCGGCGACTTCGTCGTGTCCTCGCCGCTGGTGCTCGGCCACGAGGCATCGGGCGTGATCGTCGCGGTGGGTGAGGGTGTGTCCGAGAAGAGGATCGGTTCACGGGTGTCCGTCGAGCCGCAGCGTCCGGATCCGGACAGTCGCGAGAGCAGATCAGGCCACTACAACCTGTGTCCCCACATGGAGTTCTACGCGACACCGCCCGTCGACGGCGCGCTGAGCGAGTACGTGAGCATCGGCAGCACCTTCGCCCACGATGTACCGGACTCGGTCTCCGACGACGCCGCCGCTCTGTTCGAGCCGCTGTCCGTGGCGATAGCGACGGCACGGAAGGCCGGTATCACCGGGGGATCGCGCGTGCTGATCGCCGGGGCGGGTCCCGTCGGACTTCTCACCGCCCAGGTCTCGCGAGCGTTCGGAGCGACCGACATCATCGTGTCCGACATCTCGCCGAGCCGACGCGAGAGTGCCGCGCGCTACGGTGCGACGCGGGTCCTGGACCCCACCACCGAATCGGTGCACGACCTCGACGTGGACGCGTTCATCGACGCCTCCGGTGCGCCTCGGGCCGTGCAGGACGGCATGCGCGCCGTGCGTCCCGCGGGCAGAGTAGTCCTCGTGGGGATGGGCGGCGACGAGTATCCGATACCCGTCTCGGTGATCCAGAACCGTGAACTCTGGGTCACCGGCGTCTTCCGATACGCCGATACCTGGCCCACTGCACTGGAACTCGTGCGGACAGGGCGCGTCGACCTGGACAGCATGGTCACCGCGCACTTCGACCTCGCGCACGTCGAGGATGCTCTGAACCACGACCGCACCGACGGCAGCATCAAGGCTGTCGTCACCGTGACCCCCAGTCAGGAGACACTGTCGTGAAGTTGTCCACCGCCACGCTCGACCAGCTCCCGAGCGACGTCGATGCGCCGTCCTACGATCGTTCCGCGATCACCACCGGAATCGTGCATGTCGGGGTCGGTGGGTTCCATCGGGCGCATCAGGCGATGTACGTGGACCGCTTGCTGCGCACCGACTTCGAGTCGGCCGCGCGGTGGGGGATCTGCGGTGTCGGGGTGCTCCCCGGCGATCGTCGGATGAAGGACGTCATGGACGCCCAGGACTGCCTGTACACGCTGGCGCTGCGGCATTCCGACGGCTCGTGGGACACCTCCGTCATCGGATCCATCACCGAGTACCTGTTCGCGCCGGACGATCCCGAGGCCGTGATCGAGAAGCTCGCCCACGAGGACACCCGCATCGTCTCGCTCACCGTCACCGAGGGGGGTTACAACTTCTCGGCGACCACGGGCGAGTTCGACGCCGAGAACCCAGCTGTGAGAGCAGATCTGGAACCCGGGTCCGTACCGACGACGACGTTCGGGCTGGTGTGCGAGGCGCTCTCGCGGCGCAAGGACCGTGGTCTCGCACCGTTCACGATCATGTCGTGCGACAACATCGAGGGCAACGGGCACATCGCCCGCTCGACGTTCACCGCGTTCGCCGCACTGAAGGACCCCGACCTGGCGCACTGGATCACCGAGAACGCGCAGTTTCCCAACTCGATGGTCGACCGCATCACGCCCGTGACGACGCCCGACGTCGTGGAGCAGTTGGCGTCGCGCTACGGCATCGACGATCAGTGGCCCGTCGCGGCGGAGCCGTTCACGCAGTGGGCGCTGGAAGATCGGTTCACGCTGGGTCGACCCCGATTCGAGGATGTCGGCGTCCAGGTGGTCGACGACGTCACCCCGTACGAGCTGATGAAGCTCCGGTTGCTCAACGCCAGCCACCAAGCGCTCTGCTACGTCGGCTATCTCAGCGGATACCGCTTGGTCCACGACGTGGCGCAGGACCCTCTCTTCGCCGACTTCCTGCTGCGCTACATGGACGAGGAAGCAACGCCCACGCTGCAGCCGGTTCCCGGCATCGACCTCGCCGACTACAAGAAGACGCTGATCGAGAGGTTCTCCAACCCCGAGATCCGCGACACCGTCGCTCGACTGTGCGCGGAGTCGTCGGACCGCATTCCGAAGTGGCTGGTGCCGGTGATCCGGAGCAATCTCGAATCCGGTGGCCCCGTTGCCCTGTCGGCGGCGGTCGTCGCGAGTTGGGCACGGTACGCCGAGGGTGTCGACGAGCAGGGCGAGCCCATCGAGATAGTCGACAGGTTGAAGGACACTCTGACCCCGCTGGCTCGCCGGCAGGGCGAGGACCGCACCGCGTTCGTGCAGAATCGCGAGCTGTTCGGCAACCTCGTGGACGACGGGCGCTTCGTCGACGCCTACGTGTCGGCGCTGGACTCTCTGCACGCGCGGGGTGCGCGGGCGACGGTGCAGGACCTGCTCGCCTGATGGCCGGGTATCAGCGGAACGAAGCCGTCCCGACGGTCCAGGCATGTGCCCGCTCGCTCAGGGTGAAGCCCAACCCCGGTCGATCGGACAGGTGCATCCGGCCGTCGCGAGTCTCGAGGTGCTCCTCGAACAGCGGATCCAACCAGTCGAAGTGCTCCACCCAGGTCTGCAGCGGGTAGACCGCCGCCAGATGCAGGTGAATCTCCATCGCGAAATGGGGAGCCATCTGCAATCCGTGGTGCTCCGCCAGACCCGTGAGCTTCAGGAACTGGGTGATGCCGCCGATGCGCGGAGCATCGGGTTGGATGATGTCGACGGACCCGGCCTCGATCAGGCGGACGTGCTCGCCGACACTGGCCAGCATCTCACCGGTGGCGATGGACGTGTCGAAGGTGCGCGCCAGCATCGCGTGTCCCTCGGCGTCGTAGGCGTCGAGCGGCTCCTCGATCCACACCAGATCGAACTGCTCGAGGATGCGGCACATGCGAGTCGCGGTCGGACGATCCCACTGCTGGTTCGCGTCGACCATCAGCGGCACGTCGTCGCCGAGATGTTCGCGCACCGCTGTCACGCGGGCGATGTCCTGGCGCCAATCCGGCTGACCCACCTTGAGTTTGATGCCGCCGATCCCGGCCGCGAGTGACGCCGTGGCGTTGTCGAGCACCTCACCGATCGGAGTGTGGAGAAATCCGCCGGACGTGTTGTACGTCTGGACCGAATCGCGGGTGGACCCGATCAGTTTGGCCAACGGGAGCCCCGCTCGCTTGGCCTTGAGGTCCCACAGCGCGATGTCGATGGCGGCGATCGCCTGTGTCGCAACACCACTGCGGCCCACGGAGGCACCCGCCCACGTCAGCGACGTCCAGATCTTGCCTATATCGCTGGGGTCCTGTCCGATCAGGACGGGCGCGATCTCCTTCGCGTGCGCGAACTGCGCCGGACCACCGGCGCGCTTGGAGTAGCTGAACCCGATTCCTGAGTGTCCCTGCTCCGTCCGGATCTCGACGAAGAGGAACACCACCTCCGTCATCGGCTTCTGTCGGCCCGTCAGGACTTTCGCGTCACTGATCGGCGTGGACAGCGGGAGCACGATCGAGCGCAGAGTCACGTCTTCGATGCGATCGATCGTCGCCGAACCGGCCGCGAGAGCACGCAGTGCCGCATCGGGCGCGGTGAGTCCGCTGGTCGGCCTGGTGGGAGTGCGGTCGGAGATCTCTCGCGTATCGGTCACTGTGGGCTCCTCGTCGAGTGTGTGGTCGCGCTCACACGGTAAGCCCATGGCCGATGCACGTCCAGGTCCTTTCATGCATCCTTCGATGCCCTCCAGGTATCGGTCTCGGGGGGGCGGTATCGCACCGAATCGGTATCGGTCGATGCCGAAACAGCATGCGCTCGTGATAGTCCGGTCATCGGAAGGCGACGACTCGACATCGGCGCAGGTGGGCGACGTGCGCATCCGACACCAGGGGTCGAGAACGGCTCCATAACGGTCTCGGTACGCCGTTGACGATGCGCATCGCCGCTCCTACGTTGTGTCCACCGTCACAACATCTCCGGAGGTCGACATGAGCCCTGCACCACGGAACCGAACCTCGGCGGTGGTCGCCGGCGCGCTCACCCTCGCCCTCGCCGCGTCGGGCTGCTCCGTCGCGAACACCGACCGCAGCTCGTCGACCGACCCCGACACCCTGCGCATCGTCCTGAGTCAGGAGCCCCCCACGCTCGAGGCGTGCGATGTCTCCCAGACGTCGATCGGTGTGGTCACCCGCTCGAACATCACCGAGCCGTTGATGGAGCGCAACCCCACCACCGGTGGACTCGAACCCAAACTCGCCGACACGTGGGAGCAGAACTCCGACCGCGAGTGGACCTTCCGGTTGCATCCCGGCGTGACGTTCAGTGACGGCCGACCCTTCGAAGCCGCGGATGCCGCTCACTCGATCGAGCGCACCGTGAACTCCGACATCGGCTGCAACGTCGAGGGATACGTCTTCGGAGACGCCGATCTGACCGTGACCGTCATCGATCCCCTCACTCTCACGGTGGCGGCACCGGCTCCCGATCCGATTCTTCCGCTACGCATCTCCTTCGTCGAGATGGTTCCGCGGACGGCGAGCTTCACCGAGCGCGAGCGTGAGCCCGTCGGCACCGGCCCCTTCGCGCTGGACACCTGGGAGTACGGCCAGCGACTGACCCTGGTGCGCAACGATCGTTACTGGGGACCGCGTCCGGACTTCGCGAGAGCCGTCTACCAGTGGCGCAGCGAAGGAAGCATCCGAGCGTCGATGGTGTCCGGCGACGAGGCCGACATCGCCACCGGTATCGGGCCCGAGGACGGGGCAGGTGACCTGGGAGTGGCCTACCCGAACAACGAGACCACGGCGGTTCGGATCCAGGTCGAGGAACCGCCGCTCGACGACATCCGGGTTCGGCAGGCGATCAACTACTCGATCAATCGCAACGGAATCGTGCATGCGCTCTTCCGCGATCTGGGCCGGCCTGCCGCACAGTTGGTCTCACCGGGAGTCGTCGGCTACAACGACGAACTCGAAGCATGGCCGTACGACACCGACAAGGCGCGCGCGTTGCTCGACGAGGCCCGGGCGGACGGTGTACCGGTGGATGCGAAGATTCGGTTGATCGGCCGCACCGGCCAGTTCCCGAAGGTGAACGAGACACTCGAGGTCGTGCAGAATGCGCTGTCCGAACTGGGCATGAACATCTCGATCGAGATGATGGACTCGGCAGGCACGTCGCAGTACCAGGAGCGGCCCTTCCCTGCCGACTCCGGTCCGTACCTGCTGGTGATCCAGCACGGCAACCAGGCAGGTGACTCCGCGTTCACCGTCGACCAGTACTTCACCAGCGACGGCTTCCAGAGTGCCTACGGGACACCGGAGTTCGATGCCGAGATCGCCGCGGCGAACCAGCGCACCGGCGACGCTCGTCAGGACGCCTACGCCCAGCTGTTCGCGGACGAGCCGACCGAGATCATGCAGATGGCCTACATCGCCCACATGGAGGGTGTCCTGGCGAAGTCGGACCGCGTCGACTACACACCCGACTCGGCGACCGTCGACGAGATGCACCTGGCCGCCATGACGCACGCACAGGAGGGAGCGTCGGCGTCGGGTCGGTGAGCTACCCGGCCCCCTCGGTCAGGTCGCGCACCTCGGCGTAGCGCGACCTGACCGACGGTGTCGGATCGGCCTCGAACCGAGGGATGTCCGACGCAGCCCAGACCGGCGGCTCGGCCGCACCCGAGAGAACCCATGCGGCTTGCCGCGCGGCACCGTCCGCCACGTACTCGCCGGCGGGGGGCACGTCGACGGGCATTCCGAAGATCGCCGGAGCGAGAACGCGCACCGCCTCGGACTTGGCACCTCCCCCGACGAGCAGCACTCTCGAGACCGACGCCCCCTGCTCGATCAGGTGATCGATACCGTCGGCCAGGCTGCACAGGAGTCCCTCGACCGCAGCGCGGGCGAGATGTCCGGGCGTCGAATTGTGCAGTCGCAGTCCGTGGATCGCGCCGCTCGCGTCCGGTCGGTTCGGTGTCCGTTCCCCTTCCAGATACGGCACCATGACGAGGCCGTCGCTGTCCGTGGACAGCGCGAGCCGCGACAGTTCGTCGTGGTCGACGCCGAGCAGACGCGCGGCGGCGTCCAACACGCGCGCCGCATTCAGTGTGCACACCAACGGCAGTTGGCGCCCGGTGGCGTCGGCGAAGCCCGCGACCAGTCCCGACGGGTCGCGCGGGGCCACCGTGGAGACGGCGGACACCACCCCGGACGTCCCCACGGACACCACCAGATCGCCCTCTCCGGCACCCAGAGCCAGTGCGGCAGCGGCGTTGTCGCCCGTTCCGGGCCCGATCGCCGCGCCGGACGACGTGGTCCCGATCCGGGCGGACGGTTGCATCACCGTCGGCACGTGGGGGTCACGCCCGCGCAGCGCCAGGCCGAGCAGGTCGACGCGGTACTCGTCGGTCGCGGCCGAGAAGTAGCCGGTGCCGCTGGCGTCGCCCCGGTCGGTCGCGAGAGCGTCGAGGCCGCGAGCTCCACCGAGGCGCCACGACAACCAGTCGTGCGGAAGGCAGACGGCTGCAGTGCGATTCGCATTGTCCGGCTCGTGGTCGGCCAACCAGCGCAGTTTCGATGCGGTGATTGCCGCGACCGGGACGACGCCGACGGCATCTGCCCACGCCTGGCCGCCACCCAGCTCGTCGACCAGGTCGCGAGCGGACCGTGCGGACCGAGTGTCGTTCCACAGCAACGCCGGTCGGACCACACCGCCGTCCTCGTCCAGGCAGATCATGCCGTGCTGTTGGGCTCCGACGGAGACCGCGTCGACCCCGTCCATCCCGCCGGCATCCGCGAGCGCCGCGTCCAGCGCGTCGGACCATCGCTGCGGATCGATCTCCGTCCCGTCGGGGTGGGCAGCGCGCCCCTGGCGCACCATCTCGCCCGAATCGGCATCTCGAACAACGATCTTGCACGACTGGGTGGACGAATCGACACCCATCACCAACGCCACTGTCGCCGTCCTTCACGGTAGGGAACGTTCACGCTACCGTGAGGCCATGGCCGCCCACGAGGAACCGCGCGAATCGGACGATGCGCAGTTCCGCCTCGACGTGATGCGTGCAGCGCTCGACCTGTTCGAGAGCAAGGGGTACGAGGCGACCACCGTCGACCAGATCGCGGAGAGCGCCGGCTTGTCGCGGCGCACGTTCTTCCGCCAGTTCCGGTCGAAGGAGGACGTGGTCTTCGTCGACCACGACGCAACCCTCGCCCACGTGCAGGACTTCCTGGGGACGACCGACCTCGACCCGCACGACGCCGTGTGCGAGGCCGCCGCGCGCGTGTTCGCCCGGTTCGCGGGCACACCCGACACCACTCGCCGGCGCTATCGCGTCCTGCAGACGGTGCCCGCGCTGCGCGAGCGCGAACTGGTCATGGTGCTGCGGTACGAACGCGTCTTCGTCGACACACTGCGCCGCGGGGCACCCGGGGAGGATCCGCTCTCCCTGGTGCAGTTCGCCGCAGCGGTCACCGCGACGCACAACTACCTGCTGCGCACATGGCTGCGCGACGGGGCACGACTCGAGGTCGAGGACGTGCGGCGCGCCCTCGGGGCGGTGAAGCGGCGGTTCGTCACCGACACCGCGGGTGACCGGCCCACCGCACTCGTGTTGCCGCCGGGGACGTCGGTCGCCGACGTCACGACCCTGCTCGCACAGCACTTCGGGGACGGTCTCACCACCACCCCGTGACCTCGCCGAGCGTGCTGTCGATCACCGGCACGAGCGACCGGACGTACGTCGCCGACAGGTGGTGGGAATCGTGGTAGACCAGCACGTTTCCCTCGACGACGCGACACACGTCGGGACCGCAGACCGCATCGGAGAAGTCGACGGGAACCACCGAGGGGAACGGCAGCGACGCGGCGCGGGCCGGATCGATCTCGGACAGGACCTCACTGCGCGGCAGTCCGCAGGACTCGCTGTCGCCGCCGTCGGCAAGGCAGTCCGCAGCGCGATACGGGACGCCCTCCCTGCTGAGCCACGGAGTGTCCCGCACGGCCACGACGGGAAGAGCGAGCGCGGAGAAGCGTGCCCAGACGTCGAGGTACGCGTCGGGCGTGACGTCGCCGAACTCCGTGGGGCTCGGCCGCGTCGAGGTGGTGAACACCCAGTCGGGGCGGTCCGACGCGAGGATGTCGAGCACGTCCGAGGACCAGTCCCGGCAGTCCGGGTAGGGCAGATCCACCAGGAGCGGCTCGCCGATGTCGAGCGGGCACCCCATCTTGAGGTAGGTCACCACGGCGAACCCGCGGTCCCGGCCGATCCGGTCGAGGGCGGGGAGCCAGTGCTCGGCGTGCGATCCGCCGGCCAGGGCAAGGGTGCGCGTCGCGTCGGGATCGCCGTACACGCACGAGGTCACCTCGCGCTGCGTCATGTCCGCGATGCAGCCGTCCAGCGTCGACTGCGGCAGGTCCAGGTCCGCATCGAGCACGGTGGGTCGCATCGGAGCGTCCGGCACGGGCACACCGTCGACAAGTGCGAGCGCCCCCGGGTAGCGATCGTCGGAGCTCACGTCGGCGGTCGGCTGGGCCGTCGCTCGATCGAGGTAGCCCTGCCAGGTCGCGCTCGCGGCGGCGAGGCCGATCGCTCCGACGGTCACCAGGGCGGTGAGGACGCCGCGGCCCGCGCCCCGACGGTGCACCGGCTCCTCCACCCACGAGCGCGTGGCGACGGCCAGGGCGATCGAGACCACCACCACGGCGGATCCCGTCACCACGGTCACCGAGTGCCCGGTACCGAGCACCGCGATGAGGATCGGCCAGTGCCACAGGTACAGCGGGTAGGCGATGGAGCCGAGGAACTGCAGTGGGCGGGATTCGAGAGCGCGGGTCACGGCCGGTGCTCGGGACTCGGGAGCACCCGCACCGGCGACCACCAGCAGCATCGCGGCCCCGACGGGCACCAGCGCGGCAGGTCCGGGGAACTGCGCCGCACCGTCGACGAGGAACCCACAGCCCACCAGTGCGGCGAGTCCGACGACGGCGGCCGCGGCACGTAGCGCGGCCGGCAGCACCACTCGACCGATCACCAGCCCGCCGATCGCACCGACCGCGAGTTCCCACGTCCGCGCCCCGGTGTCGTAGTAGGCCCACCCCTGGTGGGTGCGGCCGATGTCGGCCGCATAGGCGAACGACACCGCGGCGGCGACCGCGAGCACCGACACCAGCACCGGTGTGGTCAGGTCCCGACGACCACACCGTCGGCACGCCGCGGCGACGAGGAACACCACGGCCGTGACACCGACGTAGAACTGCACCTGCACGGACATCGACCACAGGTGCTGGAGCGGACTGACCGACAGATCGGCCGCCGCGTAGTCGGACGCGGTCCGCGCGAGCTCCCAGTTCTGGACGTACGCCAGCGACGCGAGGAGCTGCCGCGTCGTCGCGTCCCACATCGTGAAGGGTCGGTCCCACAGGGTCCAGAGGGCCACCGCGCCGAACACCACCACCGCCGCGGGGTACAGGCGTCGGGCGGTGCGGACGACGAGGGGCCGCAGGACCGGACCGTCGGCTCGCTCGACGCGGCGCAGCACCATCGACGTGAAGAAGAAGCCGGACAGGACGAGGAAGACGTCGACACCGCCCGAGACCCTGCCGAACCAGATGTGGAAGACGACCACGAGGGCGATCGCCAGCCCGCGGAGACCGTCCAGATCGACGCGGTGGCCCGGCCTGCGCGCGCCGACTGCCCGGGCACCCGGCGCACGGGTCGTCGCCTGGTGGTGCACGACCACCAGAATAAGGGACGGACGGTACGGGTCCGGAGCACCCACACGTGACCGGTGACACCAAGTGCCAATCGGCCATGGTCATCGGCACTCGGGTCCGGTACGCTGGCCACATTCCGTGACACTGCGTGCCACGATCCCTTCCCCACAACGAACGGACTCTTCATGGCCGGGAACCCCAGCTTCGACCTGTTCCAGCTCTCCGACGAGCACAACGAGCTCCGCGAGGCCATCCGCGCACTCTCCGAGAAGGAGATCGCGCCGTACGCCACCGAGGTCGACGAGCAGGAGCGTTTCCCCGACGAGGCATTGAAGGCTCTCAACGCCTCCGGCTTCAACGCATTGCACATCCCCGAGGAGTACGGCGGCCAGGGAGCCGACTCGGTCGCAGCCTGCATGGTGATCGAGGAAGTCGCGCGCGTATGCGGTTCCTCCTCGCTGATCCCTGCCGTGAACAAGCTCGGCACCATGGGCCTGATCCTCAGCGGCGGCGAGGAGCTCAAGCAGAAGGTGCTGCCGTCCATCGCCGAGGGTGAGATGGCGTCCTACGGACTGTCCGAGCGTGAAGCCGGATCCGATGCCGCCGGTATGAAGACCCGCGCCAAGGCGGACGGCGACGACTGGATCCTCAACGGCTCGAAGGCGTGGATCACGAACGCCGGCGCATCGTCCTGGTACACCGTCATGGCGGTGACCGATCCCGAGAAGAAGGCCAACGGCATCTCGGCGTTCATGGTGCACAAGGACGACGAAGGCTTCTCCGTCGGCGCGAAGGAGCGCAAGCTCGGCATCAAGGGCAGCCCCACCCGCGAGCTGTACTTCGAGAACTGCCGCATCCCCGGAGACCGCATCATCGGTGAGCCCGGCACCGGCTTCAAGACGGCACTCGCGACGCTCGACCACACGCGCCCCACCATCGGCGCTCAGGCCGTCGGCATCGCGCAGGGCGCTCTCGACGCAGCCATCGCGTACACCAAGGACCGCAAGCAGTTCGGCAAGGCCATCAGTACGTTCCAGGGCGTCGAGTTCATGCTCGCCGACATGGCGATGGAGATCGAAGCGGCCCGCCTCATGGTGTACTCGGCAGCCGCTCGCGCCGAACGCGGCGAGAAGAACCTCGGTTTCATCTCCGCTGCGTCCAAGTGCTTCGCGTCCGATGTCGCCATGAAGGTGACCACCGACGCGGTCCAGCTCTTCGGCGGCGCCGGCTACACCCGCGACTTCCCCGTCGAGCGCATGATGCGCGACGCGAAGATCACGCAGATCTACGAGGGCACCAACCAGATCCAGCGCGTCGTCATGTCGCGGGCACTGCTGCGCTGATCACCCGAGTCACCCCCGCAGTTTGTCGATTTCCCGCCGGTCGCGTTTGGTCGGTCGCCCTGCCCCACGATCACGCACGGGTAGGGCGGCGAGCACCTCTCGCGGCGGCGGGGGTGGGCTGCGGTCGATGTAGCAGGCCACCGCGGCCGGGGCTCCCACTCGCTTGTTCACGAGCTGAGTGACCTCGACGATCTTCTCGAAGCCGCCCGCGCGGATACGTACCTCGTCACCCGGTACCACGTGTTGGGCCGGCTTCGCCGCGGTCCCGTTGATCTTCACATGCCCACCTCGGCACGCCGAGGCTGCCGCGGACCGCGTCTTGAACAGTCGCACCGACCAGGTCCACGCGTCGACGCGCGTCACAGCCGCACCAGGTCGACGTCGCCGATCACGCCGTCGGCAAGTGTCAGGGTCATGTAGGTGCAGTGCGGTTGCCGACGCCGGTCGGTCGGCGATCCGGGGTTGAGAAGCCGCATCCCGTTGTCGGACAGCGTGTCCCACGGAATGTGACTGTGCCCGAACACCAGGAGGTCGGTGTCCGGGAATGCCGCGTCCATTCGTCTCTCCCGTCCCGTCTTCGCCCCGGTCTCGTGAGTCACGGCGATCCGGACCCCCTCCACCGTGCGCCGAGCGATCTCCGGCAACCGGGACCTGACGTCGTCGCCGTCGTTGTTGCCCCAGCATGCGAGAAGGTCGCGAGACCGCTCCAGGAGGGCCTCCAGCAACGACGGTTCCATCCAGTCGCCTGCGTGCACCACCAGATCGGCGGCGTCGACCGCCTCCCACACCGCGACGGGGAGATCCCGCGCGCGGGTGGGGACGTGGGTGTCGGACAGCAGGAGCAGCCGCATCGTCAGTCCTTGGGACCGCCGGCGACGTAGACGACCTGGCCGGAGACGAACCCGGCACCCTCGCTGCAGAAGAACGACGCGGTGTGAGCGATGTCCTCGGGCTGACCGATCCGGTTGACCGGGATCTGCGACGCGGCACCCTTCTTGAAGTCCTCGAACGGCACGCCGACGCGCTCCGCGGTGGCCGCGGTCATCTCGGTCTCGATGAACCCGGGCGCGATGGCGTTGACGGTGACGTTGTAGCGACCCAGTTCGATGGCGAGTGTCTTGGTGAAGCCCTGCATGCCGGCCTTCGCCGCCGCGTAGTTGGCCTGTCCGCGGTTACCCAGAGCGGATGTCGACGACAGGTTGACGATGCGTCCCCACTTGGCCTCGACCTGGTGCTTCTGCACCTCGCGGGACATCAGGAACGAGCCGCGCAGGTGCACGCCGAGGACGGCGTCCCAGTCGTCGACCGACATCTTGAACAGAAGGTTGTCGCGCAGGATGCCGGCGTTGTTCACCAGCACGGTGGGGGCGCCGAAGTCCGTGGCGATGCGCTCGACGGCGGACTTCACCGACTCCTCGTCCGCGACGTTCGCGCCGATGCCGATGGCCTGACCGCCCGCGGCGGTGATGGCGTCGACCGTTCCGGCACAGGCCGCCTCGTCGAGATCGACGACGGCGACACCGAATCCGTCCGACGCGAGACGGCGGGCGATGGCGGCGCCGATTCCTCGCGCACTTCCCGTGACGATTGCTGTCTTGACCTGCTCGCTCACGACTACCCTCTTTCTCATCTCGGCCCCGAAACCCCGCGGCTCCCACTCTTTCTATCAAGTCACAGGAGTCGGCGGACCACCCCCGCTCGAGAAAGAGGCTCGACCATGACCACTCGGCTCAACCCCTACCTGTCGTTCCGCGACTCCGCGAAGGACGCCATGGAGTTCTACCGAACCGTGTTCGGCGGCACGCTCACCGTCTCGACGTTCGGCGAGTCCGGCATGCCCGTCGAGGACTCCGAGCAGAACAACGTCATGCACTCGCAGCTCGAGACACCGAACGGCTTCACCCTGATGGGTGCGGACACCCCATTGTCGATGGAGGTCAGCGTCAACGGCACGGTGTCGCTCAGCGGCGACGACGAGGCCGAGCTCCGCGGCTACTGGGATGCGCTCGCCGAGGGCAGTACCCCCGGCGTGCCGCTCGAGAAGGCGCCGTGGGGCGACTACTTCGGAATGCTCACCGACAGGTTCGGCATCGCCTGGATGGTGAACATCGCCGGCAGCTAGCTGCCGAAGGTGACATGGCCGGCAGCTAGCTGCCGAACGCGAGCGGCAGGTCCCGTCGGAACGTCACCTCGTCGAACTCCCGTCCGTACTCGTCGACGGCGGCGATGCGCAGTCGGCTGGGCGTGATGCCGGGAACGCCCGGCGTCATGTCCGCGCGGACGAACGAGTAGTTGCGGAAACGCACGCGTGACCACGTCAGGGACTCGGGAACCTTGGTCCCGTCGGCAGCGACGACATAGCTGTTGGGCACCGACGTGTCCGCGACCTCGTGCCCGCGGTAGCTCTCCGGCTCACCGTCCTGGAATCCGTAGCGCGGACGGCCGCCGCCGCCCACGGTGTAGTACACGGTGCCGTCGGAGACGGAGCTGACCTCGGAGCGGTCGCCCGCGACCCGCGTGGGCGACCCGCCGCGGATCGGGTCGGACCGCTCGAACACGTGGTTGTGCGCCTGCAGCACCACATCGACGTGATAGCGGTCGAAGAGCCCCGCCCAGGCGTTACGGACACCGCCGTCGCTCGCGTGGTCCTTGGTCGTCGAGTACGCGCAGTGGTGGAAGAAGCACACGATGAAGTCGACGGCCGGATCGGCTCGGTAGCGCGCCAGGGTCGACTCCACCCAGCCCGTCTGACGTCCGCCGCTGTACCCGGTGTTCGCGCGGATCTCGTTCGACACGTCGTTGGCGTCGAGCGAGAGCACGGCGACGTTGCCGTGGACGAACGAGTAGACCGACGGGCAGCCGGCGGGACCGTTGTCGGGTTGATCCAATCGTGCTGCGTGCCCGCCGTATCCGTTCGACCCGTACAGCGCCTCCATGTCGTGGTTTCCGGTCGCGAAGAGCCAGGGCGTGGACGCCGCGCTCGGCTCGATCGCCGCGAGGTAACCGTCCCAGACGTACGGGTTGAACTTGTCGAAGACCTTGTCGACGGTGCCGCCGCTGGGTACGAAGCGGGGAGTGCGGCCCTGTCCCGACGGGTCCGCGTAGGC
Source organism: Rhodococcus sp. MEB064 (assembly GCF_000834565.1). Classification (NCBI taxonomy): domain Bacteria; kingdom Bacillati; phylum Actinomycetota; class Actinomycetes; order Mycobacteriales; family Nocardiaceae; genus Rhodococcus; species Rhodococcus sp. MEB064. Next base: position 174,279 of record NZ_JXQS01000058.1, read on the forward strand.
GATGTCGCCCGCGAGGATGTGGAAGTCGGGCCGCGATGCCGCGATCTGGCGCACGATGTTCGCGGCGTGCTTGGCCGACGGCTCGTTGTCGGGCTTGTAGTACAGATCGTCGTAGTCGCCGGGCTTCAGGCCGGGAGGCTGCGTCGGCGTCTCGTCGACGCCTTGATCTCCCATCATCGTGAATCGGAACGGTGCGAGCCGTCCGGGCGGCAGAGCCGGTGCGGCACTGCGGACGTCGCTGACGTAGCCGTCTGCGGTGCGCCACCGGTAGTAGTGCGGAAGACGAGGTGTGAGGCCGTCCACCGGAACGTGCACGTAGAACTGCTCGGCTGCCAGGATGCCGCCGTCGGATCGCGGCACCTGGCTCACCAGGTTGCGCACCTCGGCCGACGTCGTCGCGCCGAGCGCCGGGGTCGGACCGTGGTCCAGGAACACCCCGGTGAGTCCGGGATTGCGGGAGAGCTGCGCAGAGAATCGCAGCTGCGTCGCGGCGTCGGAGCCGAAGGAGAGGTGCCGTCCGCCCACGGTCAGCGGCGCGTCCTGCGCGTAGGCGACGCGGTTCCATCCGGGGTTTCCCACCCCGGCGGCTGCAGCGACGGCGGCAGCGCCCACGAGGAAGTTGCGTCGGGACACCCGATGGCGACGGAGATTGCTCAGGTGCCAGTCGTGCTGCTCGGCCATCGATGCCTGTGCCGCGATGTGGGCGGGAACCCCCGTGTCGACGATCTCCCCGGCCGGGTTGCGTGCGCTCTCCACCATGTCATCGACGCTGCTCCCGTCACCTCGACGTCAGGAACACGACGAATGGACACCGGATTGACCGTCGGTGAACAACGTTGCAGTACAGAACAATCCGGTCGAGTCGGACACCGATCAGTATTGACGAACGGACAGCTCCACGGCGACCTGGAGGTACTCGGCGACGGTCCGTGAGATGGACACCGGCTTGTCCGGCAGGTCGATCTCCGGGACGTCGATGTGCACGCTCGCCGAGCGGTACTTGCCGGGCGGAGGGCCGTAGTGCAGACCCATCACGACCAGCTTCGGCTCGACACCACGGGATCTGGCCCTGGCGATGATGTGCCCGACTCCGCTGCCGACGTGCTGCAGTACGGCAGGGTCACCGTCGTTGCACGTGCCTTCGGGGAAGATCGCGAGATCGTCACCACGGCTGAGCCTCTCGGCGCACAGATCCATCATCTGGCTACCGGCCCGGGATACGGCCCGCAGTCCGTGATCGCGGCTGCGGAACACCGGGATGCCGCCCATCATCTCGATCCGGCGACGCTGCGACGTCCGCTCGGCAATGACGCGTTTACGTCCCGTCGGCTCCGTCTCGACGAACAACTCGTCCTTCGCCAGTACCCGCGTGCGACCGATCACGGGCCGCAGTGCACTGGACCACGCTGCGGCCGCCACGGTGTACGGGTCGGTCTCGCTCACGTGGTTGACGGCGATGATCAGCCGCGTGTCGTCGTAGATCAGGCTTCGCAGTCGCTCCCGCGCTCCGTCGCCGTATCGCACCCGCGGACGGAAGCGTCCGGCCAGCGCACCGTAGGCCAGTCTCGCCACCCGTCGATTCTGCTGATGGTCGCGGTAGTAGTCGTAGACGGCGTCGGCGTTCTCGAGAGTGACCACGGGTCGATCCATGCTCGAATCGTAGGCGTTCGTGCTGTTCCACCAGTTTGTTCTGACAAATCGAGCGCGGCGTGTATGGTCTGGGTCACAGGCGACAAACCCCGTCGTCGGCGGACCCGCAGGTCGGCCACTTGTAGCGAGAGGAACGGGTACTGGTGACCACCAACACTGCCCCGCACCGCGTCGTCGTCGTCGGCTCCGGATTCGGTGGGCTGTTCGCGGCGAAGGCCCTTCGACGTTCCGATGTCGACGTCACACTCGTGGCGCGGACGGATCACCATCTGTTCCAGCCGCTGCTCTACCAGGTGGCCACCGGCATCCTCTCCGAGGGCGAGATCGCCCCGTCGACCCGGTTGATCCTCAAGGACCAGAGCAACGCGGCAGTTGTCCTCGGCGACGTCACCGACGTCGATCTGGAAGCTCGCACGCTCGTCTCCGTCCACCGGGGCCGCGTCACCGTGACCCCGTACGACAGTCTCGTCGTCGCCGCGGGTGCCGGACAGTCCTACTTCGGCAACGACCACTTCGCGGAGTTCGCTCCCGGCATGAAGACGTTGGACGATGCGCTCGAGCTCCGCAGTCGCATCATGAGCGCGTTCGACGCCGCCGAGCTGACCAGCGATCCTGAGGAGCGCGCACGTCTGCTGACGTTCGTGGTCGTCGGAGCCGGACCTACCGGCGTCGAGATGGCGGGACAGATCGCCGAACTCTCCCGTCGCACCCTCGCCGGCACGTTCCGCACGATCGACAGCCGCGACGCACGCGTCATTCTCCTCGACGCTGCCCCGAAGGTGTTGCCGCCCTTCGCCGATTCGTTGGGCGAGAACGCTCGACGACGGCTCGAGAAGGTCGGCGTCGACGTCCAGCTGGGCGCCTCCGTGACGGATGTGGATGCCGACGGACTGTCCGTCCGCGACAGCGACGGCACCGAGCGCCGCATCGAGGCCACGTGCAAGGTGTGGTCCGCGGGCGTCTCGGCCAGTCCCCTCGCCGCGATGCTGGCGCAGAAGTCGGGCGCCGAGGTCGATCGTGCCGGCCGCGTGCTCGTGGAGGCCGACCTTACTCTGCCCGGACATCCCGAAGTCTTCGTCGTGGGCGACATGATGGCGCGCGACAAGCTCCCCGGCGTCGCCCAGGTGGCCATCCAGGGCGGACGGTATGCGGCTCGGACCATCACCGCCGAGGTGAAGGCAGACGCGAAGGGGGCGCCGCGCCCCGAGCGTGCGGCGTTCCGGTACCGCGACAAGGGCAGCATGGCCACCGTGACGCGGTTCTCGGCCGTCGCCCAGGTCGGTCCCGTGAAGATCACCGGCTTCCTGGCGTGGGTGATGTGGTTGGCCGTCCACCTCGTCTACATCGTCGGCTTCAAGAGCCGTCTGACCACGGTGTTCAACTGGGCGTGGACGTTCCTGGGACGTGCGCGCACCCAGCTGACCGTCACACACCAGCAGATGCAGGCACGCACCGCGTTCGGTCGGCTGACCGTGCTCGAGGACGCTCGACGACACCGCACCGCCGAGCTCGAGGACGCCCGCGCAAGTTGAGTGCCCGAAACGGGTACAAGCCGGAGATGGGTCGTCTCTCTGCACTGATCGTCGCCTCGCATCCGGGTCCCGGTGCTGCGGTGACGGTGTTCGTCGGCCTCCTGGCCCTCAGCCTCGGGCCGCCGTCGCCGGGTCTGTTCCTCGCGATACTCGTCGCCGTTCTCAGCGGACAGTTGATCGTCGGATGGACCAACGACCTCATCGACGCACCGCGGGACGCGGCGTCGGGCCGCGTCGACAAGCCGGTGGCGCAGGGCGTCGTGGCGACGACCACCGTCCGCCGATGCGTGGCCGTTTCCGGAATCGTCTGTGTTGCGTTCTCACTGCTGCTCGGGGTGGTCCCCGGCATCGTCCACCTGGTGGTGGGCGTGGGGTCGGCGATCGCCTACAACATGGGTCTCAAGTCGACTCCGGTGTCGTGGCTGCCGTACACGGTGGCGTTCGGCTCGGTTCCCGTCGTCGTCGGGCTGGCGGTGTCCGACGCGATGCCGCCGGCCTGGATGGTGGCGGTCGGCGCACTGCTGGGTTTCGGCGCCCATCTGGTGAACGTTCTTCCCGACATCGCCGACGACACCGCCACGGGTGTCCGCGGGCTGGCTCATCGGTTGCCCGAGCGCGCGGTCGCACCCCTCGCCGCTGCGGTTCTGCTGGTGGCGTCGGTCGTCGGGCTCTGGGGAAGCGGGATCTTCGCACGAGGAGGAACCCATGCGGCGATCGGAACGGTCGCGCTGATTCTCGTCCTGGGTCTGGCCGCCGTGGCGACGACGGGGCACGGCCGCACCCCGTTCCGCGCGGCGATCATGATCGCCGGCGTGGACGTGCTGGTGCTACTGCTTCCCCGTTGATTTCTCGGAGTTCTCGGTCTCCAGTTCCGCCGTGTCGCGGAAGACCAGGCATCCGTTGTCCAGAGCGACGGCCCACCGGTGCGCGACGGCCCAGTCGCGGTTCACCGATGCCGGCTCGACGTAGGCCGCGAAGTCCTCGACGATCACCCCGCCCTCGAGGGGCCAGGTCTCACGATCTCCCGAGCGGTCCACGGAATGCCGTGTCCGCACCCTCGATCCCACCGAGATCTCCGACGTCTCCGTCTTCTTCAGTGTCGATGTCATGACCGCCTCCTGCGCGTGATCCCCCGGCAGCCCGGTATTCCCCGTCACGCATGTTTCACACATCTCTCCCTCATGCAGTCGTGATGTAGTGGAACCATGGCAATCACTTTCACCACTCGTGTCCCCGAAGGTCCGATCCGTGGCGGCGTCGTCGTCATCCAGGAAGCGTTCGGGGTCACCGACCACATCGCCGAGGTCTGCGGTCGTTTCGCCTCGGCAGGGTGGGTCGCCGTCGCTCCCCACCTCTTCCACCGCACCGGTGACGCCGTCCTGGCGTACGACGACATGCCGACGGCGATGAACCTGATCGGACAGCTGAAGGCCGAGGAGATCGATCAGGACGTCGACGCGGCGATCGACGAGCTCGCCGGCTACGGGTTCGGTCCGAGCGGGTGCGCGATCGTCGGATTCTGTATGGGCGGGACCGTCGCGTACGAGACGGCGGTGCGCAGGCCCCTCGGCGGCGCGGCGACGTTCTACGGCGGCGGAATCCGTGAAGGACGCTTCGGATACCCGGCGCTTCTCGACGGCGCGACCTCGCTCCGTACGCCGTGGCACGGCTTCTTCGGCGATCTCGACACCGGCATCCCGGTGGACGACGTCGACGCGCTGAACGCCGCGATCGCCGATGCACCGGTGGACACCCGGATCGCGCGATACCCCGATGCGGAGCACGGTTTCCACTGCAACGACCGCCCCGCCGTCTACAACGAGCGCGCCGCTCACGACGCCTGGTCGCGGACCCTCGACTGGTTCGACGAGCATGTCGAGGCCGTGTAGGGAATGAACGAGGGGGGACGCAGGTTGAGCGGACCAAGTAGTTGATCCGTCAACTTTCTCCCCTGGAGGTTCCGATGCCCGCAGTGACCGTCGACAACGTTCTCGCTCTCCCCCGCATCCCGTCGTCCGAACCGGGATCGGTGGACAGGCCGGTCCGGTCCGTCACCACCGCTCCCACCGGATACGAGGGTGAGGGCTTCCCGGTGCGGCGCGCCTTCGCAGGCATCGACATGAAGTACCTGGACCCGTTCATCCACATGGACCAGATGGGCGAGGTGAACTACGCGCCCGGCGAACCCAAGGGCACCCCGTGGCATCCGCACCGCGGCTTCGAGACCGTCACCTACATGATCGACGGGATCATGGACCACCAGGACTCGCACGGCGGCGGCGGCTCCATCACCGGCGGCGACACCCAGTGGATGACGGCCGGAGCGGGCATCCTGCACATCGAGGCACCGCCGGAGCATCTCGTGGTGTCGGGCGGGATGTTCCACGGAGTCCAACTGTGGGTCAATCTCCCGCGCAGCAACAAGATGGCAGCGCCTCGCTACCAGGACATCACGGGAGGGCAGGTCGCTCTGCTGTCGAGCCCCGACGGTGGCGCACTCGTGCGGATCATCGCCGGTGAGATCGCCGGGCACCAGGGTCCGGGGTCGACGTACACCCCCATCACGCTCTCCCACGTCACGGTGGCACCGGGCGCCTCGGTCACGGTGCCGTGGAATCCCGCGTACAACGCGATGGCCTACGTCCTGGCGGGAGCAGGCACGGTCGGGGCCGAACGGCGTCCCGTGCGCAAGGGCCAGATGACCGTGTACGGATCGGGAGATTCGCTGACGTTCTCGTCCGCCGACGGTTCCGAGCCGTTGGAGATGTTCGTCCTCGGCGGCGAACCCATCCGCGAGCCCGTCGCGATGGCCGGCCCGTTCGTCATGAACACGAAAGCCGAAGTGATGCAGGCCTTCGACGACTACCAGTCCGGTCGCTTCGGTCAGCCCTGACCGGCTGTCCCGATCACGATCGTGGCGTCACGCTCGTCGTCGTGTCGGACCCGAGGGGTCAGACCGGCGGCGAGCATGATTGCCGAGGCGGTATCCGCCTGCGCGACAGATGTTTCCACGATCAATGAGCCCCCGGGCGCCAGCCATCCGGGAGCCTCCGCCGCGAGTCGACGTTGGATGTCGAGCCCGTCGGCGCCGCCGTCCAGCGTCCCGCGGGGCTCATGATCGCGCGCCTCCGGCGGCATCGTGTCGATGGCGGCCGTCGGTACGTAGGGCGTGTTCGCCGTGACGACGGTGACTGCACCGCGGAGATGACCGGGCACTCCTGAGAAGCCGTCGCCCTCGGACACCGTGCGTCCCGGCAGGTTCCGTCGCGCACACTCCACGGCGGCCGGGTCGATGTCGGAGGCGAACACCGTCACCGAGGGCCTCGCGTGGACGACGGCGGCCGCGACCGCGCCCGATCCGCAACACAGATCGAGCAGGACGCCGTCGTCGCCCACCCTGTCGAGTGCAGCGTCGACCATGGCCTCGGTTCGTCTGCGGGGCACGAAGATTCCGCGGCTGACCCGGATCCTCAATCCGTGGAACTCGGCCCACCCCACGATGTACTCGAGCGGTTCACCGTCGACACGCCGTGTGATCCATGCCGACAACGTCTCCTCGTCCGGCGCCTCGTCGGTCAACAATCGCGCCTCGTCCTCGGCGAACACGCACCCGGCCGACCGCAGTACGGCGACCGTCCGGGACAGCGTCACTCGGAGACGAGCCGCGCGACGGCGTGCATCGGGATCGACAGCCAGGTCGGGCGGTTCCGGGCCTCGTACACCGCTTCGTACACGGCCTTGTCCAGTTCGTACGCCCGCAGCAACGCCCACGAGGACCGCGGGTCGTTCCCCGACACCTCGGTGTAGCCGTCGCAGAACGCGGACACGTTGCGCTCCACCCATTCTCGCGCCACCGGTTCGAGACGCTCCCGCTCCTGCGCATCCTCTATCTCCACGATGCGACTCATCGCGGCGTAGTCGAACGAGCGGATCATGCCCGCAACGTCGCGGAGTGGACTGTCGGGTGTCCGACGCTCCTCGAACGACTTCGACGGCTCGCCCTCGAAGTCGATCAGGACCCAGCGTTCCGGTGTCCGCAGAACTTGACCGAGGTGCAGGTCGCCGTGAATGCGTTGGGTATCGATCCCGCCCGCGCCGGCCGCCTCCTCGATCAGGGCCTGGATGCGTGGCAGGTGGTCCTCGAGTTCGGCCACCACCGGAAGAGCGGACTGCACGCGCGCGGAGATGTCGGCGGTGGTGTCCGGAGCGGGTGCGAGGGACGTGCCGAGCACCCGGGCCAGATCGGCGTGCACCGACGCGACGGCCTTGCCCAGCTCGCGCGCTTCCGCCGTGAAGTCGGACGCGGCGACGTCGCCGGTGGCGAGGACGTCCTGCACGGTGGCCTGCGCGGTCGTCCAGCCCTCGGTCGACCCTGCGACGAAGTCCTGCGCCATCGCCAACGTCGTCTCGGAGTGTTCGATGTCCGCTTCCATCCATCCGCGTAGCGGCGCGACGTTCTCGCAACCCGCCTGCCCCAGGGCCCGGTGGAGCTCCACATCCGGATTGATGCCGACGGTCACCCGGCGGAAGATCTTGAGCAAGTAGTGGTCGCCCAGGATGACCGACGTGTTCGACTGTTCCGCTCCGAGCACGCGACCGCGCAGACCTGTCTGCAGATCACTTCCCGGCATCGCGAGGAACCGGACGTCGCCCGTGCCGCCGGTGGCCAACAGATCCGAGTAGACCGAGATGGCATCGGGATCACGCAGTGCGTCGAACACGATCGCGCCCGGCGCGCGCGTGATCACCCACGGGTCGAGGTCCTCGGACACGGACGAGCGGATTCCGAGAGGGATCTGGAAGATCTGCGACTCCGCGCCGTCGAGGTCCACCTTCGCGAGGAGATGCTCGACAGTCAGCTCCGCGGTCGTGGCGAGCGTCTCGCGTGTGAGCACACGGACGGCGGTGACGGTGTGCCCCTTGGCCGAGAACCACCGCTGGTCCGGCAGCCAGGCGACGAGAGCGCTGGTCAACGCGTCGTCGTCGAGAGGCGGCGGGGCGACGGGCTCGTCGATGCTGTGCTCTTCGGTGGACATGAGTACCGGATACCCCGAATTCTCTCGTCGACAACTTCTCGCGGCCGAAACCCACCCTATGTGCCCCGGTGTAAGGATGGAGACATGACAACCGCCGCAGACCGGTCCCCCCGATCCGGGCTCGACCTCTCGTTCGTCGATGCCTCGACCCGCGCACAGGACGACCTCTTCGAGCACGTCAACGGACGGTGGCTCGCCGAGTACGACATTCCCGCCGACCGCGCCGTCGACGGTGCCTTCCGCACCCTGTACGACCGCGCCGAGGAGCACGTGCGCGACATCATCCAGGTCGCTGCCGAATCCGACCCTGATGCCGGCACCGACGCCGCCAAGATCGGTGACCTGTACAGCAGCTTCATGAACGCCGACGTCATCGAGGCGGCGGGAACGACACCCATCGCGGACGAACTGTCCGCGGTCGCCGACGCTGCCGACTCCGCAGCACTGGCGCGGGTTCTCGGATCGTTGCAGCGGACGGGCGTCGGCGGCGCTGCCGCGCACTACGTCGACACCGATTCCAAGCAGTCGGACCGCTACGTCATGCACGTCTCGCAGTCCGGTCTGGGTCTGCCGGACGAGTCGTACTACCGCGAGGACGAGCACGCGGAGATCCGCACGAAGTACCTCGCGCACATCGAGAAGATGTTCACCCTCGCCGGCGTCGGCTTCTCCGCGGCCACCGTGCTGGATCTCGAGACCGCGATCGCGGGCGGCCACTGGGACGTGGTCAAGCGACGCGACGCCGACCTGACGTACAACCTGACGACGTTGCCTGCACTGACGTCCGACGCTGCGGGCTTCGACTGGGAATCCTGGATCGACGGCCTCGGCGCAGAAGGACACTTCGACGAGATCGTGGTGCGGCAACCGGACTTCCTGACCACGTTCGCCGGCCTGTGGTCGGAGCGCAGCCTCGACGAGTGGAAGGCCTGGGCGACCTGGCGGATCCTTCACTCACGGGCGCCCTACCTGACATCCGACATCGTCGACGAGAACTTCGACTTCTACGGCCGCACCCTCACCGGCACCGAGAGCAACCGCGAGCGGTGGAAGCGCGGCGTCTCCCTCGTCCAGGACCTCATGGGCGAGGCCGTCGGAAAGCTGTACGTGGACCAGCACTTCCCGGCCGACTCACGGGCACGGATGCAGGAACTGGTCGCCAATCTGGTGGAGGCCTACCGCCGCAACATCACCGACCTCGAATGGATGAGTCCCCAGACGCGTACCGCCGCGTTGACGAAGCTGGACAAGTTCACGCCCAAGATCGGCTACCCGGACACGTGGCGCGACTACTCGACGCTCGAGATCGACGCCGCCGACGTGGTGGGCAACTACCGCCGCGGATACGAGGCCGAGTACCAGCGTGACCTGGACAAGCTCGGCGGCCCGGTCGACCGCGGCGAGTGGTTCATGACGCCGCAGACCGTCAACGCCTACTACAACCCCGGCATGAACGAAATCGTCTTCCCCGCAGCGATTCTGCAGCCGCCGTTCTTCGATCCCGAGGCGGACGACGCAGCCAACTACGGCGGCATCGGCGCGGTCATCGGTCACGAGATCGGCCACGGATTCGACGATCAGGGCGCCAAGTACGACGGCGACGGCAACCTGGTCGACTGGTGGACCGACAGCGACCGTACCGAATTCGGCAAGCGCACCACCGCGTTGATCGAGCAGTACGACGAGTTCGAGCCGAAAGCTCTCCCCGGCCATCACGTCAACGGCAAGTTCACCATCGGCGAGAACATCGGCGACCTCGGCGGACTGTCCATCGCCGTCGAGGCCTACAAGATCTCGCGCGGCGGAGCGGACGCTCCCGAGATCGACGGCCTCACCGGCTTGCAACGGGTCTTTTTCGGCTGGGCGCAGGTGTGGCGTACGAAGGCGCGCGACGCCGAGGCGCTGCGCCGTCTGTCGATCGACCCGCATTCCCCGCCCGAGTTCCGGTGCAACGGTGTCGTGCGGAACCTGGACAGTTTCCACGAGGCCTTCGAGGTGACGGAGAACGACGCTCTGTACCTCGATCCGGATGCGCGCGTACGCATCTGGTGATCTAGCGCAGGCGTAGGCCGGACTCGGGATCGAAGAAGAACAGCTCGCCCGAGTCCGGCCTCACCCGCAGGCGTTCGCCCGCACCGACCACGACACGTCGATCCACTCGCACCACCACGCGTCCACCGCGCGCCGTCCATCCGGCGTCGGCCGGTCCTACCGAGTAGGCGAAGGACTCCGCGCCGAGTTCCTCGACCAGCTCGGTCGTCAACTCCAGGGCACCGGTGTCGGACTCGCCCACCAGTTCCCAGGACTCCGGACGGACACCGACGACGATCTTCCCCGTGTGTGCGGACGGCACCGGCACGCGGGCCCCACCCAGGACGGCATGGCCGTCCACGACGTCGGCCTCGATCAGATTCATCGCCGGCGAGCCGATGAACGAGGCGACGAAGTCGTTGACCGGATTCGCGTACAGCTCACGCGGACTCGCGACCTGTTGCAGCAGTCCGCCTTTCAGAACAGCGACCCGGTCTCCCATCGTCATGGCCTCCACCTGATCGTGGGTGACGTAGACGGTGGTGGTACCCAGACGCCGCTGCAGCGAGGCGATCTGCGACCGGGTGCTGACACGCAGCTTCGCGTCCAGGTTGGACAGCGGCTCGTCCATGCAGAACACCTCGGGACGACGCACGATGGCGCGCCCCATGGCCACACGCTGGCGCTGACCACCCGACAACTTGCCGGGGCGCCGGCCGAGGAGCGGCTCGAGCTCGAGCATCCGAGCCGCCTCCTCGACGCGGACTGCGGTGTCCGCCTTCGACATTCCCGCGTTGCGCAGTGCGAAGCCCATGTTCTCGGCCACCGTCATGTTGGGATACAGCGCGTAGTTCTGGAACACCATCGCCACGTCGCGCTCCTTCGGCGCCAGGCCGCTGACGTCCTTGCCGCCGATCTCGATGCGACCGCTCTCGATCGCCTCGAGCCCGGCCAGCATGCGCAGGCTGGTCGACTTCCCGCACCCGGACGGACCGACGAGCACGAGGAACTCGCCGTCCGCGATCTCGAGATCGAGCGCGTCCACCGAGGGTGCCGGGGCACCCGGGTAGCGGTGAGTGGTCCGAGCGAAATTTACCGAAGCCATGGCGTGAGGTGATCCACTTCTACTTGGGCAGCTTGGGGGTGATCTGCCGGTCGATGATCTGCTGCAACTGGTCCTGCACTCCGGCGAACGTCGTGGCGACGTCGGCGTTTTGCAGGGCGATCTGCTCGAGACCCGCACCGATGATCTGGTCCCCGCCGGGAACGAAGACGCGGGCGTAATCCTGCGAGCGCGTCCGAGCGAGCTGGTCGACGGCGGTGCGCGACCGCGGGTTCTTCTCCAGGAACGCGACCTCACTGGGATCGGTCGCAGCGGACTTACGCACAGGCATGTAGCCGACGTTCTGCGAGAAGTACGCCGTGTTCTCCGCGTTGGTGACGAACTCGATGAACTTGAGCGCGTTGATCTTCCGCTCGTCCGGGATGTTGGCCGGGATAGCCAGACCGGCTCCACCGGTCGGGCAGCCGGGGGTACCCGCCTCGGCGGGGAGGAAGGCGGTGCCGAAGTCGAACTTGGAGTCCTGCGTGATACCCGAGAGGTCGCCGGTGGAGGCGATGGTCGACCCCAGCAGGCCCGCCGAGAAGTCGTTGGCGATGTCGTTCGAGACGGCCGCGTACTTCTTCGTGTGGATCATGTCCTTGAGGAAGTTGCCGGCAGCGATGGTGCGCTCGTCGGTGAACTTCAGGTCGAACTGGTCCGAGTAGCTTCCGCCGAACGTCCAGATCGGCCCCTCGAAGGTCCACCCGAGGTAGTCCTCGGCGTTGCCCCATCCGTGGGCGAGCTTGCCGGATCCGATGGCGCGCTGGATCTCCGGGCCCCACTGGTCGAACTCCTGCCAGGTGGCGGGTCCGCGGTCGGGCAGTCCTGCGGCCGTCCACACCTCGCGGTTGTAGTAGAACAGCGGGGTGGAGCGGGCGTACGGGAGTGCCCAGGTCTTGTCGTTCCAGTTGTAGTCCGCCACCAGGGAATCGACATAGTCGGTGGTGGAGACACCTGCCTGGGAGAACAGATCGTCGAGCGGCGAGATCGCGCCCAGCAGAGCGAAGTTGAACCACCAGACGTCCGACAGCAGCACGACGTCGGGCAGCGAACCGCCGGACAGTGCCGCGTTGAACTTCTGCGCGATCTCCTCGTAGTTCTTTCCGCCGTCGATCATCTGCACGGTCAGGTCCGGATTGGCTGCCTGGAACCGCGAGATGAGTTCGTTCTCGACGTCCTTCGAGCTGCCGGGATGCGACGACCAGAACGTGATGGTGTTGGCGTCGCCTCCACCGGAGGACGACGATCCGCTGGTCGAACTCGTACCGGCGCAGGCGGTGAGAGCGGCGCCCGCGGCGACGGCACCGGACAGTCCGAGGAATCCGCGGCGAGAGAATGGCTGCATCATGTGCTCCTTGTTCATAGGTTGGTCAGCCCTTGACGGCGCCGGAAGTGAGGCCCTTGATCATGTGACGCTGGAGGGCCAGGAAGACGATCAGAATGGGGAGCATCGTCAGGACGGTGCCGGCCATGACGGGACCCCAGTTGGTCACACCGTCGTTGTTCTGCAACTGGGTGAGACCCACCGGCAGCGGCGCCACGGACGAGTCGTCCGACATCAGGAACGGCCACAGGTACTCGTTCCACTCGTTGACCACGGTGATGGTGGCGAAGGCGACCATCGTCGGGCCGGACAGCGGAAGAACGACACGGAACAGCAGTCGCACCGGACCGGCGGCGTCCATCCGGGCGGCCTCGATGATTTCCTGCGGTATCGACAGGAAGTGGTTGCGCATCAGGAAGGTGCCGAACGCGACGCCCGCAAGCGGCACGATGATGCCCTGAAAGGTGTTGCGCCACCCCAGCTGTGCCACCAACGCGTAGTTCGAGATGACGGTGATCTGGTTCGGCACCATCAGTGCGGCGATGATGACCAGGAAGACGATGGTCTTGCCGGGGAAACGGAGGAAGACCAGGCCGTAGGCGCTCAGGACCCCGAGCGTGAACTTCACGACGGCGAGGATGCTCGTGATGATCAGCGAGTTCTTCAGGAACGTGAAGAACGGGACCGTCGACGTCGCGTCGTCGTAGTTCTCCGGTCGGAACACCGACGGCCACCACACGGACGGCTGGACGTAGATCTCGCCGCGCTCCTTGAACGAGGTGATCAGAATCCAGAAAAGCGGGAGCCCGATGATGATGATGACGACCACCATCGCGGCATAGCCGAACAGCGTCGACAGCCTTCGGCGACGGGCGGCATCCCGGGCGGGACGAGCGTCGTCGGTGGCGGTGTCGGGCATCCTGTCGATCACGCTCATCGCGCGTCACCTCTATCCATGACCCGCACCTGAAGCACGGTGATGACGAGCAGAACAAGGAACATGATGGTGGCGACCGTTGCGCCGTACCCGGCGCGGAAGTTGCGGAACGATTCTTCGTAGACCTGGTAGACCATCGTCGTCGTGCCGGTGCCCAGCGGTCCGCCTCGTGTCATCACGTTGATGATGTCGAAGACCTGCAGCGAGTTCAGCATGACGGTGATGGACAGGAAGAACGTGGTCGGACGCAGCTGGGGAAGCGTCACCTTGCGGAACGTCGTCCATCTGCTCGCACCGTCGATCTGCGCTGCCTCGGTCAGATCCTGGCGAAGCCCCTGCAGAGCAGCCAGATAGATGACGAAGGCGTAGCCGAGGTTCTTCCACAGATACGTCACCGTGATCATGAACAGGGCCCAGCCGGGGCTCTGGTAGAAATCCGGGACCTCGCCGAAGCCGATCCGACGCATGATGTCCTGGATCAGGCCGAAGTTCGGGTCGAAGACGAACTGGAACGCGACGCCGATGGCCGCGCCGGAGATGACGAACGGCGCGAACACCGCCGACCGGACGATGTTGCGACCGCGTAGCTTCCGGTCCAGGAGCATCGCCAGGACCAGCCCCAGCAGCATGCTGCCGGCCACCGCGGCGATGGTGAAGATGACGGTGTTCGACACGATCTGCCACGTGTCGCTGCGGCCCCACCATTCCCGATAATTGGCGGTTCCGATGAACGTCGACGTTGGCGAGGAGATGTTCCAGTCGAAGAACGACAGCCTGATGTTGTCCAGCAGCGGGCGGTAGGTGAAGACGCCCAGCAGGATCAGATTGGGACCGACCAGCACCAGGAACAGTGCATAGTCACGCCACGGCCGACGGAGGAAAGACCGTTGCGCCGGTGGCAGTTCCGGCAACGTGCGTTGAACTACAGGCCGACTTGCTCTCACCGATGGGACATTAGCCTAGGTAAAGCGAACGAATGGTGAACATGGACCGATCAGAATCGGTCCGAGATGTGATGGTTCAGAGTTGCCAGTCGCCCAGACCGTCGCGGCCGTTCAGAATGCCGCCGTTCGTGTTCTGCACGATCACGGGATCACCCTTCTGCGCCGTCTCGAAGAACCACTTGGCGTCCTCCGTGCTGACGTTGAGGCAGCCGTGGCTGACGTTCTCGACGCCCTGACTGTCCACCGACCACGGCGCCGCGTGCACGAAGATGCCGCTGTTGGACATCCTGGTCGCGTACTCGACGTAGGTGCGGTAACCCTCGGGCGCATCCACCGGGACTCCGTACGTGGACGAGTCCATGTACATGTCGCGGAAGCGCTCACCGACGATGTAGGTGCCGTTCGGCGTCTCGTGCCCGACCTTGCCCATCGAGGTGGGCATCGTCTTCACGACTGCACCGTTGCGGGTGACGGTGATCGTCTTGGTGTTGTCGTCGGCCGTGGTGATGATCGCGTCGCCGACGGTGAAGGTCGACGAGGCATCGCCTGCGTTCACGGTCACGGTCGTGTTCGACGGCCAGAACGCGTCCGGACGCCAGCGGACCTGGCTGTCGGAGAACCAGTAGAAGCGGCCGGGGACGTCACCGGCGGACGTGGTCACGTCGATGGCGCGCTCGGCGACGGCGCGATCACCGATCGCCGAGTCGAACCGGATGATGATCGGCTGCGCGACACCCACGACCTCGCCTGCCGACGGGTTCAGGGCGGGAGCCGAGAAGTTGGCGGGCGCCCGGGGCGCTTCGATCGGCGCGGTGGGCACACCCGGCGCCGGAGCGGTCACACCGGGGATGGGCGGGAGAGAGATGTCCGGGCCGCCGGGCCACAGCGGTGCAGCTCCTCCCGGCGCAGCGACGCCGAGTGCGACGGCTGCAGCCAACACAGCGCCTGCTGCGGAACGAGTGAGGAAACGAGTCGAACGTCGAGCACCCATGCTTGTGAACCATCCCTAGCGGAGTCGCTGAACCTGATCGCACCGCAATTAACACACACCAGCGGTTGACATGGCTAATCGGGTATTGTGGCCGGACGAAGCAGGACTCCTGTCAAACCACGGCGGCGGTCGAGTGGCATGTGCGTACAGACGACGCGTGCGACGTGACGAAAGGATCGATGCCGTGGTGGTCGAAAATCGGACCGGCGATGTGAATTCTCGCCGCGCAAGCCCTGTGTTGTTCTCCGACGGCCGCGACGGTGGAGCCCTGAGCGATCTGCTCGGCCCCGGCAGCCTGCACACGTCGTTCCAACGCATCATCGACCTGCAGACCGACGCCATCGTCGGCTACGAGGCGGTCGTATGCGGCCCCGAGGGTTCGTCGTTCCAGGACCCCGCGACCCTCGCCGCGACGGCGAAGTCCATGGGAATGACACCCGACCTCGATGCTGCTCGCTGGAACGGTGCACTCAGCGAAGCCGCACGCGCCGACCTCCCTCGCGGACTTCCCCTCTTCATCGCCGTCGATCCCGATTCTCTCGTCGATTTGCCCAACCTGCGCGATCACGACATGGGCGGCGCAGTACTGCAGTTCGACGAGACTGCTCTCATCCGCAGGCCCGCCCACCTCATGCGCGTCGTCGCCGAGGTCCGGCGTCTCGGCTGGGCCATCGCCGTCGATCATGTCGGCGTCCGCCCGGAATCCCTCGCATTGCTTCCCCTGCTCGAGCCGGACGTCATCAAGCTGGACCGGACTCTCCTCTCGACGCGTCCCAATCGTTTCAGTGCTCGTGTGGTCAACGCCGTGGCAGCCCAGGTGGAACGTACGGGCGCGGTCGTGATGGCCGAAGGCATCGACACCCCCCGCGCTGCGCTCACTGCGCAGGCCATGGGTGCGCGGGTCGGGGAAGGCTCGCTGTACGGATCGACCACCGACCTCACCATCGACGCACCCGTCGGCTCGCCGCTCGAGTTCCAGATCGCTCGTGATCGCGGATTCACGCCCATGTCGACGCCGTACAACCTCGCAGCAGGCGGACGCGATGTGCGGCGCGCGAGCAAGCGTCTGCTGATCGAGATCAGCAAGAACCTCGAGGCCATGGCCACGGACAGCCAGCAGACCGCACTCATGCTCGGCGCGTTCCAGCACGTGGATCACTTCACGCCGATCACCGGTCGGCGCTGGGAGTTGATGGCCATGAACGCCACTCTCGTCGGCGCCCTCGCCGAGAACATCGGCACGGAACCCGCACCCAAGATCCGCGGGGCGAACCTGGCCGCGTCGGATGCGCTGCGGGAGGAATGGGACGTGGTGGTGCTGACGCCACACTTCTCGGCCGTCCTGGCAGCACGGGACCTCGGCGACACCGGACCGGACATGGAGCGTCGCTACGACTACGTCCTGTCACATGACACGACGTTGACCGTCGAGTGCGCCCGTTCCCTCATCGCTCGCCTGCCCCCGGAGCGTTCAGGAAACTGACGCCCGTCATTCGCCGGGTGCGGTGAGGTAGTCGTTGCCGTGGGAGTCGCGGATGTGGACGATGCCGTCCCGGAGCATGCGGTAGTGCCACTGCCGGCGGGTCTTCAGTCCATGGTGCCGGCGACACAGCGGTTCGAGGTTGCCGGTGACGGTCCAGCCGCCCCTCCGGGGGTCGGTGTGATCGAACGGGACTACGTGGTCGAGGTCGCAGTCCTCACTCGGCACCGCGCACCCCGGATGGACGCACGTCGGATACAGCGCTGTCACCAGCGCCGCGACCGCCTCGGATGGGCGGTAGGTCAGTGCCCCGTCCGGAGGCACGACGAAACCGCCGTGGCCGTCGGGATTCTCGACGGCACGGTCCAACGCGGACGGTGGGAGCGTGCGGAGGTACTCGACCTGCTCCCTGACTTTTCTGGCTCTCGCGCTGCGGACGTCCCCGGAAGTAGGCGTCCAGCCCGGTGGCATACGGCGGGTGCGGCGAACTTCCCGCCCGTCGACCGGAACCGGTGGATCGGGTTCCGGGTCGGGTGGGTGGTGTTCGGATTCCGCGCCGCGGGCTGCGGTGATGAGTGCTTGCCACGTCGCATCCTCGGCGATCGTGCGGGCCACATCCGCCGGGACCGGTCCCCAGCCGACGAGGTGACCGGGTTCCCCCGCCAACCCCGCTGCGGTGGCAGCATCGAGAACGATCACCGCATGGTTGGCCGGTTCATTCGACACGGCCCCGGTCAGGAGTGCGTGCGCGGCGTCGAACAGTCGCGCCGACAGTGACGTCGGATCGGTCACCCCACGCGCGGCGGCAACGATGTTCCGCCACAATTTCGGCGATCTGCTCCGCCGGGCCACGAATCTTCAGCTCCGCTTGACGCGCGGCAGTTTCCGCACGGTCGCGGCACGCTTTAGCGCCGCACGCTCCCGGACGACCCTGTGCCACTCCGCGTCGAAGTCGGCGAGGATCCGGTCGATCGCCGACGCGACCGCACCCGGGGTGCACCTTGATGCGGCAGCAATCACCCGCTGCAGCAACGCTTCGGTTGCATTCGGAACCCCGGCAAGGGATCGGCACACCGTGCGGAACGCCGCATACGCCAACCGGCCCGCAGCGAACGCTTCCCGCACCGCCGGCCGGGCCGTACGAATCAAGAACAGCCACTCGGTGACCGTGCCCGTGGACACCGACAATGCTGACGCGACCTCCGCCACCGCACACGCTTCGGCGGCATCGGCGTCGAACACCCCACCCGGACCGAGCACCGCGGGACGACGCGATTCCTCGTGAACGTAGGAGCACGACGCGGCCACGGTGCGGGCGAACGAAGCCTGGGCGTCGACCTTCGCCGACACCAGCACATCGACGGAAACTGTTGCGTCGTACACGAATTCACCCCCCGGTGATGCCCGATCAAGCCGCCCCCCGACGACCTGACCACACAGTAACCCACACCACCGACAGAAACTCGAACGCACGTTCGAACCGACGGCGCCCAGCTTCTCGCGGACGTTCCACGTTCCCGCTGATGCTGCAACTCCTCCGGGAACCTGGAGTGTCAGCGGGAGCGCCTACCGGCAGGCTCCGACCCGGAACTGTCAGGCGTCAGCGTGGGATCGCCGCACCGTCCACAACGTGCCTGACCTCTATACCTCGTCCGGAACGATCACGTTGTGGACGAAGCGCATCTTCTCCAGGACCTTGGCGGGCAGGACGAAGGGGTACAGATCCTGATGCCCCATCGACCGGTTCAACTGGTTCAGCGACCAGGTGAGCGGCAGCCACCAGTCGATGATGCGCGCGAATCCGACGTCGCCGGCCAGCGGTGCGTCGAAGGTCGATCCCGCGGGAGCGAATGCGTAGGCCGCGGCCGTGTCGAGCGTGTCGCGGATGTGCAGGTAGTGCGCGAACGTCTCCGCCCAGTCCTCCGCGGGGTGCATCGTGGCGTAGGAGGAGACGTAGTTCTTCTTCCAGCCCTCCGGCGCACCCTCGCTGTAGTGACGGTCGAGCGCGGCTTTGTAGTCGTCGTCCGGGTTGCCGAACAGCTCCTCGAAGCGGGCGCGGTGCTCGCCGTCACCGATCAGCACCATCTGATAGAAGTGGCCGATCTCGTGGCGGAAGTGTCCGACGAGGGTGCGGTACGGCTCGTCCATCGACACACGGAGCTGCTCGCGATGGACGTCGTCGCTCTCGGCGAGGTCGAGCGTGATGAGCCCGTTCGCATGACCGGTGATGACGTTCCGGTTCGCGCTGGAGAGCAGATCGAAGGCCAGACCGCCCTCCGGATTCTCGTCCCGGCCGATGATGGGCAGGTGCAGCTCGTCCAGCTCGAGGACCACCCGACGCTTGGCGGTCTCGGCGGAGGCGAACTCCGCGATGGCCTCGATGTCGGTGTCCGCCGGGCGCGTGCGCGTCAACGAGCACGACAGACACAGTGTCGCGCCGTCGCTGGAGTCGACGAGCCAGTTGCACTGCGCTCGCTTGATGTTGGCGCAGCGCCGCCAGACGTCACCGTCGACGGTGACGGACAGGTCCTCGTCCAGGACCATCATGCTGCGACTGGGGAGGTGGAATCCGAGTCGGCTGTCGCAACTGAGGCAGATCGAATTCTCGAACGACAGCTGTTGGCCGCACTTACGGCAGAAGAAAACACGCATGACTAGTCAGAACACCCTTCTCGGACAAACCCTTCGAACCGAAGCCTACGCAGCCCGGGTGACACCTCTCACCAGTGTTTGAACGGCGGGGCCGATGGGCAATCAGTCCGACATGACTGACACGACGCAGAAGGCGGCCTCGTACACCGTTCCCGGCATGAGCACCTCGGACGGCGCAAACGTCGCCGCGGTTCTCCAGGATCGATTGAATGCGCTCAACGACCTGCACCTGACGCTCAAGCACGTTCATTGGAACGTCGTCGGACCCAACTTCATCTCGGTCCACGAGATGCTGGACCCCCAGGTCGAGGCCGTTCGCGGCTTCGCCGATGACGTCGCGGAGCGCATCGCGACGCTCGGCTCGTCCGCTCTGGGAACGCCCGGAACGATCGTTTCCCAGCGCAAGTGGGACGACTACAGCATCGGTCGCGCACTGGCCATCGAGCACCTCGGCGCTCTGGACCTGGTCTACACCGGCGTGATCTCGGACTACCGCGCCGCGATCGAAGAGGTCGGCAAGGTCGATCCCGTCACCGAGGATCTGCTCATAGGGCACAGCGGCCAGCTCGAGCTGTTCCACTGGTTCGTGCGCGCGCACCTCGAGAACTCCGGCGGACAGCTCTCCACCGCGGATGCAACTTCGGAGAAGCAAGCAGCACGCGACGCGGGCTAGTCACCCGTCACATCTCACAGCGCCGCACCCGGTCACGGGTGCGGCGCTGTTGTAGTTTCATCGACGTGTCAGATTCGATCACCGCGCGCCCGACGCGTATGCAGAGCCTGATCGACAAGATCGCCGAAGCGCGGCGCGGCGACAGCAGCGAGACCATCGCTGCAGCATTCCTCCTCGTCGCAACCGTGGCGGCTCTGATCTGGGCGAACTCGCCGTGGGGTGAGACGTACCAGAGTTTCTGGCACACCCCTCTGTCCATCACACTCGGCGACCACGGCATCGAACTAGACCTGCAGCACTGGGTCAACGACGGTCTGATGGCGCTGTTCTTCTTCGTCGTCGGCCTGGAGGTCAAGCGAGAGTTCGCGATGGGTGAGCTGCGCGACCGTTCTCGCGCCGCGGTCCCCATCGTCGCCGCGATAGCCGGTCTCGCACTCCCTGCCCTGCTGTTCCTGGCGCTCAATCCGTCCGGTCCGGAGGCGGCCGCCTGGGGCGTCGTCATCTCGACGGACACCGCGTTCGTCGTCGGTCTGCTCGCCGTCGTCGGCCCGGCCCGCGCCGTCCGGCTCCGCATCTTCCTGTTGACCCTCGCGGTCGCCGACGACGTGGGCGCCCTGGCCATCATCGCCGTCTTCTACACCGACGAGTTGAAGATCGGCCCGCTGATCGTCTCCCTCGTGGGCCTGGCGTTGATCGCGTCCCTGCGACGACTGAGGGTGTGGCGTGGTGCCGGTTACCTCGTCGTCTCGGTGGTCACGTGGGTCGCCATGTACGAGTCGGGGGTCCACCCCACGCTGGCAGGCGTCATGATCGCGTTGATCCTGCCCGTCTATCCGCCGCGACGCAGCGAGGTCGAGCACGCGGCAGCCCTCACGCGCGCGTTCCGCCAATCACCCAATCCCGAGTACGCCCGCGCGGCGCGTCTGGGCCTCGAGCGGGCCGTCTCGGTGAACGAGCGCCTGATGCGGTTGTATCAGCCGTACACGGCGTTCATCATCGTGCCGATCTTCGCGTTGGCCAACGCGGGTGTCGTCCTGAGTTCGGAGACGCTGAAGGCCGCGGCCACGTCGTCGTTGACGTGGGGCATCGTCCTCGGACTCGTCGGCGGCAAGTTCGTGGGCATCACCGGCGCGAGCGCGCTGTTCGCGAAACTGCGCCCCGGATCGATGACCCCCGGCCTCACGTTCCCTCAGATCGCCGGTGGCGCAGCGCTATCCGGCGTCGGCTTCACTATCTCCCTGTTCATCGTCGATCTGGCTCTGGACGATCAGGCGCTGGCCGACCAGGCACGAGTGGGTGTGCTCAGTGCGTCCGTCATCGCCGCCCTTCTCGGGTGGCTGGTCTTCTCGCTGGGCAACCGGTTCGCGCCGCCGCCGGCCGAGCCGTCGCTCGACCTGCTGCGCCCGGTCACCGCCAAGCGCGATCACATTCGCGGACCGGTCGACGCTCCCCTGACGATCGTCGAGTACGGCGATTTCGAGTGCCCGTTCTGCAGCAAGGCCACCGGAAGTACGCGGGAGGTCCGTGCGCACTTCGGCGACGACGTGCGCTACATCTTCCGCCACTACCCCCTCGACGACTATCACCCCCACGCGCGGTACGCGTCCGAGGCATCGGAAGCTGCTGCGGCGCAGGGCAAGTTCTGGGAGATGCACGACACGCTGTTCCTGCACAGTGATGCGCTCGAGCGCGACGACATCGACGTCTACGCGGCGGAGCTCGGACTCGACCTGGACAAGTTCGAGGACGACCTGCGCACCGGCGACTTCGTCACCCGCGTCGAAGACGACGAGATCGATGCGCTGACCAGCGAACTGCCGGGCACCCCCACCTTCTACCTGGGCGTGCAGGGCAGCGCTCCCCAGCGGCACACCGGCCAGCACGACGCGGCGACCATCATCCGAACGCTCGAATCGATGCGCGCCGCGTCCGTTCGCGACTGAGCGGACCTACTGCTCGGCCTTGTTCCCGTCCTCGTCCCAGTGCGCCGCAACCTTCTTGGACGGTTGGACGCGCGGTGGTTCGCCCGGCATCTTCGGGTAGTCGGGCGGGAAGTTGAGTTCCCCTCCGGGCAACGTGTTCCACAGGTCCAACAGGGGTTCCAGCGAGAAGGCCTCGTCGTCCATGCCGGCCCAGGGATCGCCGCCGTCGCGGAGGTGGTCCGCGACGGTGACGATGTTGTAGACCGCGGGATCGTCGGTGTCCGCCAACTGGTCCCACGTCAGGGGCGTCGACACGGGTGCACCCGGTCGCGCCCGCAGACTCCACGCACCGGCGATCGTGCGGTCACGATTGTTCTGGTTGTAGTCGATGAACAGACGTTCCCCACGCTGCTCCTTCCACCATGCGGTGGTCACCGAGTCGTCTCGGCGCTCGAGTTCCCGCCCCAGCCCGATGGCCGCGTGCCGCACGTCCTCGAAGCCCCACTCCGGTCGGATACGCACGTACACATGGACGCCGCGGTTACCACTGGTCTTGACGAAACTGCGGATCCCCAACTCCTGCAACACATCGCGCGTCAGGAGCGCGACACGACGCGCATCGGTGAACGTGGTGCCCGGCTGCGGGTCGATGTCGATGCGGAGCTCGTCCGGGTGGTCCACGTCGGGTCGGCGCACCGGCCACGGATGGAACGTGAGGGTTCCCATCTGCGCCGCCCAGACCAGAGCCGCCGGTTCCGACGGGCACAGTTCCTCCGCGCGCCGCTTGCTGGGGAACGTGATCTCCACGGTCTCGATGTAGTCGGGAGCCCCACGCGGAAGGCGCTTCTGGTAGAAACCGTCGCCGCCCTTGTCCTGCGGTCCGGTGGCCAGACGCATACCGTCCCGATAGCCGTCGGGCCACCGTTCCATCGCCGTCGGTCGATCCCCCAGCGCCCGCACGATCGGCTCGCCGACGGACGCGAAGTATTCGCACACCTGGAGTTTGGTGATGTCGGGCGTCCGCGCCGTCGCCTCGTAGATGATCCGGTCGGGGCTGGACACGCGAACCTCGCGCTCACCCACCTGCACCATCGCTGCTGCACTCTTGGCCATGGTTCAGGCACCGTCCAGGATGTCGGCGACGTCGTACTCGGCGGGCACGTCGAGTTGGTCGTACGTGCAGCTCAGCGGATCGCGGTCCGGGCGCCACCGGACGAACCTCGCGGCGTGACGGAGCCTCGACTTCTCCATCTGGTCGTACGCCACCTCGAGCACCCGCTCGGGGCGTACCGGGATCCACGTGCGATCCATTCCCGACCGCCAGCGGGTCTGCTCACCGTCGGCAACCACGTCGTCGCCGACGCGGAGCGGTTCGAGTTCCGCCAGGTACGACAGCCGCTTCGCGTCCGTGAATGCCGAGGCGCCGCCGATCATCTGGAGCTGGTCCCCGTTGTACAGGCCGAGCAGCATCGACCCGATACCGTTGCCGCTCTTGTGGATCCGATACCCGATCAGCACACAGTCGGCGGTACGCGCGTGCTTGACCTTGATCATCTCGCGCTTGTTGGGCACGTAGACACCGTCCAACCTCTTGGCGACGACGCCGTCCAACCCGGCACCTTCGAAACGGTCGAACCAGTCGGTGGCCAGTGCGGCATCGTCCGTCACGCGGGTGACGTGGCAGCGCGGCGCCGTGCGGGATCCGTCGAGAATCGTCTCGAGCCGCGCACGTCGCTCGGCGAAGGGCAAGGCCGTGAGGTCGTCGTCGCCGAGTGCGAGGAGGTCGAATCCGATGAACTGGGCCGGCGTCTTCTCCGCCAGCATCCGCACCCGGCTGTCGGCCGGGTGGATGCGCTCGGACAGTGAATCCCAGTCGAGGCGCCATGACCCGTCGGTCTCGAGTGCGACCACCAGTTCACCGTCGACGACGCACCTCTCGGGCAGCTCCTCCTTGACGGCCTCGACCATCTCGGGGAAGTAGCGCGCCAGATCCTTGCCTCCGCGCGACCCGAGGACCACCTCGTCGCCGTCGCGGAAGACGATGGTGCGGAAACCGTCCCATTTCGGCTCGTAGGACCACGTCGGATCACCCGACTCGGGCTGGTCGGGGACGACCTTCGCGGCCTTGGCGAGCATGGGCTGCAACGGGGGCGAGACTGGGAGATCCACATCGTCATCCTTACACGCGTGGATACGCCCGCAACGGGCATAAAGTGTCGTCCATGACCATTTCTCGGCGACCGTCCGCGGCCGCCATCCTGGCTGTCCTGGCAACGGTCGTGTTGGTGGCAGGGTGCTCGTCGACCGTGACCGGGACCGCCGTCGCCCAGCAGGACACCGTTCCCGCGACGGAACTCCCGAACGACACGTTGTTACCTCCGACGACGACGCCGTCGGGAACCGGTGGAGACGTCTCGATCGACGCGCAGGCAGGCGATTGCGTCCGCCTGGGCGGAACGGTCGACGACGCCACCATCGAGGAGGCCCCGTGCGGGTCGCCCGAGTCGAACTACCGCGTGGTCTCCGCGGAGACCTCGGTCGACTTCTGCCCGTCCGACGTCGATCAGACCTATTACGAGACCCTGAACGGTGTCGAGCAGGGCGCACTGTGCCTCGACATCGACTTCGTCGTGGGTGGCTGCATGGATCTCGGCACGCCCGATCCCGAACGCAGCGACTGCGACGCGTCGATGATCGAGGGTGTGCGCGTCGTCGAGATTCTGCAGGGAACGTCCGACGAGAACGACTGCTCCTCGGACCAGAGCTACGTCTACGACGAGCGTGACTTCGTCGTCTGCTTCGACCCCGCGTGACGACGCCGTCCGCGTCGACGGTCCCACTGGCGTCGGCACGGGGTCGGTGGATCGTCCTGGCCACCGTGCTGGGATCGACGCTGTCTCTGCTCGACGGGACCGTCGTCACCATCGCGCTCCCCGACATCGGAACCGATCTGGGCGCGGACGTCAGCGGCCTGCAGTGGACGGTCACCGGATACACGCTGACTCTGGCGGCCTTCGTGCTGCTGGGAGGGTCGCTGGGTGACCGCTTCGGCCGCCGACGGATCTTCGTGCTGGGAACCGTCTGGTTCGCGGCCGCGTCGGTGGCGTGCGGGCTCGCGCCGAACGTCGAGTTCCTCGTGCTGGCCCGCGTGGTGCAGGGCGTCGGCGCGGCGCTGGTGACTCCCGGGTCGCTCGCCATCCTGTCCGCGTCGATCGATTCGAAGGATCGCGGTGCCGCCATCGGCTTGTGGTCCGGCTTAGGAGGAATCGGGTCGGCTGTCGGCCCTCTGCTGGGCGGCTGGTTGGTCGAGTTCGTGGGGTGGCGATCGATCTTCTGGATCAACGTCCCCCTCGCCGTGGCCGTCGTCGCCGTGACGCTCCGTCACGTTCCCGAGACCCGTGATCCCGACGCGAGCGGCCGACTCGACCTTCCGGGGGCCGTCGTGATCGCCGGTGGCCTGGCCGCCCTCACCTATGGGGCGATCTACGGTCGGTGGCTACCGGTGGTCCTGGGGCTCGTCGCGGTCGCCGTCTTCGTCATCATCGAACGTCGGACGCAGCACCCGCTGGTACCACCGTCGCTGTTCTCGTCGTCGGTGTTCGTCGCGGCGAACGTCGTCACGTTCGCGGCCTACGCGGCGCTCGGCGGCGTGTTCTTCCTTCTACTGCTCCAACTGCAGGTCGCTCTGGGCTACACCGCGCTGGCGGCGGGCGTCGCGACTCTGCCCATCACGGCGGCCCTTCTGCTGCTGTCCGCCCGAGCCGGTGCGCTGGCGGGCCGGATCGGACCGAGGTTGCCGATGACGATCGGGCCCACCGTCGCTGCCGTGGGACTGGTTCTGATGATCCGCATCGTTCCGGGATCGTCCTACGTCGGGTCCGTGCTGCCCGCCGTGATCGTGTTCGGCGTCGGCCTCTCGCTGCTGGTCGCCCCGCTGACGTCCGCGGTGATCGGCGCCGCTCCCGCGTCGCACGCGGGCACGGCGTCCGCGGTGAACAACGCGGTGGCGCGGACGTCCCAGCTGCTCGCGGTAGCAGCCATCCCGGGCATCGTCGGGATCTCGGGCGAGCTCGACCCGAACCAGTTCTCGTCGGGTTTCCGCAGCGCGATGCTGCTGTGCGCGGGCATGCTCGCTCTCGCGGGCGTCATCGCCGCCGTCACGATACGGTCGCCGAGAAGGTCCTAGGCGATGTCGGCGAGGCAGGCGATCCGCGGATCGACGCGCATCTTCGCCAGCGCGCTACGGATGCGCGACTTCATCGTCGACACCGGCACACCCATCCGGTCGGCCGCTTCCGCGTAGGTCAGTCCCTCGAAGAACGCCATGAACAGGCATTCCCTCTGACGACCCGACAGTTCCGACATCGCGTCGATGACGGGTCGGCGGTCCAGGAAGCGGTCCGAGGTGTCCGTCGATCCGGTCGCCGCGTCGAGCATGGCGTACTTCGATTCACGATCGGTGCGCGACTGCTCGGAGCGGACACGGTCGATCGCGCGGCGATGAGCCATCGTGACCAGCCACGCCGCCGGCGATCCCTGGGCCGGGGAGAAGGTCGGGGCCTTCTGCCAGACCTCGAGGTAGACGTCCTGGACGCACTCCTCGGAGAACCCACGGTCGCGGAGCACACGGAGCACTGCGCCGTAGACCCGCGACGAGGTCGCGTCGTAGAAACGGGCGAATGCCTCACGGTCTCCGCGCCCGACGGCCTGAAGCAGAGCGGACAGCTCCGCTGTCGATCGCGACGTCGGACGGGCCGATGATGCCTCCGCGGAATCTTCCGTAATAGGTTGAGCGACAGTTGTATTCACGGTTCTCACCTCGATCCGTCGAACGCCGGTGGTGCTTTCGACAGGCACGACGATGCCAGGGCGACCAGTCGGTAGCGCATCGCGAGTGTCGCGATCAGGTCACTGGTTGATAACGGCAAGGTAACGGTGCTCGGGGGTGTTGCGGACCACCCGATCAGGGGCGTCACCGGTGCGGTCTAGGGTTTTTGCCATGAGCAGCACCCCTTCAGATGCCACTGCCCCCACCAGCACCGATGCCGCGGACGTCAAGCCCCGTAGCCGCGACGTCACCGACGGTCTGGAGAAGACTGCCGCGCGCGGGATGCTGCGCGCAGTAGGCATGGGAGATGCGGACTGGGGCAAATCCCAGATCGGTGTCGCCTCGTCCTGGAACGAGATCACGCCGTGCAACCTCTCCCTCGACCGCCTGGCCAAGGCCGTCAAGGAAGGCGTGCACAGCGGGGGCGGCTTCCCGCTCGAGTTCGGCACCATCTCCGTCTCCGACGGCATCTCCATGGGCCACGAGGGCATGCACTTCTCCCTCGTCTCACGCGAGGTCATCGCCGACTCCGTGGAAACCGTGATCAGCGCGGAACGCCTCGACGGTTCCGTGCTGCTCGCCGGTTGCGACAAGTCCCTCCCCGGCATGCTGATGGCGGCCGCGCGCCTCGACCTGGCCAGCGTCTTCCTCTACGCGGGATCCACGCTGCCCGGCTTCGCGACGCTGTCCGACGGCAGCGAGCACCAGGTCACCATCATCGACGCGTTCGAAGCGGTGGGGGCGTGTTCGCGCGGCCTCATGTCGCGTGAGGACGTCGACACGATCGAGCGCGCCATCTGTCCCGGCGAAGGCGCCTGCGGCGGCATGTACACCGCCAACACGATGGCCAGCGCGGCCGAGGCCATGGGTATGTCGCTTCCCGGTAGTGCGGCCCCGCCCGCCCCCGACAAGCGTCGTGACGGATTCGCGCGTGCCAGCGGCGAGGCCGTCGTGGAGTTGCTGCGCCGCGGCATCACCGCGCGCGACATCATGACCAAGGAAGCGTTCGAGAACGCCATCGCCGTCGTCATGGCGTTCGGTGGGTCCACCAACGCCGTCCTGCACCTGTTGGCCATCGCCTACGAGGCCGACGTCGAACTGACGCTCGACGACTTCGTGCGCGTGGGCTCGAAGGTCCCGCACCTCGCGGACGTCAAGCCCTTCGGTCGCCACGTCATGACGGACGTCGACCGCATCGGCGGCGTTCCCGTCGTCATGAAGGCGCTTCTCGACGCCGGCCTGCTGCACGGTGACTGCCTCACCGTCACCGGCAAGACCGTCGCGGAGAACCTCGCCGACATCGCTCCCCCGGATCCCGACGGCCTGGTGCTGCGCGCGATGAGCGAGCCGATCCACCCCACCGGCGGCATCACCATCCTCAAGGGTTCGCTGGCTCCCGGCGGCGCCGTCGTCAAGTCCGCAGGCTTCGACTCGGACGTCTTCGAGGGCACCGCACGCATCTTCGAGCGCGAGCGCGCCGCCATGGACGCACTCGAGGACGGCACCATCACCGCGGGCGACGTCGTCGTCATCCGCTACGAGGGCCCGAAGGGTGGACCGGGCATGCGCGAGATGCTCGCCATCACCGGCGCCATCAAGGGCGCAGGCCTGGGCAAGGACGTCCTCCTGATGACGGACGGCCGGTTCTCGGGCGGCACCACCGGCCTCTGCGTCGGACACATCGCGCCCGAAGCCGTCGACGGTGGACCCATCGCGCTGGTGAAGGACGGCGACAAGATCCGTCTGGACGTCGGCAAGGGCACGCTGGACTTGCTGGTCGACGAGGCGGAACTCGAATCGCGTCGCGCCGACTGGGCCCCGCTGCCTCCGCGCTACACCCGCGGTGTGCTGGCCAAGTACTCCAAGCTGGTCGGCTCGGCCTCGCAGGGCGCTGTCTGCAGCTGAGACCGCACCGTTACCAACGTGTGATGACTCCGTGATCTCAGCGGACGTTGGGTGATACCGGGCGGGGGCACTCTTCAAGGACAAGACGCGGCAGCACTCGTTGCCGTCGACCGTATTCGGGAGAGGGCAACCCACACCATGTCAGTAGTGAAGAAGACAATCGCCGGAGCGTTCGGAATCGCGCTGGGTGTGGCTGCATTACTGCCCGCAACCGCGTCGGCAGCACCGGTCACCGCATGCCAGGCGCCGTTCGGTGCGGACGCTGTTCCCGCCGACGGCCTCTGCGAGGCCACCAGCGATGCGAGCAGCGCCGCTGCCGCCTACGGGAACGCGTCGGCCGACGCCAGCCGTAACGCACTGGCTCTCGCGCTCGGCCTCAACGGCGGCACTGCCAGCAGCAGCGCGGTCGGCTTCGCCGCACCCGCCGCCATCGCGTTCGGACCGGGCAGCGTCGCCGACGCCCTCGGCCTGAACCCGGGTCTGTCCATCGCGATCGCCGGACCGGGCTCGACCGTCACGGTCGACTCCCTCGGCGGCGTCACCTGCGACGGCCCCGGCTTCGCCGGCGACCTGACCACGTTGAAGGCATGCCTGCGCGTCAACTGATCCACACGAAGAAGGCCGTGACTCCTGCGAGGGAGTCACGGCCTTTCTCGTGTGCAGCGGGCAGTTACGGCGTGGGAACGAATCCGGTGCCGACGCCGCCGCCGCGGTTGATGTCGTCGAAGACGGTCTGGATGTTGGTGCCGACCTCGGGTCCGATGCACGGCACGCCGAGGTACGCGTTCACCATGCCCACCAGCGTGGTTCCGGCGACGACGGGGCCGCCCGAGTCACCCTGCTGCACGCAGATCTGCGTGTAGGTGCGGTCGTTCTGGAAGAGCTCACCGTAGGTGATGCCGCACGTGTTGCCCGTCGTGCGGCCTTCCTTGCACATGATGCCGGGGAACAGCGCCGGAGCGCCGACGCCGGTGATGGTCACGTTGCCGACGCGGTTGGTCGGTGCGACCCGTCCGCGGTCGAACTCGATGACGGCGTAGTCCAGGCCGGGTACCGAGGAGACGATGCGCCCGACTGCCCCCGCGTCGGGAAGGTATTCCGCACCGATCAGATCTCCGGGAACACCGCAGTGACCTGCGGTGAGTCCGACCAGCCGACCGGCCGCATCGTTACCGATGGTGGTCAAGGTGCAGTCGAACTTTCCCTTGCCGGCGCTGTCCGCGACCAGTAGGCCCGATCCTCCGCCGAGTACTGCGACGGGTGCGGCGGCCGCTGTTCCGGCACCGAGTCCACCGGCGAGCGCCAGTGCGGTGGTAGCGACGAGCACGAGTTTCTTGAGCATGTATTCCCCTCCGAGGTCACGCACACCGTAGCAATACGTGACGCGGGGTTCGTACGACTTCTACTCGTTCTTCAATCTGTCCAGCGCTCGGCGGGCCTCGTCGAGCTCCCGACTCAGCGCCTCGACGCGTTCGAGCGCGGCTGCGCGAGCGGCCTCGATCTTCTCCTCCACGGCTGTAGACGCCGCCTCGTCGCCGAGTTCGCGGACCGCCCGCAGGACCCGGTCGGCGGACACGTCGGCGGGCTTGGCCACCTTCTTCGCACCGTGGGACACCGTCACGGTCCACTGATCGTCGGGGCCTGAGGTGACGGTGACCGACACCGGAGCCGGCTGCGCCTTCGTGCGCCGCGCCGGGCGAGCCGGGGGCTTGACGGACGTCTCGGGAGCGAGCGTGGGCGCTGGGGCTGCTGCTGGGGCTGGGACGGTCACCGGCAGCTCCGCCTTCGGCGCCGGCCTGCGAGCGGGAACCTTCGCCGCCTTGCGGGGAGGTTCCGGCGCATCCTTGCTGATCCGCAATTCGTCCGCCTCGTAGGGCAACTGGTCGTCGACGCCCTTGGGGCTGACCGTGACCGTGGTGCCGTCGACGGACAGCACGCGAGCGGAGGCGCCCGCCTCCAACCCGAGGGACGGTGTCGCCTCGCGTAAATAGACGGTGACGCGACGACCGGCAGCGAGACCGGCCTCGATGGTCGCGAGATCCTCGGACGTCAAGGCGTCACCGGGGACGCGGGCGGCGCGGCGCCGGGCGGGAGCGCTCAATTCGGGTGCCTCTTCTCGCAAATATCGGGTGCTCGGCTGAGCCAGGGCAAAGTTTCGCACGAGCCACCGACACACTTCCCGCTCCGTTCGGTTGCGACGCGCTCGAGTCGGGTAGCCGGTCGGCATGACTACTGATGGAACCGCACGCGTCGCCGACCTCATGTCCGACGCGAAACTCTGCATGTTCACCACCAAGGGCACCGACGGACACCTGAAGTCGCGGCCGATGGCGTTGCAGGAGACCGAGTTCGACGGCGATCTCTGGTTCTTCGCGGCGAACGACTCGCGCAAGGTCGCCGACATCGGCGTCGACCCCTCGGTCAACGTCTCGTTCCAGTCGGGCACCTCGTGGGTGTCCCTGTCGGGACGCGCGAGTGTCGTACGTGACGACGCCAAGAAGAAGGACCTCTGGAGCCAGGGCGTCGCGGCCTGGTTCGAGAACGGACCCGAGTCGGACGAGGTCGTCCTGCTCCGCGTCGAGGCCGAGGGTGCCGAGTTCTGGTCCGCGCCGGGCTCGAAGGTCTCCACGCTGATCGCGTACGCCAAGTCGCGGATCACCGGAGACAAGCCGGACGTGGGTGACAACGAAACCGTCGACATGTCGTGACGAGTTCTCCACCGCGGGAGCGGCCCCGGGCGTAGCGTTGCGGCCAACCGCACAGCGGGCGCCGACTTCTCGTGTCGGTCGCTCGTGGTCCATC
This sequence comes from Rhodococcus sp. MEB064, assembly GCF_000834565.1. NCBI lineage: Bacteria > Bacillati > Actinomycetota > Actinomycetes > Mycobacteriales > Nocardiaceae > Rhodococcus > Rhodococcus sp. MEB064. Next base: position 206,088 of record NZ_JXQS01000058.1, read on the forward strand.
ACATGCACGGGCCCACCGCCGGTGGCTCCTCCCGGGGGAAGGCGAGCAGTCATGTCTCAACTCGATTCGACGGGGTTTCCGACGACGGACGATCCACCGCCGTCCGATGGTCACGGCCAGGTCTTCCTGATCGATGCCGTCTCCGACGTCGACGTCCACGCCGCGAACGACTGGATCGATCGGCACCACGACGACGGTCGACCCGAATCCGTGGTCATGACCGGTAAAGCCCTCGACGAGCTCACCGACCGTAGCGGCGGTTACGACCCGTTGGTGACGCCGCTGAGAGTCAGTTGGACCAAGAAGCCGCGCCGAGGCCTGCGGGTGTGGGCCGGTGCTCAGCGCGGCGAGCCGCGAGTCATCGTCGGCGAGCCGGCACTGCTGACCGATCTGACGGAGCGTTTCCGCGCCTCGGGCGGCCGATCGCTCAGTTCCTACATCTCCCGCCAGGCCAGTCTGACGTTGGACAAGGCCGAGCGCGAGGTCATCGGCAGCGAGTACAAGGTCCCGCGGTTCGTCGTCGAGGAGATGACGGAGCGTTCGCAGTTCCGCGCCGACCTGGCGGAACTGGCGGCGTCGGTTGACAAGCCGGTGTCGGCGGTCAATTCCCGCGTGCACGAGATTCTCGACGAGATGGTCGCGACGGAGAACAAGCGCGCCGTCGAATTGTGGGGACAGCTCGGCGCGTTCTTCTCGCGCGCCTACCGCGTCGAGGTGGACACCGACCGGGTCGCCGAACTGCGGGAACTGGACAAGTCCTTCCCGCTGGTCTTCCTGCCGAACCACAGGTCGTACCTCGATCCGCTGGTGCTGCGGCCCGCCCTTCTCGAGCAGGGGTTCCCCCTCAACCACGTCATGGGCGGCATCAACGTCGGCTTCTGGCCGATCGGCCCCCTGGCGAAGCGCAGTGGCGTGGTGCTGATCCAGCGCAAGTTCTCCGACGCCGTCTACAAGTGGACTCTGCGTCAGTACATGAGCTTCCTGCTGAGCAAGAAGTTCAACCTCGAGTGGTACATCGAGGGTGGCCGATCCCGCACCGGCAAGCTTCGTCCCCCACGGTTCGGCCTGCTGAGTTACCTGTTCGACGCCCTGGAGAACAGCACCGCCGCCGACGCCTACCTGGTGCCCACGTCGATCACGTACGACCGGCTGCACGAGGTCGGCGAGATGGCGAAGGAGTCGCACGGCGCGCAGAAGCAGGCCGAGGGCATCAAGATGGCCATCGGATACGTGCGCGCCCAGGGACAGATCCGCGGCACCGTGTACCTGCGCTTCGGCAAGCCCATGTCGGCGCGCGGATTCCTCGACGAGTACGACGACAAGCGCGTCGCCGTCCAGCGCGCCGCGCTGGCGGTGTCGCACGCCATCAACGAATCCACGCCCGTCAGTCCCGCGGCGCTCGTCGCGATGGCCATGCTGGGTATCGAGGACCGTGCGCTGAATCAGCGTGAGATGTGGTCGATCGTCGAGCCGCTCGCGCAGTACGTCCACCAGCGCGGGCTGCCGACGGCCGGCGGTATCGACCTGACCGACATCGAGGTCATGACGGCCGCGGTGCGTGCGCAGGTGGCCGCCGGTGTGGTGACGCGGTTCGACGACGGTCCGGAGCCGCTGTTCCTCCTCGCCCAGGACAAGCATCTGGTCGCATCCTTCTTCCGCAACAACGCGATCCACTTCTTCGTCATGCGGGCCATCGGTGAGCTGGTGGTCCTGCGGACCGAGGACTGCCCCACCGGGTCCGTCGCTGCGGACGACCTGTGGAAGTCCGCGCTCGAACTGCGGGACCTGCTCAAGTTCGAGTTCTTCTTCGGAGAGAAGAAGGAATTCGGCGAGCGCCTCGAGGACGAGGTGACGATGATCGATCCGGAGTGGCGCACCGGGCTCGATCACCAGGGATACGCTCTGAAGTCGTTGCAAGCACAGCCTTTCCACCTCGCGCACCGTGTTCTGCAACCCATCTTCGAGGCGTACCAGGTGGTCGCCGACCAGTTGATGACGCTCGCCCCGAGCGTCGAACTGGACAAACCGGCGTTCCTGAAGGAGTGCATGGGCGTGGCGCAGTCACGCCGACTGCGTCAGCAGCTCGAGCACAGCGAGGCCATCTCCAACGAATTGTTCGACACCGCACTGCAACTCGCCGAAAATCGCGGCCTGCTCGATCCCTCCGGTGACGCAGTCGCCGAGCGCCGTGCCGCGTTCGCCGCCGAAATTGCCGCGTGGGGACACGTAGCCCGACGCATCCGGACGATGGTGCACGTCTCTCTCGACTCGGTCGACACCCACGGAGGAACCCGGTGACCACCACGCATCCCGCGCGGACGTTCGACGACCTGATCGCCGACGTCGCGGCGGCGCCCGAGGGCCCGGACGTCGTGGCGTTCTTCGACTTCGACGGAACCGTGATCGACGGCTACTCCGCGACAGCGGTGTTCAAGGAGCGGCTGCGCCGATTCGACGTCGATCTGTTCGAGCTGTGGGAGATCAGCAGCGCGGTGGTGGAGATGCGCGTGCGCGGCACCACCGTCGACAATCTGATGGACAAGGCCGTGCGCGCCCTCGCAGGCAAGACTCACGACGAACTTCTCGACCAGGCCTACCGCCTGTTCCGGTCCGAGATCGCATCGCAGATCTTCCCGCAGGTCCGGACGCTGATCGCCGCCCACCGCCGGGCCGGTCATCGCGTGGTGATGTCGACGTCGGCAACTCCGTACCAGGCGCAGCCCGTGGTCGACGATCTGACGTTCGACGACTTGATCTGCACCCACCCTGAGATCGCCGAGGACGGCGTGCTCACCGGACTTCTCGACGGCAAATCCTTGTGGGGTCCGCGCAAGGCGGAGGCCATCGAGGACTGGGCGACCGAGGCGGGCGTCGACACGGACATCTGCTTCGGCTACTCGAACGGTGTCGAGGACGTCCCGATGCTCGAGACGGTTGGACGACCCGTTGCGCTGAACCCGGACCCGGAGCTCGATCGGATCGCGCAGAATCGCGGATGGTCGCGTGTGCAGCTCCGCAAACCCACGCGGGGAGCCGACCTGACCTCGACGGTTCGCAGCGTCGCCGCCTTGGGCTCGGTCCTGGCCAGTGCCGGACTGGGCGCGACGATGGGCATCCTGAGCGGGAGCCGCCGCGTCGGAGCGAACGTCACCAACGCCGTCGCGCCCGAGGTCGCACTGGCTCTGACGGGGGTCACGGTCGAGGTGATCGACGAGGAGAACGCGTGGTCGCACCGACCCGCCGTTTTCATGTTCAACCACCAGTCGTCGATGGACATGATCGTCGTCGCACGGGTCCTCCGACGCGACATCACGGCCGTCGCGAAGAAGGAACTCAGCCGCGACCCGCGGTTCGCCCCTCTCGGCGCCCTGTTCGACGTCGCGTACGTCGACCGGTCCAACAATGCCGCGGCCCGCGAGGCCATGAAGCCCGCGATCGACAAGCTGCACAGCGGCGTCTCCGTGGCCGTCGCCCCGGAAGGCACGCGCATGCCCACCGCCCGACTCGGACGGTTCAAGAAGGGCGGGTTCCACCTCGCTCTGGAGGCCGGAGTTCCTGTCGTGCCGCTCATCCTGCAGGGGGCGGGTGACGTCATGTGGAAGTCGTCGTTCACCGCGCACCCCGGAACGGTCACCGTCACCGTCGGGGCCCCGATCCCGACCACGGACTGGTCGCTGGACACTCTCGACGACCACATCGCCGAGGTCCGCGGCGTCTTCGAACGAACGCTGGACGACGTTCGACGATGACGGATCACGACAACGACGACGTCCCCCGCACGTTCCGCCAGGCGGATGTCGAGCAGACGCTCCTCGGCGAGGAGGCGAAGTACTCGCGAGATCAGGTGGCCGAACGGGCCGGCGTCGATCTGGAACGCGCACAACAGCTCTGGGTCGCCATGGGGTTCCCGACGGATCCCGATCCGGATGTCGTCATGTACACCGACGCCGATGTCGACGCGCTGAAGCTGATCACCACCATGGTCGACACGAACGTGGTCGAGAAGTCCATGGAAGTCGCTGTCGCCCGCACTCTCGGGCAGTCGATGTCGCGCCTCGCAGAGTGGCAGGTGGGCGTCGTCAATTCCTACATCGCCACCCGTATCGCCGATGCCGAGGCGGCGTCCGAATCCGATCGCGACGCCATCCGCGCCGAGGCCAGAGTCATCGCCGCGGAGACCGTGCCGTCGATCGAGCAGCTGCAGAACTACGTCTGGCGGCGCCATCTCGCCGCGGCGTCCGGACGCGCGCTCGCGGTGGACGCGTCGGGCGACACGCGCAACGTCGTGGCGGTCGGCTTCGCGGACATGGTCGGCTACACCTCCCTCACCCGACGTCTCGACGTGGACGCGCTCACCTCCCTGCTCGAGGAGTTCGAATCCGTCGCCACCGGCATCATCGCCCGTGGTCACGGCTCCGTGGTCAAGAACGTCGGCGACGAGGTGATGTTCCAGGCGGCGACGGCCGCGGATGCCGCCCGGATCGCACTCCACCTGCACGAGGCGTTCGACGACCGCGACGACGTGCCCGCGTTGCGCGTGGGTATCGCGGTGGGCCCGGCGCTGGCCCGTTTCGGTGATCTGTACGGGTCGGTGGTCAACATCGCGGCACGCCTGACCAGCAATGCGCACCCCGGCACGGTCCTCGTGGACAGCGAGACGGCCGACGCCTTGGCAGGGCAGGACGAGTTCTATCTGAAATCGCTCAGGCCGCTGCGGGTGCGCGGGTTCAGCAAGCTGCGGACCTATGCGCTGCGCTGGAACAAGCAGAGGGAAGCATCGCCGCCGTCCTGACGTTGTAAAGCTCGTGACCGACTCACTCCTCGCCCCCACTCGCCTGTGGACGCCCCGTCGGGTCCAGATCACCAAGTCGGCGGCCGATCTTCCGCACACGGCCGAAATCGTGCGGCGGTGCGAGGCAGCAGGCGTCACCGAGATCGACGTCCTGACGGCCGACCGACTCACCGGCCTGCGAGGCGAGTCCGAGCGCGAGACCTACGCGCGTGCGAAGTCGACGCTCGCCGTCGTCGTGGCGCCGCCCAGCGCGCTGAAGCCGCAGCCCATCCCGCCGAGTGCGGACTGGCGCATCGATCTGGCCAAGGGATGTCCCGCGCACTGCCAGTACTGCTACCTGGCCGGGTCTCTGTCCGGCCCGCCCGTCACCCGCGTGTACGCCAACCTCGACGACGTCCTGGCGCCCATCGCCTCACACGTCGGCCGCGGCACCATCACCAGCGGCACCGCCGAGCGAGGGCACGAGGGCACGACCTTCGAGATGTCCTGTTACACAGATCCTCTGGGGATCGAGCACGTCACCGGCTCGCTCGCCGCGGCCATCTCCCGCGTCGGCAGCGGAGAATTCGGTGCAGGCGCCTCACTGCGCTTCACCACCAAGTTCGACGACATCACCGAGCTGGTCGGCCTCGATCACGGTGGACGCACCCGCGTGCGCCTGTCGGTCAATGCTCGCGACATCGGCAACCGTTTCGAGGGCGGCACCGCCAGGATGCCGGCACGCATCGCCGCTCTGCGTGCGCTGGCCCTGGCCGGGTACCCGGTCGGTGTAACCATCGCGCCGATCATGCCCGTCCCCGGCTGGCAGGAGCAGTACGGCGACCTCCTCGCCGACATCGCGGCCGCAGTGGCGGACGTTCCCGATGTCGACCTGACGGCCGAGATCATCACCCACCGGTTCACGCCGTCCAGCAAGGACGTGTTGCTGAGTTGGTACCCGGCCACGAAGCTCGAGATGGACGAGGACGCGAGGTCGGCGAAGCGCTCGAAGTTCGGCGGCGTCAAGTACGTCTACCCGAAAGCGACGATGGCGGAGATGAAGTCGTGGTTCACCGCCGAACTCGAGCGCGTCCTACCCGCGGCGCAGCTGCTGTACTGGACCTGACGTGCCCGAGGGTGACACCGTCTTCGCACTCGCGGCACGGTTGCGCGCGGCACTCGACGGCAAGGTCCTTCGCGAGGGGCGGCTGAACGTCCCCGCACACGCCACCGAGGATCTCGCCGGTCGCACCGTCCTCCGCCACCGCACGCACGGGAAGCACCTGCTGACGGACATCGACGGCGATCTCACCCTGCACACCCATCTGAAGATGACCGGGTCGTGGACGATCACCCGACCCGGCCGTCACCTTCCCCGTCGACTCGATCCCGACGTCCGTGTCCGGCTCGCCGTCAGGGACGGCCCGACGGCGTACGGCCTGCTGCTTCCGGTCGTGGACTTCTCCACCACGGCCGACGCCGACGCCGGGCTCGCCTACCTCGGGCCCGACCCGCTGCACGACGACTTCGACGCCGCACTCGCGGCGGCCAACGTCCGACGCGATCCGCGTCCGGTCGTCGCGGTGCTGCTCGATCAGCGCGTGATGGCGGGACCCGGCAACCTGTGGGCGAACGAACTGTGCTTTCTCCGCGGTCTCGGCCCGTGGGTCCCGGCGACCGAGGTCGACGCCGACAAATTGGTGGCCTTGACCCGGAAAGCGATGCGGCACTCCGTCTCCACTCCGCGGGCCATGCAGGTGACCACCGGGGACACGCGGCCCGGTCGACAGCACTGGGTCGCCGGTCGCGCCGGCAAACCCTGCCTCCGATGCGGCACGACGATCCGCGTCGTCGCCGAGGTGCCCGGGGATCCGGAACGACGCCGTACGTGGTGGTGCCCGCACTGCCAGCCCGGGCCGGAGCGAGAATGACTCGGTGATCTCTCTGCATGACAGCACCGTCCGCGGTTTCGCGTCCGACAACTACGCGGGCGTGCACCCGGAAGTCCTCGACGCTCTCGCCGCCGCGAACGGCGGTCACCAGGTCGCGTACGGCGGAGACGACTACAGCAGGCGTCTGGACGAGGTCTTTGTCGAGCATTTCGGGCCGGACATCGCCGTCTTCCCGGTCTTCAACGGCACCGGCGCCAACGTCGTCGGACTGCAGTCGATGCTCCCCCGCTGGGGCGCCGTCGTCTGCGCGTCCACCGCCCACATCAACGGCGACGAGGGCGGGGCACCCGAGCGAGTCGGCGGCATCAAGCTGCTGACGGTCGACTCACCCGACGGGAAGCTGACCCCGGAGCTGATCGACCGCGAGGCGTACGGCTGGGGCGACGAGCACCGCGCGCAGCCGCTGGTCGTGTCGATCACGCAGTCCACCGAATTGGGCACCGTCTACACGCCGGACGAGATCAGGGCCGTCGCGGACCACGCTCACGGCTACGGCATGCGACTGCACGTCGACGGAGCCCGCATCGCGAACGCGGCCGCGGCGCTCGACCTCCCGCTGCGCGCCATCACAACCGATGTGGGGGTCGACGTCCTGTCGTTCGGCGGCACCAAGAACGGCCTCATCTTCGGCGAGGCGATCGTCGTGCTCGACCCGTCGGCATCCGAGGGGATCACGTATCTGCGCAAGCTCGACATGCAGCTGGCGTCGAAGATGCGGTTCGGTGCCGCTCAGCTCCTCGCCCTGCTCGAACCTGGTGAGGACCGCGGGTTGTGGTTCCGCTCGGCGTCGCACGCCAACTCGATGGCCTCCCGTCTGCGCTCGTCCCTCGAGGCACTCGTCGACGCGGGCGACGCACCGGGCCTCGGGTTCAGCCGACCGACACAGGCGAATGCCGTCTTCGCCACCCTGCCGGCCGGTGTGGCAGACCGCCTCCGCGAGCGCTTCCGGTTCTACGACTGGGACGCCTCCCGCGGCGAGGTCCGCTGGATGTGTTCCTTCGACACCACCGAGGCCGACGTAGAGAAGTTCGTCGAGGCGATCCGCACGGAGCTGGCGCGTGCCGATTCCCCGATATGGCAAGGTTGACCGCGCCTCCACCCGGACGAAGAGAGTCACGTGATGCAGTATCAGTCGACGCGGGGTCACAACCTGCCCCAGCACTTCTCGGACATCCTCCTCGGCGGTCTCGCGCCCGACGGGGGCCTCTACCTGCCCTCGGAGTACCCGCAGCTGACCGCCGACGAGCTCGAATCGTGGCGCGGCCTGGCCTACGCCGACCTCGCGTTCGCGGTGCTCTCGAAGTTCGCGGACGACATCCCGGCCGACGATCTCCACGACATCACGCGCCGCACGTACACCGCCGAGGTGTACTGCAACGGCCGCGAGGGTGACGACGTCTCGCTGATCACCCCGCTGCGCACTCTCGGAGACGAGGACGGTGCACCGCTGAAGCTGCTCGGACTGTCCAACGGGCCCACGCTGGCCTTCAAGGACATGGCCATGCAGCTCATCGGCAATCTTTTCGAGTACACCCTCGCCGCGAGCGGCAACGAGCTGAACATCCTGGGCGCCACCTCCGGGGACACCGGTAGCGCCGCCGAACACGCGATGCGGGGCAAGAACCGTATCCGCGTCGTCATGTTGAGTCCGCACGGACGGATGAGCAGCTTCCAGCGCGCGCAGATGTTCAGCCTGCAGGACGACAACATCGTGAACCTGGCCGTCGAGGGCAACTTCGACGACTGCCAGGACATCGTCAAGGCGGTGTCCAAGGATGCCGAGTTCAAGGCACACCACGCGATCGGCACCGTCAACTCCATCAACTGGGCTCGCGTCGTCGCGCAGGTCGTCTACTACGTGCACGGGTGGCTGCTCGCCACCGACGGGCCCGGACAGAAGGTGTCGTTCTCGGTCCCGTCCGGCAACTTCGGCAACGTCTGCGCCGGACACATCGCACGATGCATGGGTCTTCCCATCGATCAGCTAATCGTCGCGACGAACGAGAACGACGTCCTCGACGAGTTCTTCCGCACCGGCGTCTACCGCCCACGGTCGCCCGCCGAGACGCACCACACCTCGAGCCCGAGCATGGACATCTCCAAGGCGTCGAACTTCGAGCGCTTCCTCTACGACCTGGTCGATCAGGACGCGGCCCGGCTCGGCGAGCTGTTCCGCGCGCTCGACACCGACGGCGGCTTCGACTTCTCCGGCACTGCGGAGTTCGATCGGATCGCCGAATTCGGCTTCGTCTCCGGGCGCAGTACGCATGCCGATCGCGTCGCGACGATCCGCGACGTGAAGGACCGCTACGGGGTGACCATCGACCCGCACACAGCCGACGGCGTCGTCGTGGCCCGCCGCAATCTTCGGGAGGGCATCCCGATGATCGTGCTGGAGACCGCACTGCCGGCGAAGTTCGCGGACATCGTCCGCGAAGCTCTCGGTGAGGAACCCGAACGGCCGGCGGCATTCGACGGCATCGAGGATCTCCCGCAGCGTTTCGACGTCGTCCCCGCGGACGTCGAACGCGTCAAGGCCGTGATCGTCGAGCACACCGCGCGCTGATGCCGATCCGTCTGGAGAACGTCGGGATCGCCGTCCGCGATCTCGACGCGGCCGTCGCGTTCTTCACCGACCTCGGACTGACCCTGCTGGGCCGCGACACCGTCAGCGGTGAGTGGGCCGATACCGCCGTGGGAGTCGACGGCAATCACGCGGACATCGCGATGCTCGAGACTCCGGACGGGACCGGCCGCATCGAGCTGTTCCAGAACCGCCATCCCACGATGATCGAGACGGAACCGACGCTCCCATATCAGGTCGGCATGCACCGGGTCGCCTTCGCTGTGGACGACCTCGACGAGGCGCTCGCGATCGCCGCCCGGCACGGGTGCTTTCCGCTGCGCGGTGTCGCGAACTACGAGGGCGTGTACAAGCTGACCTACCTGCGCGGTCCCAGCGACATCATCGTCATGTTCGCCCAGAAGTTGGTCGACTAGCCAACTCTCCGAGCGTAATTCGGTGATCACGAGTCGGCGTGGTCCCGCGTGTCGTCCAATCGGCCGGCCGCCGCGCGTCGACGCAAGAACTCGCGGTGTCCGAACGTCGCGCAGAGAATCTGCTCCTGGTCGGCCACGGTGCTGCCGACGGCACCCGCCACGGTGCCCAGCGACCGCGTACATGGTGACGACTCCGGCGACGACCGTACCGAGGGTGGCGAGGTTGTACATCGTGCGGTCGATCCTCGCTCGCGCCGAGTGCGCTTCTCCCACAGACTGTTCGGGAAGATGAGCCACGCTGTGACGGCGAGCAGAGCAGTGGCGGACACCGCGGTCAGGCGCACGATCGACATCGACGCCGCCATCTGCCAGATGCTCGAGTAGAAGAGGCCGAATGCGGACGTCGCAGTCGCCGCGGCGAGCGCGCCCGACAGCGTCGGTACCAGCCTCCACGGGCGGTTGGTGCGGATCATGCCCGCGACCACCCGCGCATGCCCCAGCAGGGCGGGCGCCACCAGGGCGTCGTGGCCGGACACGGTGGACCACTGCGCCGGACCGGTGGCGGGATCGGGTCGGTCGACACCGGTGGAGTCGCGCAGCGCGCCCAGAGCGGCCAGCGTGACGGCGCGCGCACGTCGCGCGACCCGGTGGATGCCGAACGACGGGACGTAGATCACCACCATCGACGGCCGGACTATCTCGGCGAGGACGGGGCGCGAGCGCACACGGCGCGGTATCTCGGAGACACACACGGTCACGGTGTCCTCGCTCCCTCCGGTGTGACCGAGCAGGGACGACCAGGTGTCGAGATCAGGGCTTCCGCTCTGCACCGGAGGCAGGGGGACGGTCACCCGGTGGACGGTGAGCAGATCTCCGTCGCGCGTGGTCGATCCGTCGAGACCGGTGACGATCGAGTCGGCGACGGTCGCGGCGAAGCCACGATCGGTGGCAACTCTGACAGCGGGCATCCGGCTCGGCTACCCGTCGAGCCCGATCGGAAACTGTGCGGTTGCCGAGCATCATTCGGCGCTTTTGATCTCCCGGTGATACGTCTGCATCGCATCGGTGAGCGCACCGAAGACGCGGTGCGCCGCGGCCAGGTCGTCGTCCGGGAGGTCCGCGAGAGACTGTGAGACGTGCTGCCCCAGCGGACCGAAGAACTGTCGAGCGACGTCCATTCCGGGCTCGTCGTAGCGGAGAATGACGCGTCTACGGTCACGGACGTCGGGTTCGCGGCGGATGTGGCCGGACACGATCATGCGTTCGACGAGGTAGGTCATCGCCGCGGACGACAGTCCGAGCAGTGAGCCCAGTTCACCGGGAGAGACGGGGCGTCCGCCGACGTCGGAGACCATGATGTGCAGCAGAGCCCGGAAGTCGTTCGCGTTGAGGTGGTGCCGAGCTCCGAATACTCGTCCCAGCTGATCCGACTCGGCGGTCATGGCGCGCATGTCGGCGGCGATCAGCGATTCGAGTTCGCGCCGTGCGGCATCGCCGTCCGACCGATCCTGCTCCGACACTCATGCTCCTTCGCGAACCCCGGCGTCAGCGTACTCGCCACACTGCCGTCCATATTACTTCAGTTGCTTAATGATCAACAGACTGAGACACTGGCGAGCGTGAACGAGAACTCCGTGTGGGACCGCATCGCCGGACTGGTGTCCGGACGCCGATCCTGGATCGTCGCCCTCCTCGTCGTGCTCGCGTCGGGCGGGTTCATGGGTGCGATCGGGAGCAATTCGGCTGCCGAGAGCTCGCCCACCTCCGTTCCGGTGGATGCCGAGTCCGCACAGGTCGACGTACTCCTACAGGACTTCCCCGACGCCGACCTCTCACCGGTCATTCTCGTGGCGACCCGTACCGACGGTGGCGCGCTGTCCGAGCAGGACCTGGCGGACGTCGCAGCCGCGCGGGAGCGGATGAACGCCGTCGACAGAGGCGTCGATCCGTCGGTGCAGGATGCTCCCGTCATCCCCGCACCCGACGGCGAAGCAGCCATCGCGCCCGTCCAAGTGTCGACGGAAGCGAACGGCGCCGGCTTGGCCGAGTTGGTCACCGATCTCCGGTCCGCAGCCACCGACGGCCTGCCCGCGGAACTGACACTCCAGGTCACCGGCGGACCCGCCTTCGCCGCCGACATCGCCGACTCCTTCTCCGGCGCGAACTTCGTCCTGCTGACTGTCACGGCCCTGGTCGTCGCGCTGCTGCTCATCGCCACCTATCGATCACCGGTGCTGTGGCTCGTTCCGCTGCTCGTCGTGGGCTTCGGTGACCGCGTGGCCACGACGGTCGGTACCGCGGTCTCGGACCTGACGGGGCTCTCCTTCGACGGCAGTACCTCGGGCATCACGAGCGTCCTGGTGTTCGGCGCAGGAACCAACTACGCGCTCTTGCTCATCTCCCGCTACCGCGAGGAACTGCGCCGCGAGGCAGATCACCGGGTCGCGCTGCGGCATGCCGTCCGACGGGCCGGCCCCGCCATCGTGGCCAGCAACGCGACGGTCGTCCTGGCGCTGCTCACACTCCTCCTGGGCACCCTGCCCAGTACGCGCAGCCTCGGCGGACTGGCCTCCGCCGGTCTCGTCGTCGCTGCCGTCTTCGTCCTCTTCGTGTTGCCTCCACTGCTGTCACTGTGTGGCCGGAAGCTGTTCTGGCCGTTCGTTCCTCGCGTCGGCGATCCGGAGCCGACCGAGAAGGGCGTCTTCTTCCGAGTGGCCAACGCCGTCGGCCGTCGGCCCGGCCGCGCGGCCGTCGTCTCCGTGGTCGCACTGGCCGTCTGCATCCTCGGGCTGATCGGCACGAACGTCGGGCTGTCACAGACCGAGCAGTTCCGCGTCACCGCCGAATCCGTCGACGGCATCGACACTCTGGCCGACCACTTCCCGGCCGGGCAGTCGGATCCGACGATCGTCGTCGCGAACACCGATTCCGCGCAGCAGGTCGAGTCCGCGGTGCGGGGCACCGACGGTGTGGTGTCGGTGACGCAGACCGCCACCTCCGAGACCGGACTCACGGAATTGTCGGTGGTTCTGGGCGCAGAACCGTCGTCCGACGGCGCGTTCGACGCTGTCCGGAACGTGCGGGCGACGGTCGGAGAGATCGCGGGAGCCGACGCCGTGGTGGGCGGCAGCGACGCGCAGGCGCTGGACACGTCCGACGCCGCGGCACGCGATCGCCTCGTGATCATTCCCGTGATCCTGCTGGTGGTCCTGCTGGTGCTGATCGCACTGCTGCGGTCTCTACTGGCGCCGATCGTCCTCGTCGCGACGACGGTCCTCAGCACCCTCGCTGCCCTGGGCGTCGGAAGCTGGGTCAGCCAACACGTCTTCGGGTTCCCTGCCCTCGGTGACAACGTCCCGCTGTTCGGCTTCCTGTTCCTGGTCGCACTGGGCGTCGACTACACGATCTTCCTGGTGACCAGGGCTCGTGAGGAGACACCCACTCACGGCACCCGAACGGGGATCGTCCGCGCGGTCGCGTCGACCGGTGCTGTCATCACCAGCGCCGGCATCGTGCTCGCCGCCGTGTTCGCCGTCCTGGGCGTGCTGCCGCTGATCCTGCTCACCCAGCTGGGCATCGTGGTCGGTCTCGGCATCCTGCTGGACACGTTCGTCGTGCGCACTGTCGTGATCCCCGCGCTCTTCACTCTCGTCGGGCCCCGCATCTGGTGGCCGACCACACTGGACCCCCACTCCGAAGACAGTCACAGCACCACTCGAGAAGGAGTCACCCCATGATCCGAAGCATCATCCGCACGGCTGTCGCCGGAGCGCTCGTCACCGGCGCGGTTCTGGCCGGAGGCAGCGCGGCCTCCGCGCAGCCGTTGTTCGAACCTCTGCAGCCGATCCAGCAGCTCGACGTCCAGCGCTACACGGGTGACTGGTGGCAGATCGCTGCCGTGCCGCAGCCGTTCAACCTCAACTGCGCCAAGGACACCAGGGCCAACTACCAGCTGCTCGACCCCAGTAACGTGCGCGTGCAGAACAACTGCACTCGCTGGGACGGCGGAGCCAACGAGATCATCGGCAACGCCCGGGTGAACGATCCGGTCACGCAGGCGCAGCTGCACGTGAGCTTCCCCGGCGTTCCCACCCAGGACAACCCCGAGGGCCCGACCAACTACATCGTCACCTACATCGCCGACGACTACTCGTGGGCACTGGTGGGCGACCCGTTCCGCACGTCGGGCTTCGTCCTGTCGCGCTCGCCGCAGGTGAGCACCGATCAGTGGAAGCAGATCCGCAGCGTCGTCGAGAGCCGCGGCTACAACGCGTGCCTGCTGCTGACGTCTCCGACCACCGAGGGCAGCAACGAGATCCGCCCGCTCTGCACGGTCTGATCGATCCCCGCTCGCCGTTCGGCTCAGTCGGGCCGAACGGTGAGAACCGGGACCGGTGACGTCATCAGCAGTCGCTGACTGACGCTGCCCAGCAATGCTTTTCCGACGCGACTGCGCTTCTTGATACCGATCACCAGGCGCGTCACCTGCGGGTGCGCATCGATCTCGTCGATGACCGCCACCACAGGATCGCGGTCCTCGCGCCCGGCGCGCTCGATCACGCGCACCGGTACGTCGTCGTCGAGGTCGCCGGTGTCGAGCGCTCCGAGAGTCAGGTTCACCGCGATCACGTCGGTGTCCAGCATGCGTGCTTCACGCACGCCCTCCCTCAATGCGTGACGCCCCTCGTCGCTGTCGGTCACTGCTACCAGCACTGCCATGACGTGTCACCTACCTTTCGTGTGTCGGTCGTGTCAGGAGTATTCGCGGCGGAAGCGAGCTTCCAAGTGTTCCAGACTCTGGCCGCGGGTCTCGGGCACCTGGGTGATGATGAAGACCAAGGCCAGAATGCCGAGTCCGACGAAGATGAAGAACGTCGGCGCGATGCCCAGCGCCTCCACCACCGGTGGGAATGCCAGCGCGACTGCAGCATTGGCGATCCAGAGCATGAACACGCAGACACCGATGGCGAAGCTGCGGATCTTCAGCGGGAAGATCTCCGCGAGCATCAACCACACCAGCGGCCCGATGGTGCCCTGCATGCAGAAGACGAAGAGAACGACGAAGACGAGGATGAAGTACGCCTTCGCGGTGCCGTCGGGAAGCAGAAGGGCCGACAGTCCGACCAGCAGATGGAAGAACGTCGTCAGCGAGAAACCCGCGATCAGCATCGTGCGACGGTTGACCCTGTTCATGATGAACAGTCCGACGGTGATGCCGAGAACACTGAACAGCCCGTTGAGCGTGTTCGCGAGAATGGCTGCGCTGCTGGAGAACCCGGCATCACCGAGCAGCTGGGTGCCGTAGTACATCACGGAGTTGATGCCGGTGAACTGCTGGAAGACACCGAGTCCGACGCCGATGAAGATCAGCCGTCTGATCCACCGCACGGACAGATCGGCCGCTCCGCCGGTCTGGGAGAGCTTCTCCTCCTCGGCGAGCGCGTGGACTTCTGCCATCTCGGCCTCGGCGCGTTCCGGTGAGCGCACCTGCTTCAGCACGGCCAACGCGTCGTCGTCCCTGCCCTGCGAGACCAGCCAGCGCGGACTTTCGGGCATGCGCAGCATTCCGAAGAAAAGGGCGAACGCCGGCAGCACCGCGACCAGAAGCATGTATCGCCAGACGGACTCGTGGTCGCCCCAGATGTTGAAGATCAGGGCGTTGATGACGAAAGCGGCGAACTGGCCGCTGACGATCATGACCTCGTTGCGGGTGACCAGTGAGCCGCGACGCTCGAACGGTGAGACCTCCGAGAGGTACACCGGCACCGTCGCGGATGCGCCACCGACGGCCAGGCCGAGGACGAAGCGGAACACCGCGAGTACTTCCCACGACGGCGCGAGAACACATCCGAGCGTGCCGAGGACGAAGACGCCCGCCAGCATCAGGATGTTGTGGCGACGCCCGTACTTGTCCGACAGCCGGCCTCCGACCAGGGCGCCGATCGCCGCTCCGAAGATCAGGATGCTGACGACGAACCCCTCGGTGAACGACGTCAGGGACAGGTCCTCCTTCAGCGGCTCCAGCGCGCCGTTGATGACGCCGGTGTCGTAGCCGAAGAGCAGACCACCGAAGGTCGCCACGACGGCGATGACCCCGAGTCGTCGTGAATGCGGGCCGGGAGAGTCGGCCGGGAGCGAACTTCCCGTACCGGTGACTTGCGAAGACATGACATCCCATCGTCGGCGTGTGGCCTCCAGCCCTGCGAGGCGCTCAATCCATGTCTGTATGTCTTAACATACTTCGTCAGCGATGAGAAGTGGGTCACATCAAAATCCCCTCTGCACGCCGTCGGCGCAGCGGGTACTCTCTCAGTTGTTCAACTATTCAGTAGATGAGAGTGTTCGGAGGGGACCATTCATGTCGACATCACCCGACGATCGCGAGCACGACAGACCCGAGAAGAGGCGTGCAGCGCCCTCGTCGTTCGTCCAACTCTTCTACGACGCCACCGTCGACGCTCACGCGTCGGCGGAGTCCCCGAACGCCGGGGGCATGCGTTCGTAGAACTCCAGATGCCGGGCTGCCGCGTCGTCCCAGTCCGCTGCGGCGGCGAGCGCACGTCCAGCCGCAGCCCGATCGCTGGAGCCCATCGCATCCTCCAGCGCCCCGGCCGTCTCCTCGGCGTCGCCTCCGTACCGCACCGCGTCGCCGAACACTTCCCGGAACACCGGGAGGTCTCGCATCACCACGGGAACCGACGCGGCGAGAGCCTCCATCGCGGCGAGGCCGAATCCCTCCTTCGTGGACAGGAACGCGAACGCCGACGCCCCGGCGACGAGGGACGGAAGCACATCGTTGTCGACGGTCCCCATCACGACGGGGGCCACCGCGGCCCGGCCCGCACGCGCATCGAACTCCGCCCGGTATCCGCGGTAGTCGAACAGCGTCTCACCGCCGGCGAAGACCAGTCGGACGTCGGGATGGCGGTGCTGCAGAACGGCATAGGCATCGAGCAGATCGATGCTGCCCTTCCGCGGCTCGATGCCGCCGACGGCCAGGACGTACCTGCCCATGCGCGCACGCCAGTCGTCACCCCGCGCCGACGCGAACCTCACGTGGTCCACCCCGTTCGGGATGACCGTCGGCTCGAAACCCCAGCCGGCCCGGACCTCGTCGGCCACGGCCCGCGAGACGCAGATATGGGCGTAGGGCTCGACGATCGCGCGTTCGTGACACGCCGCCAGCTCGGGTGTCGTGAAGTTCTCGAGGTGGTGGATCGTGCGGATGCACCGTCCGACAGCGTTGGCCGTGATGCAGTCCTGCGCGTGCACGATGTCGGCGTCGGCCGGGTCGAACGCCTCGCGCATCACCCGGATCGAGCGGAGGATGCGCTCGCCCACCGACTCGTCGTCACGCGGGGGGAACGGAACCAACCGCACCCGGACCGACGGGTCGACGGTGCGGTAGAAACCCTCGTCTCCGCCGCGAGCCAGAGACCACACGGTGACCTCGGCCCCGGCCCGCGAGAGGGCTTCGGCCAGTTCGACGGTGTGCACCACTCCGCCGCGCGGCTTCGTCGAGTAGGTCAGGAGTGCGATGCGCACGAGACCTCCCGGTGATACGCGTCGGGGCGCCGCTCGTCGAGATGGCGCAACACCCTCCGCGCGCGATCCACCTCGGCATCGACATCGATGTCGCAACACGCCAGCCCGCCCTTGTCGCGGGTACGGCAGAGCACGTCGCCGCCGGGGCCCACCACTTTCGCCTGCCCGAGGAAGCGCAACGAGCCCATCACCCCCGTGTGGTTCGAGGACAGCAGCACGACCTGGTTCTCCGCGGCACGTGCGGCGTCGTAGAGGTCGAACAGACGGGACTGCCTGTCGTTGGCCAACTTCGATGCTCGATCGGTCACGCTCGCCGGCCACGCCGACAGCGCCGCGACGATACGCGCGCCGTCCAGCGCCAACGTGCGCGCCGACTCGGGGAACGTCTTGTCGTAGTCGATCAGCATGCCCATCCGCCCCACCGGTGTGTCGAACGCCGAGAAGCCGTTTCCCGCCGAATATGCCAGGGACTCCCCGGCAGGCTGGTGCACCTTGCGGTGACTCCCCAACACGCCGTCACCGGTAAGGCACACCGCGGCGTTGTACCGCTGATCTCCGGCCCGCTCGGTGTAGCCGACGCACACGGTCATCGAGCGCGCCGCGGCCGCGATGCCGGACAGTTCCGGACCGTCCTCGTCCAGAGCGGGCGGCAACTCGTCCAGGTCCGGGTTGTTCAGATCGCCGATGTACCCACCGAGACACGCGTCGGGAAGCACCAGGAGGTCGATCTTGCGATCGTGCGCATGACCGATGATGCCCAGGATCTTCTCCAGAGACCGCTCGACGTCCCTGCCGAAATGACCTGCGAGCGCCGCTGCTCGGATGGGGGCCACCGGTGCACTCAGACTCGCGCCGGCACGCGTGCGCCGGCCGCCACCTGCTCGCCCAGGTACTCGGCATCGCGCGCCACCGCCGCGAAACGTCCGGAGCCCCAGGTGTTCTGCCAGGGCAGGCCGAGGAAGTACAGGCCCGGAGCCGCGGTCACCCCGCGTGTGTGGGCCGGGTGACCCTCACCGTCGAACACACCCACCTTCAGCCACCGGTAGTCGCGTCGGAAACCGACGGCCCACACGATGGACGTGATTCCCTCGGCCGCGAGGTCGAGTTCAGTGGGTTCGACCTCCGGCCGCCACACCGGCGTGTACCGCTCCTCGACGGGAGCATCGAGACCCGCCCTGGCGATGTACGCGTCGATGTCGTTCTTGATGCCCTCGGACACGGCATCGGCAGCGTCGAGCGACTGTTCGAGGGTCTGCGCGAAGTGCAGCCGCCCGTCCTAGTCGACGTCGGTGAGACGGCCGTAGAGCCGCATGCCGTCCACCGCGAACGCCCGCAGGTCGATGTCGCGTCCACCGTCACGGCCCGTGACGTAGTGGTTGGTGCTCTCCCGCTTCGACAGTCCACCGGCATGGGCGGAGATGGAGACGTCGTACACACCCATGTCCTGCAGCCACGCGACACAATCGCGCCCTCGGTAGAACCGCGCCACCCGGGGAGCGGATCCGGCCACGAGGTGCACCTGGCGGCCCTCGAGATGGAGGTCTTCGGCGATCTGTGCCCCGGACTGCCCGGTGCCGACCACCAGGACACCGCCGGCAGGCAGTGCGCTCGCACTCCGGTACGCCGACGAGTGGATCTGCGCGATCGACGGCGGAATGCGTTCGGCGAGTCGAGGTATCGACGGGGTGTGGTACCCACCGACGGCTACCACGACCTGATCCGCCGTCATCGCACCTGACGAAGTAGAGACCGAATACCCGCCCCGGGGGCGCTGCTGGACGTTCAGGACGGTGACGTGCTCGCGTACCGGCGCATCGAAGGACTCCGCGTATCGACGCACGAAGTCGTACACCAGATCCCGGGTCATGAACCCGTCGGGATCGTCACCGTCGTACGTGTAGCCCGGCAGCACGCACTGCCAGTTCGGCGTCACCAACGTGAAGTTGTCCCAGCGGCCGTCGAGCCATTCGTGCGCGACGGTGTCCCGCTCCAGGACGACGTGGTCGATGCCGCGGCGAGTCAGGTGCCAGCTCATCGACAGCCCGGCCTGCCCCGCACCGATGACGATCGCGCTGTGATGTTCGCTCATCGCCGGCCTCCCAGGTCGAGAACTCGGACCGTGCCCGAGTCGAATGCTGCTGCGGTGGTCTCGATCTCCCGTAGCGTGGCCGCGGCCGAGGTGCACGCGAAGCCGAACTTGGCCATCACCCGATCGCTCGCCTCCGTCAGCGCCGTCCTGCTGCGCTGGACGAAGTCGACGATCTCGTAACGGTCGCCCACCGTCAGGTGGTCGCGAACGACCAGCGACGGTGAATAGCACTGCTGTCGAAGCCCGTTGGGCCAGAGCACGGTGAACGTCATCTCAGGCACGGCTCATCACCCGATCCACGCGGGACATGCTGTCCTCGTCGGTGATGGTCCCGTAGATCGACGGTCGACGATCCCTGAGGTTGTACATGCCGCCGCCACGAGCCGCGGCGATTGCGCGCTGGACGTCGAGTGTGGCCGTGGCCAGGCCGGGCTCGATGCCCGTCCCCGCCAGGATCTCCCCGCCCGGCCCGACTATCTTGGCGCTGCAGACGAAGTCGAGCGAGCCGAACGAACCCGCCTGGTTCGCGGCGACCCAGACCACCTGGTTCTCGAGCGCACGCGCCTGGTCGTAGATGTCGAAACGGAGCTTCCACCTGTCCTGCGCCATGTCGGGAGCCCGACCCGTCCGCGACGTCGGCCATGCGGACAGGGAGGTGATGATCTCCGCGCCGTCGAGAGCGATCTCCCGCGCGGCCTCGGGGAAGGCCTTGTCGTAGCAGATCTGCATCCCCATCCGGCCGACCGGCGTGTCGAACGCCCGGTACTCCGAACCTGCTGAGTAGCAGAGATTTTCGCCCAGTGGCTGATGCACCTTGCGGTAGGAGCCCAGCACACCGTCGCCGTGGACGGTCACCGCGGCGTTGTACCGCACCGGTCCGTCCGCCTCGCAGAATCCGAACGTCACCACCATGTCCCCGGCCATCGCGGCGACCCTGGCGATCTCCGGGCCGTCGAGTTCGAGGGCCGGCGGAAGGTTCTGCAACCGCCGCTGCCGCTTCTCCTCCGTCTCCTCACCCCCACCCAGGCTGGGAAGGTAGCCACCCAGGCAGGCCTCCGGCAGGACGAGCAGTGAACTGCCGCGTCGTCGTGCCTCGACGATGTTCCTCTCGATCGTCGCGTAGGACTCGGCCATATCGCGGCCGAACCGTTCCGACGCAACCGATATCATGATCTCGCTCATGCTCGTCCCAATCCTGTGACTGCGGCGGACACCGCAGAGGTGACGACGCCGTCGGGCCACCGCAAGGTGACGCCCGGCGTCCTGGTGAGTCGGCCGCACACAGCCGACGTTGCCGGTCCTGCAGCCGGGACGCGGCGTCCCGGCCGGTCCGCGGTGATCATCGCGAACCCCGGAAAACACGTGATCCACCGGCCGAGATCCGCGCCGGCAGGGCGAGGTATCCGGGCGACGTCGATTTCCGCACCCGTCCCCGACGCTTCGGCCATCATCCCGGTCGTGCCGGCGAAGCCGGCCATACTGACGTCCTTGGCCGCTCGCGGAGCCGCGCGGGCCACGAACGATCCCATCGCCACCAGTTCGTCCCGCGACCTCGTCGACGACGAATCCCACTGCGCGCCCTGATATCCGGCGCGCCAACCGCCGCCCAGATCGGCGGTCAGTCGCAGGTCGTCGCCCACGCGTCCGCCTCCTGCGGGCACGGGGCGGGTCGTTCTGCCGAGTGCCGTCACGGACAGTGACGCAGGAACGCCCACCTGGGTGTGTCCACCGAGGACCGGCACGCCCCACGCGTCCCCTGCACGCGCCAATCCACGAATCACGCGCGTCAGGAGAGAGGTGGTTGGGGCACCGACCGCGTCGAGCATCCCGATCGGTGTCGCGCCCATCGCCGACAGATCGTTCAGATTGACCAGTGCCGCGCACCACCCGGCCCATTCGGGATCGCGCTCGACCATCGACGGCACGATGGCATCGCACGCGGCGACGATGTCGGATCCGGGGACCGGCACGCCGTCGTCACCTCGGAAACCACTGGCGCCCAGCCCCAGTGGGCCCGTCGCCAGCGGGGCGAGGACGCGGGCGAGCATGGATTTGGTGGAGTCGACCAGTCGCTGCACGGTATGCAGGGGCCACCGCATCGACTCGTGCGGCGTGTCGGCGATCCATGCGGCTCCCACGGATTCCCAGCCGAGCTCGGTGAACATCGGCACGTACTGCTGTTGCACCGTCGCGTCGAAACGCAGGACGCCGAGAGTCTCGACGTACGCGCAGGCAGCTCGCACCAGCGCGGGACCTACCGTCCGACCGCGGCTTCCGCGCGCGACCACCAGACGACTACCCGCCCACCACCCCAGGTCGACGTCCGTGCACGGCGCCACCCGGACACCGCCCAGCACCGTGCCGTCCGGGGCTGTCGCGACCAGCACGGTCGCCCGGGGATCGTCGTCGACATCGTCGCGATCGGAACCCTCGAACAGCCCCTGGTCGACGACGAACGACTCACGCCGGAGTTGCCGGTAGGCACCCAGGTCGGCGTTCGACTCCGCCGGCCGCACCAGGAAGGGTGCGAGGACAGTCGACGGTTCACCCGTCAGGATGGACAGTTCGGACGCCATGTCAGCCCCCCATCGTCTGCAGCACACTGCAGGCACCGCACGCCGCGCATCCGGCCTTCTGATCGGTGCCCAGCATTCCGGCGTCGGCAAGCGCCTCGGCGACCCTCGTACTGACGTCCGTGAGCAGCTCCGACGAGGGTGCGCGGGCACCGTCGACGTCGACTGCCAGCGTGCCGGGATGCGGACGGAACGGGACGACGAAGGGATAGACGCCCATCTCGATCAGCTCGGCGGCCCCCGCCACCAGCTCGTCCGGATCTTCACCGAGGCCGACGAGCAGGTACGTCGACACCTGGTTGCGGCCGAAGACGCGGACAGCCTCGACCCATGCTGCGCGGTAGTCGTCCAGCGGTACCGACGCCTTGCCGGGCATCCACGCCCGGCGGACGTCCTCGTCGAGCGACTCGACGTGGATACCGATGGACCGCGCACCCGCGTCGTACAACTCCGTGATGGTGGCGAGGTCACCGGGAGGTTCGCACTGCACCTGGATCGGTAACTCCGGGACCCGCGCCTTGACGGCCCGGACGCAGCGCGCCAGATGCAACGCTCCACGGTCGGTGCCGGCGGAGGTGCCCGTCGTCATGACCATCTGCGTGACGCCGTCGAGCCGCACCGCGGCCTCGGCGACGGCGGCGAGATCGGCCGGCTTCTTGACGGCCACCGTGGCGCCGCTGCGCAGCGATTCCTCGATGGAGCAGAACCGGCACCGCTGGGACTCGTCGTAGCGGATGCAGGTCTGCACCACCGTCGTCGCCAGGACGCCCTTGCCGTGCAGTTTGGCCAGCTTCTCGTAAGGGACGCCCTCGTCGGTCGTCAGGTCGTAGAAGGCCGGCCGATCGATGGCGGCGATGTCCAATCCGATGTCGTCGCCGTCGAACAGGACCCGGTCGCCGTCCAGGACGTACGGACTCGACGGGTTGCGCGGCAACGCGGCGCCCAGGCCGTCGATGCTGACATGACCGTCGTCGCTGGGTCCCGCGCCGGCCGTGCGCCGCACGGGCGGAGTGCCGCGGATACCGAGAAGAGCGAGGTCCACGCGGTGGTTCCTGGTCTGGGTGACGGACATCGGACCGGCCTCAGACCATGTAGGTGGAGTTGATGATCGCGCCCTTGCGGGCGTAGTGGATCAACGCGTCCTGCACGTCGAGCGGGTGCGCGGGAATCACGCCCTCGATCAAGTCCTCCTCGCGGCCGCCGTGCAGCGCGAGTCCGAAGCGGCAGCAGAACACCGTGCCGCCCTCGGAGATGAACGTCGCCAACGCGTCGTTGATGTTCTGCTCACCGGGAAAGCCGGAGTCCCCGGTGGTCGGGAAGCCGCGCGTGGCGAGGCAGTTGATCGCGCCCGGACCGTAGAAGTACATCGCCGACTCGTACCCCTTGCGCAGGGCGCGGGTGGCCTGGAGCACCGCGACGAAACTGACCGACGACTCGTGTGCGATACCGTGCACCAGGGTGAAGTAGGACTCCCCGTCCTCCGCCTTGTAGTCGGGGAAGATCTTCGTCCCGCCATAGATGTTGCTGCCCTTGGGAAGTGACGGGTGCGGGATCTCGGCGAGCGAAGCGGACATGTTGTCGAGGATGGTCTGATCGAACGCGGCCACTGGAAACCTCCGAGGATGAGGGAGCGAGGGAGACGATCCGTCTCTACGCACAAGTACAAGCGCGACCGATGTCCGGATGGTCACCCGCGGAACAACGCCCGGTTTCGTCCTGCTCACTCGGGTAACGCGCAGGACACATGCGCCGCCGTCCGGGGGACGAATCGGACGGGGATAAACTGAGGACACCATGTTCACTCCCATCACGGTCGCCCTCTACGTGCTGCCACTCGTCGCTGCCGTCTGGGCGATGGTGAAGTTGGTCCGCAACAAGGCCCTCCTGCTGGCGAACCGCAGCGACCGCGTGTTCTTCCGCTTCCTCGTGGGCATCGAACTTCTGGTGATCGCGCAGGCCGTGGTCGGATTCGTCGCCCTGGCCACCACCGACCGTGACGTGCACGCCGTCACCTTCGGCGCCTACCTCGTCGGGCTCGCTCTGCTGCTGCCCATCGGTGTGTGGTGGTCCCTCGGAGATCGCAGCCGCGGCGGAACGGCCGTACTGATCGTCGTCACGCTGACGCTGGCCGTCATGGTGTTGCGCCTGAACCAGATCTGGGCCGGCCATGCCTGACTCCCTGCAGACGGCGACCCGCTCCGGGCCGGGGCGCGTGCTGATCGCGCTGTACGCCCTGTTCTCCGTCGCGGCGGCGTCACGCTCCGCCGTGCAGATCGGCACCCGGTTCGACGATGCTCCCGTCGCGTACCTGCTCTCGGCGTTCGCCGCCCTCGTCTACATCGTCGGCACGGTCTGTCTGGCGCGAGCGTCCGTGGTGTCGCGCCGGATCGCCACCGTGTCGTGCATCGTGGAGATCGTCGGCGTGATCGGCGTGTCCATCGCGAGTTACGTGGTGCCGCAGGAGTTCCCGGAGCCCACCGTGTGGTCGCACTTCGGATCCGGATACGTGTTCATTCCGGTCATCCTGCCGATCGCCGCTCTGTGGTGGTTGCGCAGAACCGACGGACGGCCGTGACGATCAGTCGACGGTGAGGTCCTGCGCCTGCGGATGGCCGAACAGGCCGGGTAGACCACCGCTCACGAGGAACACGACGTCGGTTCCGGGTACGACGTCGCCGTCGGCGACTGCCGCGACGAGTCCGGCGAGTGCCCGCGCAGAATAGGTCGGATCGAGGACGAGGCCCTCCGTGCGCGCCGAGATCGTCGACGCGTGCCGGGCTCCCGCAGCGAGGCTCTCGTAGCCGGCACCCACCTGATCGGTGCGGATACGCAGTGCAGCCGTCGCCGACACGCCGTCCATGCCGCCCAGGATGTGCCGCACGCGATCTGCCGCATCGGGCACCGCGCCCGTGTCGACACCCAGCACGTGATCGGCTCCGAGGCCGGCGACCAGCCCGGCCATCGTGCCGCCGGACCCCACCGCGCACACCACCAGGTCGACGTTCGGCGCCTGCTCGAGGATCTCGTGCCCCGCGAGCCGGTACCCGTGTGCACCGACGCTGTTCGAGCCACCGAACGGAATGATCGCGGGGTGCCGACCCTGCCGTCGCAGCCTGTCGGCGACCCGCTGCGCTGCGGCATCGAGCTCGGTCTGCGTGTCGGACCCGCCATCGATCGGACCGATCCACTCGATGTCGGTGCCCAGCAGCGCGTCGAGCAGCAGATTCCCCACGAACGGTCGTGGATCACCCGGGAACACCAGGACCGAGTCCAGCCCCAGCCGGGCGGCCGCGGCCGCGGTCAGCCGCGCGTGGTTGGACTGTGGCGCACCGGTGGTGATCAGAACGTCGGCACCGTCGGCGACCGCAGCCCCCACCGTCCACTCCAATTTGCGGATCTTGTTGCCGCCCGCTCCGAGTCCCGTGAGATCGTCTCGTTTGAGTCGCAGATCGCCGGCCCGGAGGCCGATCGACTCGGACAACCGCGGCGCGGGTTCGAGGGGCGTCGGCCAGGTTGCGAGTCGGACACGTCGATCGTCGCGAGGAGCAGTCATCGGGGACCTTCCGGCCGGGGTGGTCTAACCCAGTTTCGCGAGATTGGTGACGCTGTCACGCACGTCGGACTCGAGCACCTTGGCAACGACCCCACCGATCGGCCCGGACAGCAAACCACCGCGGAAGTTCGCGTCGAGCGTGAACTCCGAGCCCGCATCCTTCGGTGCCACCGACATCTTCAGATCGATCTTGATGCCGCCCTTGCCTTTTCCGAGCAGCGCGATCTCGTAGGGCTTGTCGTACTCGGTGATGGTCCACGTGATGACGTTGCGGAAACCCTTCACCTTGATCAGCGAATCGATGGTCACGCCTTCGCTCAGGGTGGTCGGCACGGGACCGCGCCACCCGCCGAAGATGGTCATCCACTCCTGGAAACTCGACAGGTCGGACGCCCTGGCCCATGCCTCGTCCGGTGTCATCGTCGATTCCACCGACACGTTCACTCCGGCCACGCGGTCCTCATTCCTTGGTGCGGTGATGCTTGCAGGATGGATCCGGGAAGCCCCGGTCACCGTCTCGAACATACCCACCATGGCGGGCGTGCAACCTATCCTGGCGTCATGGCATCGCTCGACGTCGCAGGGCAGCGGATCCCGCTCACCAACGTGGACAAGGTGCTGTTCCCCGAGACCGGCACCACCAAGGGCGAGGTGATCGACTACTACGTCGAGATCGCCCCCGCCATGCTGCCTCACCTCGCGGGGCGGCCCGTCACCCGTAAACGCTGGCCGAACGGCGTCGAGTCGGGAGCGTTCTTCGAGAAGAACCTGGCAGCGTCCGCACCGGACTGGCTGGACCGTCGTCGTCTGCATCATTCCGACCGAGTGGTCGTCTACCCGGTGTTCCACACCGCCGCGGATCTGGCATGGCTGGGACAACAGGCCTCGCTGGAAGCCCATGTGCCGCAATGGCGTTTCGAGGGCGACGAGCAAGGGAAGGCGACGCGCATCGTCTTCGACCTGGACCCCGGCGAGGGGGTCGACCTCGACACCTGCGCGGAGGTCGCGCTCGAAGTGCGCAGCATGATCGACGGCATCGGACTGACCGCATTCCCCCTCACGAGCGGCAGCAAGGGAATTCACCTCTACGTCCCCCTGGACAAACCCGTGTCGTCGTCCGGCGCGTCGACGGTCGCGAAACGCGTTGCGACGCTTCTGGAAGAGCGGATGCCGGACCTGGTCACCGCCTCGATGTCGAAAGCCGTCCGGCCCGGGAAGATCTTTCTCGACTGGAGTCAGAACAACGGCAAGAAGACCACCATCGCGCCCTATTCACTGCGGGGACGTAGCCGGCCGACAGTTGCCGCACCACGGACCTGGGACGAGATCTCTGGGGGCGGCCTCGCACAGCTGAGCTTCGAGGACGTCCTCGAGCGATACCGCCGCGACGGCGACCTGCTCGCGGCACTCGACCCGGAGATCGATCCCACGCCCGACACCGACTCGCTCGGCCCGTACCGAGGCAAGCGAACTGCCTCGCGCACACCGGAACCCGTCCCCACACGCACCGAGAAGAAGGACGCCACCGACCCCGTCTTCGTCATCCAGGAACACCACGCGCGGCGCCTGCACTACGACTTCCGACTCGAACACGACGGGGCCCTGGTGTCCTGGGCCGTGCCGAAGAACCTCCCGACCGACGAGAAGAAGAACCACCTCGCCGTGCACACCGAGGACCACCCGATGGACTACGCCGACTTCGAAGGCACCATCCCGAAGGGTGAATACGGCGGCGGTGAGGTCACCGTGTGGGACCACGGCACCTTCACCACCGAGAAGTGGAGGGACGACGAGGTCATCGTCGAGCTCACCGGCTCACGCATCACCGGCCGGTACGCCCTGATCCGGACGGACGGGGACCAGTGGCTGGTCCACAGGATGAAACCTCGACCCGGGTCCGCCGGAGATCAGCCCGCTGCGGACCTCCCCAAGCATCTCCGCCCGATGCTGGCCTCCCCCGGCGACCTGGCGGGGCTCGATGCGGACGAGTGGTCGTTCGAGGGGAAATGGGACGGCGTCCGCGTCGTCGCGACGATCGACCACGGCGACATCGTGCTCGAGAGCAGGACGGGGCAGGACCTCACGCGTCGCTACGCAGGGATCGCGGCGTTGGCGGCCGATCTCAGCGATCACGCCGTCGTCCTCGACGGCGAGGCCGTCGTCTACCGGGAGGACGGGGTGACCAGCTTCCAGATGCTGCAGGACGCGCATCCGGACGACGTGCAGTTCATCTGCTTCGACGTGCTGTACCTGGACGGAACGGACCTGACGGGCAAACGGTTCTCCGACCGGCGGCGCATTCTCGAGCTCCTGCTGTCCGGGCTCGAGACGGTCACGGTGTCTGCGTTGATGCCGGGGACGGCCGCCGGGGCGTTGTCCGAGAGCGAGCGGCGCGGCTGGGAAGGCATCGTCGCCAAGCGCCGGGAATCGACGTACGAGGTCGGTCGCCGCAGCTCGGCATGGATCAAGGTCAAGAACTGGCGCACGCAGGAGGTCGTGATCGGCGGGTGGCGAGCCGGCCAGGGGTCCCGCAGCGGCGGTATCGGATCGCTGCTGCTGGGCATCCCGTCGGACGACGGCCTGCGCTATGTGGGACGCGTCGGCACCGGGTTCACGGCGCGTCAGCGCGACGAGCTGCTGGACGTGCTGACACCGACGGTGGTCGAGACGTCCCCGTTCGACCGGCCACTGCCGACGGCCGATCGTCGGGACGCGACATGGGTGACACCGACCCTGGTCGGAGAGGTCCGATTCTTCGAGTGGACCGACGGCGGTTCGTTGCGGCATCCGAGCTGGCGGGGCCTGCGCGAGGACAAGAGCATCGCGGATGTGCGGCGCGAAACCTGACCACACGCGAAACGAAGAACTTTGGAGCCTACACAGGAACCGCTTCTACTGGTTGCCTACGTCGGCGTGGCTGTTTACGGTTCGGTAACGAGGCGGGGGCGTCGGTAACTCGGGTGGAGTCAGACGCTCGGGCGGTGTTCAATGCATCTGTCGTTCGATAACCGCACAGTCGGTTCGTAGGAGTGTTCTGTGAGATCCATTCGTCGCCTCGTGTTGGCAACCGTCACTGCGGCGCTGTTCGCAGCCGCACTTCCCGGCACCGCATCGGCCGATGCGCAATATCCGATCCCCAACGCCGACCCGTTCTACTCGGCGCCGGGAGACATCTCCGGCCTCGCTCCCGGCACCGTGCTGGCCAGCCGTCCGATGCCGAATCCGCCGAACTTCGTCGGCGTGAACACCTGGCAGCTCGCCTTCCGCAGCACCGGCGGCGAGGGCAATCCCATCGTCGGCGTGACCACGGTGTTCATCCCGCAGGTCAAGGCCCCCGACGGCCCCTTGCTGTCGTACCAGCAGATCGTCAACGCACTCGGCCTCAAGTGCGCGCCGTCGCAGGCGCTGTACTCGGAGGATCCGAACGTCGTCATCCGCGACGCTGCAGCGCTGAACGTCGTCTTCTCCCGCGGCTGGTCGGTGGCTATGCCCGATCACCTCGGCCCCAACAGTGCATACGGCGCCGCCAAGATGGGTGGTCAGATCACCCTCGACGGCATCCGCGCCGCCAAGAACTTCGAGCCGCTGCAGTTGCGCAACAGTCCCGTGGGCATGGGCGGCTACTCCGGTGGTGGCATGGCCACAGCCTGGGCTGCCGCACTGGCACCGTCGTACGCACCCGAGCTCGACATCGTGGGAAGCGCGCAGGGCGGCGTTCCGATGAACCTGGTCAAGATGGCCTACATGCTCGGCGAGAACACCCCTCACCCCGTGTTCGGGCTCGCGCTCGCCGCGGCAATCGGCTTGGGCCGCGAGTACCCGGACCGGATGCCGGTGTCGCAGAGCCTGACTCCCCAGGGCACGTCGATGATGAACCAGATCGCCAACTCCTGCACCAACGACATCCTGTCCGTGGGTGCCAACCACAGCGCCGCGGAGATCACCGCGAACAGGTCGGTCTTCGCGGATCCGCAGGGACGCGCCGTGGTGGAGGAGAACAGCGTCGAGCTCTACCCCGGAGTTCCCCGCGCGCCCATCTTCGAGTGGCACAGCCCTACCGACGCGCTGATCCCCGTCGACGCCATCGACAGCTCCACCGCCCGGTACTGCCGCGCCGGAACCCCGGTGCAGACGCTGCTCACACCCAGCCCGGACCACCTCAGCGCTGCGCTGCTCGGATTGCCGGCAGCACTGCAGTGGCTGAACGACCGGTTCGCCCGACTCCCGGCGCCCAGCACCTGCTGAGCTGCTGCTCAGGCCCGGACGGGCTCGTCGAACTGCGTGCGGTACAGCTGCGCGTAGCGACCCGACCGGGCCAGCAGCTCCGCGTGCGTCCCGCTCTCCGCGACCCGCCCGTCCTCGATCACCAGGATCTGGTCCGCCGCGCGAATGGTGGACAAACGGTGAGCGATGACGATGGACGTCCGACCCACCAGGGCCTCGGACAGTGCTTCCTGCACCGCCGCCTCGGACGTGGAGTCCAGCGACGCCGTGGCCTCGTCGAGCACCACGACAGTCGGCTGAGCCAACAGCAGCCGTGCGATGGTGACCCGCTGGCGCTCTCCACCCGAGAAGCGGTAGCCGCGCTCACCGACCACGGTCTCGAGCCCGTCGGGCAAGGATCGGACCAGGTCTTCGAGTCGTGCGCGTCGGAGCGCGGACCAGATGTCGTCCTCCGTCGCATCGGGACGCGCCAATGTCAGATTGGAGCGCAGCGTCTCGTGGAAGAGGTGCCCGTCCTGCGTCACCATGCCGACGGTGTGGCGGATCGACTCCGCCGTCAGGTCT
The DNA here is from genome assembly GCF_000834565.1 of Rhodococcus sp. MEB064. Taxonomy (NCBI): domain Bacteria; kingdom Bacillati; phylum Actinomycetota; class Actinomycetes; order Mycobacteriales; family Nocardiaceae; genus Rhodococcus; species Rhodococcus sp. MEB064. The sequence continues at coordinate 236,359 of NZ_JXQS01000058.1, forward strand.
CGCACGTCGATACCGCCGATCCGCACGGCCCCGGAATCCACGTCGTACAACCGTGAGACCAGCTGTGCGATGGTCGACTTACCGGCACCCGAGGACCCGACCAGGGCCACCATCTTGCCCGGCTCTGCGCGGAACGACACTCCGTGCAGCACTTCCTCGCCGCCGCGCGAATCCAGCACGGACACGTCTTCGAGCGATGCCAACGACACCTTGTCCGCCGACGGGTAGGCGAACCGGACGTCGTCGAACTCGACGGTGACAGGACCCTCCGGAACCGTCCGGGCATCGGGCGCATCCGTGATCAGCGGATCGAGGTCGAGGATCTCGAACACTCTCTCGAAGCTGACGACCGCGCTCATCACGTCGACGCGCGCGCTCGCCAGAGCTGTCAACGGTGCGTACAACCTGGTGAGCAGCAGCGCCAACGTGACGACGGCTCCGGCGTCCAGCTGGCCGCGCAATGCATAGAACCCTCCGAGCCCGTAGACCAGCGCGAGCGCGAGAGCCGAGACGAGAGTCAGCGTCGTGACGAAGACGGTCTGCACCATCGCCGACCGAACGCCGATGTCGCGGACTCGGCCTGCACGCAGCGCGAACTCCGACGATTCGTGGTCGGGGCGCCCGAACAGCTTGATGAGTGTCGCTCCGGGCGCGGAGAAGCGCTCGGTCATCTGCGTCGACATGGCCGCGTTGTGGGCAGCGGCCTCCCGCTGCAGACGCGCCAACCGGGTGCCCATCCGTCGGGCGGGGAGGACGAACACCGGGAGGAGCAGGAGCGCGAGCAGTGTGATCTGCCAGGAGATGCCGACCATCACGACCAGCGTCAGCAGCAACGTGACCACGTTACTGACCACGCCGGAGAGCGTTCCACTGAACGCGCGCTGCGCACCGATCACGTCGTTGTTCAGCCGACTCACCAGCGCGCCGGTACGGGTGCGGGTGAAGAACGCGATCGGCATCTTCTGCACGTGGTCGAACACCCGCGTGCGGAGATCGAGGATCAGGTTCTCCCCGATACGCGACGACAGCCAGCGGTTGACCAGGCCCGTCCCCGCGTCGAGGAGCGCCACGACCGCGATGACGACGGCCAGGATCAGGACGATCCGATAGTCCTTGCCCTGCACGATGGCGTCGACCACGCGGCCGGCCAATACCGGCGTCGCCACGGCGAGGACCGCCGCGACGACGCTGAGCACGAGGAATCCGATGAGCAGCGTGCGGAGCGGCCGCGCGAACACCATGATCCGGCGCACCGTGACGCGGGAGAACGGACGTCTGCCCTTGTCGTCGGTATGCATGGACCGATACATCTGGTTCCACGCGGTCATTTCCATACTCATCGGGAATCCCCCTTGCTCGTTCGGCGCCTCTGGTGCGTGGTCCCCCCGGGTCGCATCGCGAGGTCGTCTGCCTGTGGGGCAACTGTCCGTGACAACCTCGGCGAGCTCCCCGTCATTCCGCCGTCACGCTGCGGCGGCCGCGTCCTCCGCACGGGGTTCGAGCGCCAGGGCGACGATATCGGCGACGTCCGACATCGGGCGCACCTCGACCGCAGCGAGCACGTCCGCCGACACGTCGTCCAGGTCCGGCTCGTTGCGGGACGGGACGAAGACCGTCGTCAGTCCGGCACGTTGGGCGGCCAGCAACTTCTGCTTCAGTCCGCCGATCGGCATGACCCGGCCGTTCAGCGACACCTCCCCGGTCATGCCCACGTCGGACCGCACGGGCCGTCCGGTCGCCATGGACACCAGCGCGGTCACCATGGTCACGCCGGCCGAGGGGCCGTCCTTCGGCACCGCACCCGCAGGAACGTGGATGTGGATGGCCTTGTCCAGCGCTGCCGGGTCGACACCCAGCTGCTCCGCGTGCGACCGGACGTAGGACAGCGCGATCTGCGCAGACTCCTTCATCACGTCGCCCAGCTGGCCGGTCAACGTGAGCCCGGCCTTGTCGCCCGTCGAGCTCGCCTCGATGAACAGCACGTCCCCGCCGAGACCGGTCACGGCGAGACCCGTCGCCACGCCGGGAACCTCGGTGCGTTCGTGCACCTCGGGCGTGAATCGGGGTCGACCCAGGTAGGTGCGGAGATCCGGTTCGTCCACCGTCAGCATCCGCTCACCGGTGGCCAGTTCGATGGCGACCTTGCGCAGCACCTTCGCCAGCAGTCGTTCGAACTGACGCATACCCGGCTCACGCGTGTAGTCGGCGGCGATCTTGCGCAGCGCCGCGTCGGTGACGGCCACGTCGGAGTCCGTCATCGCCGCACGTTCGAGCTGGCGCGGCAACAGGTAGTTCCGCGCGATGACCACCTTGTCGTCCTCGGTGTAGCCGTCGATGGTCACCAGCTCCATACGATCGAGCAGTGCCGTCGGAATCTGGTCGACGACGTTGGCCGTGGCCAGGAACACCACGTCCGACAGGTCCAGATCCAGGTCGAGGTAGTGATCTCGGTACGTGTGGTTCTGCGCGGGGTCGAGCACCTCGAGCAGTGCCGCGGCGGGATCCCCGCGGAAGTCCGATCCGATCTTGTCGATCTCGTCGAGCAGCACCACGGGGTTCATCGATCCTGCCTCGGCGATGGCCCTCACGATCCGACCGGGCAGCGCACCGACGTACGTGCGCCGGTGCCCTCGGATCTCCGCCTCGTCGCGGACGCCGCCGAGCGCGACGCGAACGAACTTGCGGCCCAGGGCTTTCGCGACCGATTCACCCAGGGACGTCTTGCCGACACCGGGAGGACCGGCGAGCACCATGACGGCTCCGGAACCACGTCCACCCACCACTGCCATGCTTCGTTCAGCGCGGCGCGAGCGCACGGCGAGGTACTCGGTGATGCGGTCCTTCACATCGTCCAGGCCGTGATGATCCGCGTCGAGCACGGCACGGGCCGCTTCGATATCGGTGGTGTCGACGGTGGTCACCGTCCACGGCAGCTCCAGCACCGTGTCCAACCACGTTCTGATCCAGCCACTCTCGGGGCTCTGGTCGCTGGACCGCTCCAGCCGACCGACCTCCCGCAGCGCGGCCTCACGCACCGCGTCCGGCAACTCGGCGGACTCGACGCGGCCGCGGTAGTCGTCGGCACCGTCGGGTTCACCCTCACCGAGTTCCTTGCGGATCGCGGCCAATTGCTGACGCAGCAGAAATTCCTTCTGCGTCTTCTCCATGCCGTCGCGGACGTCGCCGGCGATCTTGTCCGTCACCTCGACCTCGGCGAGGTGGTCGGTGGTCCACTCGGTCAGCACCGTCAATCGTGCTGCCACGTCCGGGGTCTCGAGCAACTGTCGCTTCTGGACATCGGTGAGCCACGACGCGTAGCCGGCTGTGTCGGCCAGCGCGGACGGGTCGAGAAGCTTGTTCACCGAGTCGATCACCTGCCACGCCTCACGGCGCTGCAACATGGCCAGAACGAGCTTCTTGTACTCCGCGGCGAGAGTGCGTACGGCCTCCGTCGGCTCCGGTTCCGACACCGGCTCGGCCTCCACCCACAGAGCGGCGCCGGGGCCACTGACGCCGGTGCCGATGTGCGCACGCTTCTCCGCCTTCAGCACCGCAGCCGGCTCACCGGTCGCGAGACGTCCGACCTGCACGATCGTCGCCACGACGCCGTAGGCGGGGTAGCGGTCGTCCAGTCGTGGGGCGATCAGCAGAGTGCCGTCGGCGCTGGTCCGCGCGGCGTCGACCGCAGCGCGGGCAGCATCGTCCAGTTCGACCGGCACAACCATGCCGGGCAGGACGACGGGGTCGGTCAGGAACAGAACGGGCAAGCGAGTCGATTCGCTCATGGGGTCCTCCAAGGTTGCGCGTGATCAGCTCAACTTATCGATGCGCCCGCGTGTTCCCGCTGGTGAGCACGTTCGCTGGAGGCGTACAGGACGGTGTGAACGGCCGGCGCACTGCCTGCTCCGGCGCCCCTGGCGTCATTCCCGCGCTAAATCCGTCTTTCCGCTGCTACTGCAGCAACCACGGTAAGACGGAACGGCCGCGGGAAGAGGAATGTGTCAGGGCATAGTCTTCCACCGGCGACCCAGCCGACCGGGAGGCACACCAATGACCATCGCTTTGTATGTCGTCACGATTTTCCTCGCCGTCGCACTGACCTTCTCTGCGATCGGCAAGCTGACCAAGAGCGCGTCGGTCATGCCCATCATGGACAGCGTCGGAGTGCCCGCGAACAGAGTGCCGGTCCTGGCGTACCTCGAGATCGCGGGCGCGGTCGGCCTGGTCATCGGACTGTTCGTCTGGCCCATCGGCGTCGCGGCGGCGATCGGGGTCATTCTCTACTTCGTGGGCGCCGTGGTCGCACATCTGCGAGTGAAGGACACGGCGGGCATCGGGCCGTCGGCCTTCCTCACCGTCGTGTCCGTCGCGGCACTCGTTCTGCGGCTCGTCACCGCCTGATCAGCTCTTCAGGGCTACATCCACACCGGTGACGGACTTGAGGAACGGGCAGATCGATCGCGCCTGCTCGAGCACATCCCCCGGATTGTCGACGCCTGGAAGGGTGACGGCCAGCTGGTATGCGGCGTCGTAGCCCGCTCCGTCGGCGTTGGAGAGGGTGACGCGGCCCTCGACGGCTGCACCGTCGAGTGATCCACCAGCCGTACCGACGGCGATGCGCAGCGATTCGAGAAGGCAGGAGCTCAGGGCAGCCGCCATCAGCTGCTCGGGGTTGGTCGCTCCGCCCGGCCCACCGAGGTCGGACGGCTCGTGGACGTCCAGGGACAGCACGTCGTCGCTCGAGGAGATCGATCCGTCGGTAGCAGTGACAGTAGCGGTGTACAGGTCTTGACTCATACGTCTCGGGTGTCCGCGAACAGGGGGATGCAAACCAGGGCGTTCGTCACCGATGTTCGGCCAGGAACGCGACGACCTCGTCCTCGAACTTCTGCGGTTCGTCGAGGAAGAGCGCATGACTGCTGTCCTCGAAGAGGACCGTGCGTGCTCCCGGAACGGTGTCGCCGACGTAGCGAGCCGCTTCCCACGGGAACGCCTTGTCGTGCTTGCCCACCATGACGAGGGACGGAAGATCGAGCGTCGGCAACAGGTCCCGCCAATCGTGATGGGTGTGATCGGCCATCACCGCGTTCCGGGCCGCGCCGGACATCTTCGCCATTTCTGCGTGAAGAATCTCGACGCGGTCGGCCGGGAGGTCCGTCGCCGTGATCTCGTCCAGCTGCTCCGCATCGAAGTTGTCGCGGTCGTAGAGAACTCGGCCCTGGACGGCAGCGAGGGATGCATCGTCGAAGATGCTGGTATGAGCCAGCGACCATTCCGGGGTGCGGTACTGCCGGGGAGTCTGGGCGACATAGATGGCCTGCGCGAGACGTTCGTTGCCGAATAGTTCCTGGTACGACCAGATGACCGGGCACCCCAGCGACCAGCCCAGCACGGTCACGTCGGCCAGGTCGAGTGCCGCAAGAACGTCGAAGAGGTCCTTCGCCAGACGCGAAACGCGGTAGCCGTGGCCAGGATCCTCCGAACCACCGTGCGCCCGCATGTCCAGCGCGATCACCCGGGAGTGCTCCGCCAACCGATCCATGCTGCCGGAGAAGAACTCCCCACTGAATCCCCAGCCGTGCAGCAGGACGAGCGGACGGCCGGCGCCCTGCTCTCGGTAATGCAGGACTGTTCCATCGCTGACGGTCACGGTGCTCATCGACAGCGGATACCCCGCGCCGAGTCGTCGGTAACGGTGCGGTCACACCTGCGCCGGGTCGGTCCGTGCGGGGTTACAGTGCAGCCGACCAGCCACGTTGCACGTCAGGAGGCACCATGAGCGGCCCCGCGTACCCGGGACAACCCGGCCCGGATGATCAGAACTATCCCGGCAATCAGTACGGACAGCAGCCTCAGTACCCCCAGTACGGCCAGGATCCGCAGTACGGCCAGCCTGCGTACGGCGGACCGCCGGTCGCTCCGAAGAACGGTCTCGGCATCGCGGCGCTGATCTTCGGCATCCTGTCCATTCTCGCGTTCTGGACGTTCGGCTTCGGCATCCTGCTCGGCATCATCGCTGTGATCCTCGGCGTCATCGGACGTGGCCGGGTCAAGCGCCGCGAGGCCACGAACGGCGGAGTTGCGACCACCGGCATAGTCCTCGGCATCCTGGGAATCATCGGCGGAGCAGTGTTCATCGCGCTGAGTGTCTGGGTGTTCAACGCTGTGGGCGGTCAGGACTTCGCATCGTGCGTGGCCGACGCAGGCGGGGACCAGGCCCGACGGGAACAGTGTGCGCGCGACTTCACCGGCAACCTGCAGGAGCAGCTCTCGGTAACGATCACTCCGTTGCCGACGCCGTGACCGCGCAGGGTTGACCGCCGGCTCGACAGGGCATTCCCGACGTATGAGCGATTCTGCAGACACCCCCGTCGATACCGCGTCCATCGATCCTCGTGAGGAATCGAAGGGAACGGGAGCCGATACCGCTCAGAGCTCGGGTGAGCGGGACGAGGCGATCCGCGAGTTCGACAACCATGCCGAGGCCGAGCCGGCGCCGACCCTCGATCGCAGTGAGGCCGCCGTGGACGAGGGCAAGGATCTACCCACGCCGAGTCCGCGCGACGTGACCGCCGGCGACAAGGACGACAAGCAGACCTCGCGCCAGGACTAGAACAGCGTGACGGGCTCCTGTGCGCCGACCGGCTCGGACGGCGTCAGGACTCCGTCGCGGATCTCGCGTGCCGCGATTCCCGCCAGTTCGTCCGCCATCTCGTTGAACTGATTTCCGACGTGGCCGCGGACCCAGCGGAACCGCACGGGCCCCTCACGCTCGGTGATCGCCCGATCGATCGCGCGGACCAGCTCGAGATTGCGGACGGGGGCGCCCGTCGACGTACGCCACCCCTTCCGCTTCCATCCCACGAGCCACTCGGACGCGCACTTGATGGCGTACTGACTGTCGGACTCGATGAGCATCGGCTCCGGCCCGGGATGCGCCTGGACTGCCTCGAACAACGCGCGCAGTTCGGCGATCTGGTTGGTGCCCGACGCTTCACCACCGGAGGCACTGGGGCCGGTGTGGTCGACCCAGGCCCAGCCGATGGCTCCGCCGGGGTTCTTCAGGCACGAACCGTCGGTACTCACGATGATCACCCTCGAGACAGTACGGGCGGCCACCGACAATCCTGTGGTCCCGCGCCGTACGACGCCGCGGCTCGGCAGGCATAGTCTCGATGTCGGCCGCCACCCGTCGATCGAGGAGTTCCCACCGTGAGCACCCAGCCCGGAAGCCTTTCCACCAGCGACACTTTCCGCGCGCTGGTCGCCCGCGAGTCGGGGGACCGGATCGACGTGGGCTTCGAGACCGTCGACCAGTCGTTCCTCCCGGAGGGTGAGGTGACGATCCGTGTCGAGTACTCCGGCGCGAACTACAAGGACGCCCTGGCCGTCACGCCGAAGGGCGGTGTGGTGCGCGAGTATCCGATCGTTCCCGGTATCGACCTCGCCGGCGTCGTCGTCTCCTCGAGCGACGACTCGATCGCAGTCGGAGATCGCGTCGTGGCGCACGGCTACGAGATCGGCACCGGCCGCCACGGTGGATACGCCGAGTACGCCCGCGTTCCCGCGGACTGGGTCGTCCCGCTCGCCGACGCACTCTCCACAGCGGACGCGGCCACCATCGGCACCGCCGGATTCACCGCCGCCATGAGCGTGCAGGCGCTGCTGGCACGCGGACTGACTCCCGAGGACGGTCCGGTGCTGGTCACCGGCGCGAGCGGCGGCGTCGGATCGGTCAGCGTCGACCTGTTGTCGCACCGCGGCTTCGAGGTCGTCGCATCCACGGGCAAGGAGTCCGCTCACGACCTGCTGACGACGCTCGGCGCGTCCTCGATCATCGGCCGGTTGCCGGAGGATCCCGACGCGAAGCCGCGCCCGCTGGGCAAGGCGCAGTGGGCGGCCGCGGTGGATTGTGTCGGAGGCAAGACCCTCGCGCACGTGCTGAGCACGGTGAAGTACGGCGGGGCCGTCGCGGCCAGTGGACTCACCGGCGGTCCGGGATTGTCGACGACGGTGCTCCCGTTCATCCTCCGCGGAGTGGCGCTGCTCGGCATCGACTCGGTGCAGTTGCCCATCGCCGCTCGACGCACGTTGTGGAGCGAGTTGGCCGACGAGTTCCGCCCGAGCCGTCTCGCGGACGTCACCACGGAGGTCGCTCTCGACGACGTCGAGGCAGTTCTGGATGCCCTGCGCGCCGGTGACAACACCGGTCGCACCCTCGTCCGCGTCCAGTAGTCGGGTCGCGGTGGACATCGTCCTGACCTCGGAGCACCCGCTGAGCGTGCGGTATTCGCTGTCGCCGCACCGACGTGGCGCCGGCGATCCGACCCACCGCGTGGACACCGACGGGTCGATCTGGCGGACAGCGCGGTTCCCGACGGGACCTGTCACATACCGCATCCGACAGGCCGGCCGCACCGAGGTGACGTGCGAGGCGTGGGGGCCGGGGGCCGCCGAGTTCCTGGACTCACTCCCGGGCCTCGTCGGACTGGAGGACGACGCCTCCGGATTCGAGCCCGAGCATCGCCTGCTCGCCGAGGCTCACCGGCGCTTCCCGCACCTGCGCATCGGTAGGACCGGCCGGGTCATGGAAGCGCTCGTACCGGCAATCCTGGAGCAGAAGGTGCACGGCATCGCCGCCTTCGCGTCGTGGCGATATCTCCTGTCCACGTTCGGTGAGCCGGCGCCGGGTCCCGCGCCACGCGGCATGCGGGTGCCGCCGCCCTCGGAGGTGTGGCGACGGATCCCGTCGTGGGAATTCCACCGCGCCAACGTCGACCCGAAACGTTCCAAGACCATTGTGCGGAGCGCGCAGTTGGCCGACAAACTCGAACAGATCACGACGATGGGACGCGAGGACGCCGAGCGGCGGCTGCGAGTCGTACCCGGTGTCGGGGCGTGGACTGCGGCCGAGGTGATGCAACGGGCGCTCGGAGACACCGACGCTCTGTCCGTCGGCGACTATCACCTGGCCTCGGTGATCGGGTGGACACTCACCGGCGCTCCCATGGACGACGAGGCCATGGTCGAGTACCTGGCGCCCCTTCGTCCGCACCGGTACCGGGCAGTGCGGTTGCTGGAGGTGAGCGGCACGGCCGTGCGGCCCAAGTTCGGCCCCAGGACACAGGTGACCGATCACCGGCTGCATTGAGCGCGCCTGTCGCTGGACGGGTGTGCGCACACCGCTGCTGGTGAGCGCACACCCCTTCCCGCACGCAGGAGCGGGTGTTCGGTTCACGCAGGCGGTGTACACACGGCTACGGGAACAACCGGAGTACGGTCTGAGTTGAAGCTTCAAGTCAACCTCGACCCGAAGGACACCCGATGGCCATCACTCGCCTCAACCACGCCGTTCTCTACGTCCGCGATGCCGGGCGGAGCGCCCAGTTTTACGCCGACGTCCTCGGCTTCCGCGTCGTGAACCGGATGGGCGACAGGGCGATCTTCCTGCAGGCACCCGACAGTGCGAACGACCACGATCTGGGCCTGTTCTCCATCGGCGATGCCGCGGGTGCACCCTCGGCGGGACGGTCCACCGTCGGCCTCTACCACCTCGCGTGGGAGGTGCAGACGCTGAACGACCTGGTCGGAATCCGCGACGCACTGGCCGCAGCGGGGGCACTGGTCGGTGCGACCGATCACTCCACGTCGAAGAGCCTGTACGGACAGGACCCCGACGGCATCGAATTCGAGATCGCGTGGCTCGTCCCCGCGGATCGCATCGACGCCGAGGTCATCGACCGTCGCAGCACGCTCGCCGCACTCGACATCGACGCGGAGCTCGCTCGTTACGGCGCCGATACCCTCGGCGGCATCGGAGTCAGCAGCCCGGCGCGGTGACAGGAATAGCGTCGCGTGGACCGCGTTGCACAGAACATGACGCGTATCGGAACTTCTGACCTGGACGTCTTCCCCCTCGCGCTGGGCGCCAACACCTTCGGGTGGACCAGCGACGAAACGGCATCACACGAGATCATCGAGGCCTTCCTCGGAGCCGGTGGTTCGCTGATCGATACCGCGGACTCGTATTCGGCCTTCGCTCCCGGCAACTCGGGCGGCGAGTCGGAGACGGTGATCGGGAACTGGTTCACCTCGACGGGTCGGCGCGACGATGTCGTCCTGGCCACCAAGGTCAGCCAGCACCCGCAGTTCAAGGGTCTGGCCGCGAGCACGGTCGCTGCCGCAGCCGACGCGTCGTTGCAGCGTCTGCAGACCGACCGCATCGACCTCTACTACGCGCACTTCGACGACGAGAACACTCCACTCGAGGAGACGGTCGCCGCGTTCGACGCCTTGGTCAAGGCCGGAAAGGTGCGCTACGTCGGCATCTCGAATTACACGGCCGAGCGAGCACAGCAGTGGATCGACATCGCCCGACGCGAGGGGTTCGACGCGCCGGTGGCGCTGCAGCCGCACTACAACCTGGTGCACCGCCGCAGCTACGAGCCCGATCTGATGGATCTCGCCGAGCAGAACCAGCTGGGTGTGTTCCCGTACTTCGCCCTGGCCTCGGGATTCCTGACCGGCAAGTACCGCACACGTGAGGACATCGAGGGAACTCCCCGCTCCAGCATCACCTCCGGCTACTTCACCGACGAAGGGCTCGACGTGGTCGGTGCACTCGCCGACATCGCCGCGGCGCACGACACGGCCGTTCCGACGGTCGCTCTCGCGTGGCTGCTGTCCCGCAACGGCATCGTGGCTCCCATCGCGAGTGCCAGCCGGATCGACCAGCTCGCCTCGCTGACCGATGCTCCTGCTCTGTCGTTGACTGCAGACGAGCTCGACCGTCTGACCGCACTGTCGGACAAAGTCGGCGCGTAGCGTCGGCGGGATGGGACGCGCGGAGGAACGCGAACGCAATCCGCAGGGACGGGCTCAGAACGCTCGTCCTCGTGACGGCCTCGGTCGCCCCTTGCCGCGTGGCTCCGAGGGCGTGGATCGAATCCCCGACGATGTGCAGCTGCCACCCGCGCAGTCACTCGTGCGAGCGCAGCAGCTGCTCGACGAGGGCAAGCCGTTCCATGCCCACGAGATCCTCGAAGGCACGTGGAAGATCTCCGAGCCCCACGAGCGCGAGTTGTGGCAGGGCCTCGCCCAACTCGCGGTGGGTCTCACCCACCTGATGCGCGGGAACGTCGTCGGTGCCGCGTCGCTGTTGACGCAGGGCAGGGACCGCATCGGCACCTATCCGGATGCGCCGCACGACATCGACGTCGCAGGTCTGATGGGGTGGGCGGACTCGCTGTCGGCAGCGCTGAGCCGCGGCGAGGTGCCGCAGCCGACCGTCCCGGAGCTGACACGCGGGTAGTTGTTCACCCAGCCGTCACACGGGGCGGGAACACATCGGCGCTCGGCGGTGCTGCACCCCGGGTGACGACGAACCCCACCCTCACGACCGACACCGGCACGGCGGCGCACACCGCCACCGTGCCAGGCCCCTCGACTCTGCGCACGATTCTCGTTCTCGGTGCGCTCGTCGCACTCGGACCGCTGACTATCGACGTCTATCTACCGGCGTTGCCGGCGATCACGACCGACCTCGGCTCGACGGATGCCGCCGTCCAGTTCACGCTGACGGGAACGCTCATCGGTCTTGCGGTCGGGCAGTTGGTCATCGGACCACTCTCCGATTCGCTCGGCCGTCGACGGCCGCTGATCGCCGGCACCGTCGTGCACATCGCGGCGTCTCTGCTGTGCATGATCGCGCCCAACGTCGCGGTCCTCGGGTTCATGCGCGCACTGCAGGGCTTCGGCGCCGCGGCCGCGATGGTCATCGCCATCGCCATCGTGCGTGACCTCTTCGACGGCAGAGCCGCCGCGACCGTGATGTCCCGGCTCGTCCTCGTCATGGGTGTCGCACCGATCGTCGCCCCCAGCCTGGGCAGCCTGGTGCTGATCCACGGGTCGTGGCGCGGCGTGTTCGCCGGTCTCGCCGTCGCCGGTGTGGCTCTGATGCTCGTCGCCATTTTCCTGCTGAAGGAGACCCTGCCGCAGGAGCGCCGTCGGCCGCCGGAGTTCGTCCCTGTCCTGCGGACGTACGGCTCGCTGCTCCGTGATCGACGATTCGTCGTGCTCGTCCTGGTGGCCGGGTTGGGCATGTCGGCACTGTTCGCCTACATCTCCGGCAGTTCGTTCGTCCTGCAGGACGGCTACGGACTCGGCGAGCAGCAGTTCGCCCTCGTGTTCGGCATCGGCGCCGTGGCGCTGATCAGCGCGTCGCAGCTCAATGTTCTGGCTCTGCAACGGTTCAGCCCCCAGCGCATCGTGACGGTCGCCCTCGTCGCGATGGCCCTGTCCGGAGCGTCGCTCATCGTCACGACGACCACAGGCTTCGGCGGGATCGTCGGCTTCATGGTTCCCGTGCTGTTCGTCCTCGCGTCCGCCGGATTCGTCATGCCCAACTCGCCGGCACTCGCGCTCTCACGCCACGGCGAGGCAGCCGGAACCGCCGCCGCACTTCTCGGTGCCGCCCAGTTCGGTATCGGTGCGCTCATCGCACCTCTGGTCGGCGTCCTGGGTAACGACGGTCCTGCGATGGCCATCGCGATGACCGGTGGCGCCACCATCGCACTGCTCGCGCTGGCGAGCGTCCGGTCCGAGACCGAGTCGGAGTCAGAGAGCGCGTAGGAACGCCACGTCGGCTTTCATTCCGTCGGCGGGCGTCTCGAGCATGATCGGGGCGCCTGCCGCGGATGCCACCGCCGCGAGAAGCTGTGGATCGATCTCACCGCTCTCGAGGTTCGCGTGCCGGTCCCGCGCGGAGTCGAACTCGTCGCGCGAATTGTTCAGATGGACCAGGTCGATGCGTCCGGTGATGGCCTTGATCCGCTCGACAGCGTCGACCAGGTCCTCACCGCCGGCCCAGGCATGGCACGTGTCCAGGCAGAAGCCTGCACCGAACTCTCCGACGGCGTCCCACAGGCGGGCGATGGCGTCGAAGTGCCTCGCCATCGCGAAGTCGCCGCCCGCGGTGTTCTCGATCCAGATCGGGACCGCGAATCCGCCCGACTCCGCTTGACGCTCGAAGAGCTTGCGCCAGTTAGCGACACCTTCCGCCGGGTCCTCCCCGTCGCGGACATGTCCGCCGTGGACGACCATTCCGAGCGCGCCGATCTCCGCCGCCACGTCGGCCTGCTGTGCGACCGCCTTGCGCGACGGAATGCGGATGCGGTTGTTCAGGCTGGCGACGTTGATGACGTACGAGGAGTGCACGACGACGTCGACATCGCTGGCGTGGATCGCGTCCAGGCCCTCGCCGACGACAGGCTTGTTCCACTTCTGCGGGTCGGTGACGAACAGCTGGACCAGATCGACGTCGAACTCGCCGGCCTCGCCGAGCGGGTTCTCCGAGTCACGTACGTGGGCACCTATGCGCATGGAACGAGCCTACTCGAGCCGGCCGAGCTCCTCGTCCAACACTCGCTGCACCACACGCATGGCCGCCAGCGCGGCGGGAGCACCGCAGTAACCGCTGGCGTGCACCACCGACTCGACGATCTCCTCGCGCGTGAGGCCGTTGGTCAACGCCCCGCGGATGTGTCCGCCCAGTTCCTGTTCGGCGCGCAGCGCGATCAGCATGCCGATGTTCAGCAGGCTCCTGCTGCGCCGGTCCAGGCCCGGCCGGTTCCACACCGCATCCCACACGTGCTCGGTGACGTGCGTCTGCAACGCTTCCGAATCGGTGCCCGCACTGCCCTCGAGAGCCGTGGTGACGAACGACTCGCCCATGACCTCGCGACGAACCGCCAAGCCGGCCTCGTACGCGTCGCTCACGCGAGCGACACCACGACTTTGCCGGTAGCCGTTCGGTTTTCGAGAGAAGCGATGGCGTCGCCCGCATCGTCGAGCGAATAGACCACCGGTTCCGGAGCCGACAGCTCACCCGAGGCGAAGAGGGGTTCGAGCTCGGCCCACTGGGTCGCGGTGTACCCGGGCCGGCTCATCCACCATGCGCCCCAGCCCGCGCCGACGACCTCCACGTTGCTCAGCAGGAGTCGGTTGACCTTGACCGTGGGGATGTCGCCGCCGGTGAAGCCGATGACCACCAATCGGCCGCCCGGTGCGAGAGAGCGGATGCTGTCGGTGAACCTGTCGCCGCCCACCGGGTCGATGACGATGTCGACGCCGCGGCCGCCGGTCAGATCCTTGACCGTGTCCTTCCACCCGTCCAGCATCACGACGTCCGATGCTCCGGCAGCGCGGGCGATCTCGGCCTTTCCCTCGCTGCTGACCACCGCGATCACGCGGGACGCACCCAGTGCGGGAGCCAGCCGCAGCGTGGAGGTTCCGATGCCGCCGCCGGCGCCGTGGACCAGAACCGTCTCGCCCTGCGCGAGCCGACCGCGCTGACGCAAGGCGAAGTGCACCGTCAGATCGTTGAACAGCAGGCCGGCACCCGCCTCGAACGACACCGCGTCGGGAAGTGCGAAGACGAGATCGGGAGTCACCACGGCTACCTCGGCCATACCGCCGCCGAATCCAGTGAGGGCCGCGACGCGATCTCCGGCAGCGAAGCCCGATCCCTCGGGCGCCGACCGCACGGTTCCCGCCACCTCGCTGCCCGGCACGAACGGCAGTTCCGGCTTGTACTGGTAGAGACCGCGACTGAGCAGCGCGTCGGGGAAGGCGACACCGGCGGCTCGCACATCGATCACGACGCCGTCACCTGTCGGTTCGTCGATGTCCACCACGGTCAGGGCTTCGGGGCCCTGAAGAGTGCTTACCTGAACTGCGCGCACGAGCGGTCCTTTCGTCGGGTCGACGCCCCCACGTTACAAAGGGTCTCCACGGCGGTGCGGCACGGGTCACACTCCGCTGATGGCCGCGCTGGTCGAGATGTTCACGGAACGCACGGTGGCCAGGACCTGGTCGGCTCGGACGGGACGGGCGATGTGGAAACCCTGCACCGCGTCGCACCCCAGCCCGTGCAGGACGCCGAGAGTGCGCGCGTCCTCCACACCCTCCGCCACGATGTGCAGTCCCATACTGTGCGCGAGGTCGATGGTGGACCGGACGATGGCCAGATTCGCCGAGTCGGTGAAGATCGAGGTGACGAACGACCGGTCCATCTTCAGTTGCTGGACCGGAAGAGACGCGAGATAGGCGAGGGAACTGTAGCCGGTGCCGAAGTCGTCGATCGAGATCGAAACCCCCAGTGAGCGAAGAGCTTCCAGGGTGTCGATGGAGCGTTCCGGATCCATCATCGCCGAGGTCTCCGTCACCTCGAACACCACCGCCGAACCCGGCAGGAGGTGTCGGTCGAGCGAGGTCTGCACCTGGTTCGCCAACGACGCGTCCACCAGGTCACGCACGGAGAGATTGATCGCGACGTCGACGTCGAGGCCCGCCAACCGCCACTGGCGGCATGCCGCCATGGAGGTGTCCAACACGAACGCGGTCACCGCCGGAAGCATGCCGGTCTGCTCCGCGCTGGCCAGGAAGGCGGCGGGCAGGAGCAAGCCTTCCGTCGGATGACGCCACCGCAGAAGAGCTTCCAGACCCGACACCCGTCCGGTCCGCAGGTCCAGACGTGGCTGGAACCAGACTTCGAGTTCGCCCGTCGCGATGGCGTCCTCGAGTTCGCCCATGCGCCGGAGCTGGTCCACCCGGTCGACGTCCATCGTGCGGTCCCACACAGCGAGTCTCGGTTGCCGCGTCTTGGCCGCCACGACGGCGGCGTACGCGCGCTGCACCAGCTCCTCCGACCCCACGCTGGGCCGATCGGCGGACAGCGCCACTCCCACGGAGCACTCGAGGGTGAGCTTGATGTCGCGGACAGTCATGGGTGCACCCACCGCGCGCTGCGCGGCCATCGCAGTCGCCACGGCGTCGTGTCGGTCGGAGGGGCCGGGGAGGACGACCGCGAACTCGTCGCCGCCGAGTCGTGCGACCAGTGCGTCCGGGCCGACGAGCGACGTCAGACGGTGTCCGATCTCGGCGAGAACCTGGTCACCGACGGTGTAGCCGAAGGTCTGGTTGATGTCGGAGAACCGGTTGAGGTCGATCAACACCAGGGCCACGCCGTCACGACCGGTGGGCCCGAGGATTTCCCCGAGTCGGCGGCCCAGAAGTGCACGGTTGGCCAGCCCGGTGACCATGTCGGTGTCCGCCGCACGCCGCAGCGCGGCCGACTGACGTTGGAGCAGAGCCAGGAACGACCACATCCGGAGGGCACCCAGGGCCACGATGACGGACGCCGCGACGACCAGGACGGGTCCCCACTGCGTCACGGGCACACCGCGAGCGAGTTGCACACTCATCGCGATCGGCGTCATCGCGACCGCGGTCGTCAGGATCACCAGGCGTGTCATGCCGGTTCGCGCTCTGCTGATCGTGCTCACCCGCGGACGTTCGTCCTTCCGCAACGCGGCGACTCCGAACAGCAGGTACGACGCCAGCCAGCAGATGTTGAGGACCCGCGTCGTGATCACGCCGTCCGCCTCGAGCACGTACGACGCGTAGTCCGCGATCACCATCAGCGCCATCGCCGAGCCGAGCAACCAGTGCGTGGGGGAGCCGGCGCGACGGTGCAGGACCACGAACACGACCAGTACGAGCAGGAACACGTCGAATTCGGTGTAGAAGATCCCGAGCCAGATCGACGCGTCCGGATACTTGTTTCCCGACGCGAACACCCACGACGCCAGACCGACGCCCGCGGTCATGATCGCCGCTTCGAGGATGTCGGGGAATCCGAGCATCGGTGTGCCTTCGCTTCGCACGGACACGAGAGCGAACCCGATCAGGAGGTAACCGGCCACGTAGGCGATGTCCGCGGGGGACGGAGTGGTCACGCTCGAGGTGTTCTCGGCGATGCCGTAGTAGATATCTCCCGCGACCCACAAGCCGAGTGCGACGACCATGAGCCACCACGAGTGCGCGCTGACCTTGCGGCCCGACAGGATCCCCACGGGAACGGCCGCGACGACGGCGACCGCGATCACGCAGTACACAGCGCTGGCGAGGATCCCGACGGGAAGAAACGCATAGACCGCGATGGCCGTGGACCCCAGCGCGAGAAATGCGGAGGGCGCGATGGATCTGGACGGCGAGGACACCGAGTTCATGTTCCCTCTCTCGTGACCCCGAGTACACAGTCGAAAACCAGCGCGAATACACGTTCAATGTACTGCCAACCGGGCGCGCGCCACGGCCGATCGTCAGGATAGCGTCGATACCCCTCTGCAAGTGAATCCCGACTAACCGAGTGCGGTAAACTGCGTGCTCAGCCGACGCGGAAGGGGAGCGAGACGATGGTGTCCCAGCGCCGCACCGCGGACGGTCCGACCGCGTCCACCGAGCGATCCCGCATGAAGGCCGAGCGCCGGACCAACCTCGTCGACGCCGCCGCCGTCCTGGTCGCCGAGCGCGGCTACCACGGCCTCCGCCTCGAGGACCTCGGAGCTGCCGTCGGAATCAGTGGGCCGGCCGTCTACCGACACTTCCCCAACAAGGAAGCCGTCCTCGTCGAGCTGCTCGTCGGGATCTCCGAGTACCTGCATTCCGGTGGAGCCGCGGTCGTCGCTGCAGGAACGCCGTCTTCTCTCGAGACGTTGAGAGCACTGGTCGACTTCCACCTCGATTTCGCCCTCACCTCACCCCGACTCATCGAGATCCAGTTCCGTGACCTCGCCAACCTCCCTGCGGACGCGCAGCGGACGGTGCGGTCTCTGCAGCGTCGATACATCGAGATCTGGGTGCGGACGCTGCGGGAGATCGACCCGGACCGCACCGAGGACGACGCACGAGTACAGGCCCACGCCGCGTTCGGATTGCTCAACTCGACACCGCAGTCCGTGGGACGTGTGTCGATCACCCTCCTGCGGCGTCGACTGTCGAGGATGGTCCTGCGCGCCCTGGAGATCGACGACCTGCCCGTCACGACAACCCCGCCCGTCACGACAAGCCAGTTCACCAGCAGTGAGGAATCAGCATGACCGCATCATCACGCCCCACATCCGTCATCGTGGCGGGCGCACGCACCCCCGTCGGCCGCCTCCTGGGGTCGCTGTCGACCCTCTCCGGCTCCGACCTCGGCGGCGTCGCCATCGCCGGTGCACTGGAAAAGGCCGGAATCACCGGTGACCAGGTCCAGTACGTCATCATGGGCCAGGTCCTCACCGCCGGCGCAGGTCAGATCCCCGCACGTCAGGCGGCTCATGCCGGTGGCATCCCGCTCAGCGTTCCCGCCCTGAGCATCAACAAGGTGTGCCTGTCGGGTGTCGACGCCATCGCCCTCGCCGATCAGCTCATCCGCGCCGGGGAATTCGACATCGTCGTCGCCGGCGGCCAGGAGTCGATGTCCCTCGCCCCGCACATGCTCGAGAAGAGCCGCAGCGGATTCAAGTACGGCGACGTCACCATGAAGGACCACATGGCCTACGACGGCCTGTACGACATCTTCACCGATCAGGCCATGGGCGCACTGACCGAGGACCGCAACGCCGACACGCAGTTCGTCACGCGCGAGGAGCAGGACGCGTTCGCCGCTGCGTCGCACCAGCGCGCCGCGCAGGCATGGAAGAACGGTGTCTTCGACGACGAGGTCGTGCCCGTCAGCATCCCGCAACGCAAGGGCGATCCCGTCGTCGTCACCAGCGACGAGGGCATCCGCGCGGACACCACCGCCGAGAGCCTGTCCAAGTTGCGCCCGTCCTTCGACAAGAACGGCACCATCACCGCCGGTTCCGCATCGCAGATCTCCGACGGCGCCGCAGCGGTGGTCGTGATGAGCCGCACCAAGGCCGAGGAGCTCGGTCTGACCTGGCTGGCAGAGATCGGCGCCCACGGCGTCGTCGCAGGACCCGACTCGTCGCTGCAGTCCCAGCCCGCCAACGCCATCACCGCTGCGTGCGCCAAGGAAGGCATCGCTCCGACCGACCTCGACCTCGTCGAGATCAACGAGGCCTTCGCCGCAGTCGGCATCGTCTCCACCCGTGAACTGGGCATCGACGCCGACAAGGTCAACGTCAACGGCGGCGCCATCGCGATCGGTCACCCCCTCGGCGCGTCCGGCGCACGCATCGCCCTGCACCTCGCCCTCGAGCTGAAGCGACGCGGCGGCGGAACCGGAGCCGCAGCCCTGTGCGGCGGCGGCGGTCAGGGCGACGCCCTCATCCTGCGGGTTCCGTCCGCCTGATCAGTCCGTCTGCGCGCGGAGGTAGCGGCCGAAGTGCGGGACGGTGAACCCGATGGACCCGCGCTCGGCGGAGTAGATCAAGCCCTTCTTGATCAACCCGTCGCGCGCGGGTGACAGCGAGGCAGGCTTACGGCCCAGCTCCACCGCGATCTTCGCGGTGGAGACGGGGCCGTCGTCGCCCGACAGGTCCGCCATCGCGCGCATGTACTCGCGTTCCGCGGGAGTTGCCCTCTCGTAACGGGATCCGAAGAATCCGACGGCCAATTCGTCCTCCGCGGTCGGTGCCGCCACCCGGACGTCGTCGACGGTGATCGGGCTGTCCGCCGCGTGATCCCAGGTCGCCTTGCCGTACGCCTGCACGAAGTACGGGTATCCGTCGGCGGCCTCGTACAGCGCATCCAGCGCCTCGGTCGTGTACTCGACGTCCTCACGTTCCGCGGGAGCGATGAGCGCACGATCTGCCGAGAGGCGATCCAACCGATCGATGCGGTGGTAGCTGAACAGCCGCTCCGAGTAGCTTTTCGACGCCGACAGCACGGCGGGGAGGTGCGGCAGCCCGGCTCCGACGACGATCAGCGGCGCGGCGTCCTGACTGAGTTCGTGGCAGGCACCGCAGATGGCCGAGATGTCCTCGGTCGCCAGGTCCTGCATCTCGTCGATGAAGATGGCGATGCCCACGCCGACATCTCGGGCGAGAGATGCTGCGTCCATCAGCAATTCGACCAGATCGATCTCGATGTCGCCGGTGTCGGCGCGGCCCTTCAGCGCCGGGGCGTCGATCCCCGGCTGCCACTTGTCCCGCATCCCCTTGTCGGCCGATGCGCGCAACGCGAACGATTTGAGGACGCCGAGGAACTGGTCCACACGCTCGGGATCACGGTGCGCCACAGCGATTTCCCGCACCGCCATGTGCAACGCGGACGACAGGGGGCGGCGCAGGTCCTGATCGGGTCGAGCCTCGATCTTCCCGGTGCCCCACTTGCGTGAGATGGCGGCCGACCGCAGATGGTTGAGCAACACCGTCTTGCCGACGCCGCGCAGACCGGTGAGCACGACGCTGCGTTCGGGGCGACCGCGAGCGATGCGCTCGAGCACCACATCGAAGGCGTCGAGTTGCTTCGACCGCCCCGCGAGCTCGGGTGGCCGCTGACCGGCGCCGGGTGCGTACGGGTTGCGAACGGGATCCATGACGGGACGGTAGCAACGATCGTAGCCATCTCTGCGACTCTCTAGCGCGTGTCCTAGAACCGAGCAGAAAGATATGTCTTGCCTGTGACCTCGATGAACGGCTAACCTGGAGCCATGTCGCGCATTCTCGTAGTTCGTCGCCGCAGCGGGGTCTGATCTCGGACCGACCCCCCGCTGCGGGTCGTCGGGTTGCGTGTCGGTCCTTCCTCTTCTCGGAAAGACCTCGCTATGAGTACCAGCGCACATTCCTTCACGCCGGATTTCTTCTCGCACAATTCGGCTGCCATTCATGCCTCCTCACCCCTGCCGCACGGTTTGCGCGCGGAAGCTGACGGCATGTTCTTCGCAGAGTTCGCCCGCACGTATTCGCCGACTACAGGTCCGATCCGGCTGGGTTCCGCGGAGTGCGCTCCGAAGGGCGCGGGCCGGTTCGAATTCACGGCCACTCTCGCCGTCGGCGACACGATCCGTAGCTCGTCGGTGACCTGCCACGGCCCCGCCGAAGCATTCACGTCGATGCTCTACGACGCCGGGGTGAACCTCGAGATCCTCTCGTTCCACCAGCAGATCACCGAGACGGGAATCGTCACGTTCATTCGCGGACAGCAGGATTCACGCATCGCGTGGGCGATGGGCACCGGATCGAATGCGACCGAGGCGACCGCGAAGGCCCTGGTGGCCGCGGCCAACCGCACCGCCTGAGTCAGGAGAGCAGTCGCGCGAGTGCGTCGTCCCAGTCGCGCTCGCGCGTCCGGTCGTAGACGCGCACGAGGGCCGAGCGAGTGACGACCAGGGCCAAAGCGATCAGGCCGATGAGGGCTCCCGCGCCGAAGACGCTGACAACGGCGACGTCGACACCTGTCGGCGGCGGCGATGTCCGACGGCCCTGGTCGTCGACGGTGATCGGCAGGGTCGTCCCTGCCGGGCTGTGGGCCGCAACCGGGACGGACCCGACGTGCTTCGTACCGTCGAGGGTCCACGTCGCGGGAGTGAGCACCGTCGGTTCGACGGGGGAGAACTGATCGGACGCCACCACGCCGGCAGGCGCCTCGATGGTCGTCGACGCCTGGACCGTCGAGGTACGGGCGGCCAGTTCCAGGGCGGACGACTGCTGCGAGTGGAAGAGAGTCACGCCGACGACGACGGCGAACGGCACGGACATCAGGAACAGCGTCACCAGGATCCGGTGCATGCGCGCCTCCGCTCGGTCGACGGGACGCATCAGCGGATGTCGAGAATCGAGCGGTCGTCCGGACGCATCCGTCCGACGTGCAGTTCTCTTGTTGTCCGCCATGTGGATGTCCTGACTGAGTGTCGCGCCGCGAGCGGCGTCCGAGGTTCCGACCTCTACCGAGGGTCCCGTCCCGTCGACGTCCTCGCAAGGTAGTTCGTTTCACATCACATGTGTTCCCGGTTACCCGAGGTGCTTTACCGTTACCGTCTGTCATAGTAATCTGTGTAAGCCGGACCACAGCCGGTGATCATGCATCGAAAGGACCTGCCATGACGGCCGACGCCGACAACTTGGTGCTGCAGGCACGCGACGTCCATTTCGACTGGGACGACCTCCCGATGCATTGGATCCCCGACGAGCCGTTCTCCACACATGCGCTCAACGTTCTGCATCTGCTGTTGCCCGCCGGCGAGGAATGGTTCGTCGAGACGTTCCGTCAGGCACTGCCCTTCATCGAGGACGAGAAGCTCCGCGACGACGTGATCGGCTTCATCGGCCAGGAAGCGATGCACTCGTCCGCCCACTCCGGCGTTCTCGAGCACCTCCAGCGCAGCGGCCTCGACCCCACGCCGTTCACCGACCAGATGAACTGGGTCTTCGGCAAGGTTCTCGGTCCGCGGCCCGTCACCAGCAGCCGCGAGAAGAACTACCTGGTCGAACGCCTGGCCATCATTGCCGCCATCGAGCACATCACTGCCTTCCTGGGCGACTGGGTGCTCAATGCCGAGGGACTGGACCGCGCCGGCATCCACCCGACCATGCTCGACCTGCTGCGCTGGCACGGGTCGGAGGAAGTCGAGCACCGGTCCGTCGCCTACGAGACGATGCGCTACTTCGATCGGCGTGAGGTCCGCCGGCTGCGGACGCAGGCCCTCGCCGCACCGCTGCTGGTCTACCTGTGGATCCGCGGCACCCGCTTCCTGATGCAGAACGACCCGACCCTGGCCGATGCACCCGCGTCGCATCGCCGACCCACGCCACTGGCATGGCGTCGTGCTGCCAAGAAGGGCACGGTGCCGGGACCCATCGACCTCGGCCTGCGGCTCTCCCGCTACTTCCGACGCAGTTACCACCCCAGCCAGGAAGGCTCGACCGCTCAGGCCGTCGCGTACCTGGCCTCGTCGCCCGCCGCGCGGGCCGCGTCGCGATGATCGACGCGCCTCGCGACCTCCGGGGCCGCCCACGCTCGGACCGGGCTCTCGGTCTCATCGGGCTCGTGGTCGGTAACTACCTCGGCGCCCTGTCGCGCATGCCGTACGACTCCCGGGTCGCACTCCGCCCGCCGGACACCGCGGCGACTCTCGTCGTCGATGCGGCCGTACCGATCACCGCCGACGGTGACGTCGTGCAGATCGACCTCGTCGACGTCGGCGGCTCTCCGCTGCCTCGGTGGCAGCCCGGGTGCCACATCGACATCCACCTCGACGGCGACGCGAACGGACCGCTCCGACGGCAGTACTCGCTGTGCGGCGACCCCGAGGACACCTCGCGCTACCGGATCGCGGTGCGCCACATCGGGGCCGTCTCCGCTCGGATGCATGCACTGCGCGTCGGCGACACCGTGACCGTGCGCGGTCCACGCAACGCATTCCTGTTCGCCGGGGAACCCGCCGTCCACTTCGTCGCCGGCGGCATCGGCATCACCCCGATCCTTCCGATGGTCCGCGCCGCGCGCGATGCCGGCCTGGACTGGACCTTCGTCTACTGCGGCCGCTCCCGGGACAGCATGCCGTTCCTGGAGGAGATCGAGAGCTGGGGCTCCTCGCGCGTTCGCATCCTCGACGGCGGAATCCCGACTGCTGCAGATCTTCTGGGCGCCGCGCCGGCGAACTCGGCCGTGTACTGCTGCGGCCCGACACCCATGCTGAACTCGGTGCGGACCTCGTTCGCCGACTGCGGGGCGTCCGCCCTGCACTTCGAACGGTTCGGAGCACCCCCCGTCGTGGGTGGAACCCCGTTCACCGTCACCCTCGCACGCAGTGGGCGCACCCTCGAAGTACCCGCGGACCGGTCGGCGCTGTCCGTCATCGTCGACCAGGATCCCACCGTCGCCTACTCGTGCCGCCAAGGGTTCTGCGGTACCTGCAAGGTGCGCGTCCTGGCCGGCGAACCCGACCACCGCGAGACCCGACTCGATCCCGCCGAACAGCGAGAGCACATGCTGCCGTGCGTCTCTCGTGCATACTCCGACACGTTGACCCTCGACCTCTGAGAGAAGAGAATTCCGCGATGACCGTTACCGACGTACGTTCGACCGTCTCGAACGGCGACGTGGACCTCGCGGTCTACACCTCGGGCACCGCCGACGGGCCGACGATCGTCCTGGTGCACGGGTGGCCCGACAGCCACACACTCTGGAATCACGTCGCGGCTCTGCTGGCCGATCGCTACCGCGTCGTCACCTACGACTCGCGCGGTGCAGGTGACTCCACCGTTCCGGCCCGCACCCGGGACTACAGCCTGGCGCACATGGCCTCGGACCTCCGCGCGGTCATCGACGCGGTGAGTCCCGATGCGCCGGTGCACATCCTGGGTCACGACTGGGGCGCCGTCGAGGCGTGGGAACTGGTCGCCGAAGCCGATGCACCGCTCCGCATCGCGTCGTACACGTCGGTGTCCGGCCCCAACCTCGACCATCTCGCGCTCTGGGCTCGATCACGGCTGCGCCGCCCGACCCCCCGCAATCTGGCGCAGGTGTTCGCGCAGACGCGCGCGTCCTGGTACACCGTCACCTTCCACATCCCGCCGCTCGCTCGCCTGCGGATGTACCGGATGAAGCGCAAGGGGTGGACCCAGTTCATCGGAGAGTTCTCCGACGTTCCCGCCTCGATGGTCGACGAGTCACCGACACTGCTGGACGACGCCTGGAACGGTCTGCGTATCTACCGGGCGAACCTGCTGCCTCGTTTCCGAAAGCCGCGTCGCCGCTACGTCACCCTCCCGGTGCACCTGATCGTGAACACGCGGGACGCTGCCGTGCGCCCGTTCCATTACGACGACACCGAGCGGTGGGTCGCGGAGCTCTCGCGCACGGATCTGGATGCAGGACACTGGTCTCCGCTGTCGCACCCCTGGGACATCGCTCGGATCACCGCCGACTTCGTCGACCGCATCGAAGCGACGCGTCAGACCGCGTCGACGTAGACCCAGGCTCCGTCGACGCGGGAGAACGTGCTGTTCTCCCGCTGCGAACCCGGCCGGCGCGCACCGGCGTCGCGGAAGTGTGCGACGAAGTCGACGGTGCCGGTGGTGTGCAGCATGCCGCCGCCCGTCGTGCCCAGGATCTCGAGGCCCGTCCATTCGCGGCGGTCATCGAGGTCCAGGGACGACGGTCGGGTGTCGGGATGCCATGTGCGCAGCAGGTAGTCGGCGTCGAGCACGGTGAACGCCGTGTACCGCGAGCGCATCAGACGCTCGGCGGTCGGCGCACTGATCCGGCCGTCGAGCAGCGGTCCGCAGCACTCGGACATCGGGACGGGGCGGCCGCAGGGGCAAGCGTCGGGCACGGCTGTAGAGACTACGGTCCGCGCAGCGGATCGAGATGCGCCGCCGTGCACGTAGACGCACCCGATCGTACGAATTTCTGCCAGATGGCAGAACATCCCCTCAAAAGGTGGCGAAACGTGCATCGCTCGCCTGCAACGACGGTCGAGCGTTCGACAGCAGGTTCTGCCGTGATCTACCACTATCGCTAGATACTTGTATATCGACCTGTGCACGCAGTGTTCCGGAATATTGCGCGGTCAGCCCCGCCGAACCCCGCGTCAGCTCGGCAGCATCCCGAGTTTCGTGACGGCGTCGCGCTCGGCCTGCAGTTCCGCGACGGACGCGTCGATACGGCGCCGGGAGAACTCGCCGATCTCGAGACCCTCCACGATCTGCCAGGCACCGCCGGAGGACCGCACGGGGAACGAGGACACCAGTCCCTCGGGCACTCCGTATGCGCCCGTCGACGGGAGCGCGACGGACGTCCAGTCGTCGGCGGGAGTGCCCAGGACCCAGTCGCGCACATGATCGATGGTGGCGTTCGCCGCGGAGGCAGCGGACGACGCACCGCGTGCCTCGATGATCGCGGTGCCTCGGCGAGCCACCGTCGGCACGAAGACGTCCTCGAGCCAGGTGGAGTCCGCGGCGAACTCGGCGCCCGACCGATCCCCGACTCGCGCGTGGAAGATGTCCGGGTACTGCGTGGCGGAGTGATTTCCCCAGATACTGACCCGCGAGATCTCACCCACCGGGACGTCCGCACGGGCGGACAGTTGCGCGACGGCGCGGTTATGGTCGAGCCGGGTCAGCGCCGTGAACCGATCCGCGGGGATGCTCGGGGCATGCGCCGCGGCGATGGCCGCGTTGGTGTTGGCAGGATTGCCCACGACCACCACCCGGATGTCGGACGCGGCGCCCGCCTCGAGAGCGGCGCCCTGCGGCCCGAAGATCGACCCGTTGGCCTCGAGCAGGTCGGCGCGTTCCATCCCTGCGGTGCGAGGACGAGCGCCGATCAACAGCGCGACGTTCGTTCCGTCGAAAGCGTCGACCGGGTCGTCGTGGATCTCGACCGACCGAAGCAGGGGGAACGCACTGTCGTGCAACTCCATCGCCGTGCCCTCGGCTGCTCGCAGTGCCGGCGGGATTTCGAGAAGCCGCAGCGTGACGGACGTGTCCGGACCGAGCATGGCACCCGATGCGATGCGGAACAGTGCCGCGTAGCCGATGCTGCCGGCCGCGCCCGTGACGGTGACGATGCTGTGCGTCATGTGAACTCCTTCGTTCCCTCCGACCGTAGATCCCGCAGCCGACCGAGTGCACGGATGTGTGTCGGACTGCACCGGATCACCGTCCATCGGGCTCTCTTCGGCTTTCTAGCTCGCGAGCAAGAAAGACGAATATCGACCTGCGTTCGCCCGATTTGCCCAACACCCGATCCTCGTCCACAGTGACGCCATGACCCTGTCGGACAGTTGGGCCAGCAAACAGGCCACGGTGACGCGCGTGGGGGCGGCCGAGGCCGTTCTCCGTGAGCTCCGCTCGGCGATCGAGAGCGGCGAGCTCGAGGTCGGCACGCGCCTGCCGTCCGAGGCTGCATTGGCCACACGGTTCGGTGTCAGCAGGTCCGTCGTCCGGGAGGCGCTGCGGTCGACGACCGCTCTCGGTCTGACCGAGACGCACACGGGCAAGGGCACGTTCGTCCTCGCGTCGACGGTGGAGACCAACGCCGTCTTCGGCAATCACTCGGTGGCGTCCCTGCGCGAGGCCCGACCCCACATCGAGGTGCCGGCAGCCGCACTGGCGGCAGAGCGCCGTACTCCGGAGCAGATGGCTGCCATGCGCGCGTTGCTGCAGACGATGATCGCGGAGACCGACCCGAAGGAGTGGGTGCGGCTCGACGCCGAGTTCCACCTGCTGATCGCCACGGCCAGCGGCAACGACGTGTTCGCCGCCGTCATCGCCGAGATCCGCGAGGCGCTGGCGCAGCAGTCCGAAATGGTCAACCTGCTGCCGGATCGCCAGCACCGCTCCAACGTCGAGCACGAGAGCATCGTCGACGCCATCGAGTCCGGGTCCGGCGAGGCCGCATCGGACGCGATGGACCGGCATCTGACCCACGTCCAGGACGCGATCGGACAGCTCCGCGGCGACTGAGCTCGTGGCCGGGAGCACCGCCGTCTGCCCGTAGAATAACCAGGTCACACGGCCGTCGCGCCCACACCGGGAAGGTTCACCATCACACAGCCACCAGCCCTCCACAACGTCGAGACACCGGACGTCTACCTCGTCCCGCCGGACGGCGACGAGATCGAACGCGCACGGGTGGCATCGGCGGCATCCCGAGCCCGTCTGACAGAACGCTCGGACATCTCGCTGGTGAAGGACAAGTTCGCGTTGTCCATCACGACGACCACTCCGCACGAGGCCATGGTCGAGGACCTGCTCTTCGTGCGCGACGTCCTGGATGCGACCGCGATCGAGTACCTGCTGGTGCGTGGCAACGACGAACGTCCGGTCATCGCGATCGATCGACACGACCGACCCACGCTTCGCGACGCCCTGGTGGCAGCCTGCGCGAACGAGCCGTTCTACTCCAAACCGATGGACGTCAAGGGCGGCACCGCGCTCCTGATCGCCGACGGACTGCTGGCCTCGGCGTCGCAGGCGCGCATCTTCCGGCTGTTCCGTCCACGAGCGCATCGCACCAGCGGATTGTTCTACGGCTCCGCCAAGGGCATTCAGGTCGAACTGTGGGAGTTCTCCGACGACACCATCGTGCTGCCCGTGGAGAACTCGCTGACACGGCGCACGATCCGGGAGGACGAGGCGGTGCGCGGCACCGTCGAACGTTTCGGTCGGCACTGGCCCACCATCGAGAACATGTTCGCCGATCACGCATCGGACATCGACTTCGACATCGACCTGGTCTTCTCGTGGGTCGACGGCTCGGACGCCGAGTGGCAGGCAGAACGCGCCGCGCACCTGCGCGAGTTCGTCGTCGGCGAGGGTGACGACCACGAGGCGCGGTTCCGTCAGATCGACGAATTGAAGTACGCGCTGCGCTCGGTGCATCTGTACGCGCCGTGGATCCGGCGGATCTTCGTCGTCACCGACTCACCGAAACCTGCATGGTTGGCCGAGCACGCCGACGTCACGTTCGTGCGCAGCGAGGAGTTCTTCACCGACACCTCGGTGCTCCCGACGTACAACTCTCAGGCAGTCGAGTGCCAGCTGCACCACATCGACGGTCTCGCCGAGCATTTCCTGTATTCGAACGACGACATGTTCTTCGGACGCCCGGTGGGCCCGCAGATGTTCTTCTCGCCCGGCGGGATCAGCATGTTCGTCGAAGCGGGAACTCGAATCGGGTTGGGCAGCAACGACGAACAGCGCAGCGGCTTCGAGAATGCCGCCCGCGTGAATCGACGGCTGCTGCACGAGCGGTTCGGCCGCATCACCACCCGGCACCTCGAACATGCGCCGGTTCCGTTGCGGCGCAGCGTGATGTTCGAGCTCGAGAAGGAATTCCCGGACGAGTTCACCGCCACTGCGGGCAGCAGATTCCGGGCGAGCTCCAACATCTCGGTGACCAATTCGCTCTATCACTACTACGCGCTGCTCACCGGCCGTGCCGTGGTGCAGACTCGCGCTGCCGTGAAGTACGTCGACACCACGATGCGCAGTGGACTCCGCGACATGGATCGCCTGCTGGCGAAACGCTCGATGGACTTCTTCTGCTTGAACGACGGCAGTTTCCCCGAGATCGGCGCCGACGAGCGCGCCACGAAGGTCACGGCGTTCCTCGAGACGTACTTCCCCGTTCCGGCACCGTGGGAGCAGAACTAGCGCTGAGTGGCCAGCTTTCCCGGAGCATCGGCGATGACGATTCCGGCGTCGTGCAGACGTCGGGCGGTCTCGTCGGCCGAGACGTAGGTGCCGACCGTCGTTCCGGTCCCGATGGGGACGACCGAGTGCACGACGGTGTCCTCGTACAGGTGCACGAGGTTGTATGCCTGGGCTCCGTCCCGTCCGCGCTGCGCACCGACGGGCACGTTCAGGTCCTGGGTGTAGCAGGTGGCAGAGGCGACGGACACCGGGATGCCGGCGAACGTCGAACTGGTGGAGTAGTGCAGGTGGCCCGCGAGAATCGCACGCACGTCGGTGCCCGCGAGAACGTCGGCGAGGGATTTCTGCTGCCGGAGTTCGACCAGCACCGCCAGATCCTGGACGCAGGGGACCGGCGGGTGGTGCATGGCCAGGACCGTGCCGTAGGGAGCCGGTGACGCGAGGACGTCCGCGAGCCAGCGCAGTTGAGCCTCGGACACGGCTCCGTAGTGGTGCCCCGGCACTGTCGAGTCGAGCGTGATCACGCGGAGGCCGCCCACGTCGTAGACGATGTCGACCGGATCGGCGGAGCCCTGTTCGTCCAGCAGCGCCCGTCGGAACGTCGTCCGATCGTCGTGGTTGCCCATCGCCCAGACCACTTGCGCGCCGAGCGCATCCGCCACCGGCTCGACCATCGCGCGGAGCGACCGGTAGGCGTCGGACTCGCCCTTGTCGGCCAGGTCGCCGGTGAAGACCAGCGCATCGGGACGGGCGCCGCTCGCCTCGAGCTCGTCGAAGATCTGACGCAGCCGCGCCTCGCTGTCCACGGCGCCGTACAGCTCACCGTCGACGACGAGGTGCGTGTCGCTGATGTGCAGGAGGAAGTGCTCGGGCCTGGGGTGCTCGGAGGTACGCCAGGTGTGCTCGGCCGACTCCATGAGTTCTCGCTTCCCGGTGCTGCCGCATCGCCGTTCGGCGCGTGGCATGAAGCTGTCCGGCTCCGCGGGAGAGCCGGGCACCGTCCACCCTAACCACACCGGGTGTCGGGCTGCCGAACGGAAGGCGACACGGGGTTGACGGCATACCGTAGGGGGGTATGGTAGGTCTCATGAACACGAAGACAGTCACCGTCGTCGGAATGACCTGCCAGCACTGCGTCTCGGCCGTGACGGAGGAGGTCGGCGCCCTGGACGGAGTCACCGGAGTGACGGTCGACCTCGCCTCCGGACGTGTCGATGTCGCGTCGGACACACCCATCGACGACGCTGCCATCGCCGCCGCAGTGGACGAGGCCGGGTACGAAGTAGCGCAGCCGTGACCACCGGGGAGAAGGCTGCGAACATCCAGCTCGACATCGGCGGCATGACCTGCGCGTCGTGCGCCAACCGCATCGAGAAGAAGCTCAACCGCCTCGACGGGGTGACGGCCACGGTCAACTACGCCACCGAGAAGGCGAGCATCGTCAGCGACGGGGCGGTCGGCCCCGAGGACATGGTGGCCGCGGTCGAGAAGGCCGGATACACCGCGACCGTCCCGCGCAAGGACGACCCGGCGGACACCGCCGCGCCGAGCGATCCGCTCCGCACACGGCTGATCGTGTCCGCGGTGCTGTCGATCCCGGTCATCGCGATGGCCATGATTCCCGTCCTCCAGTTCGACAACTGGCAGTGGCTCTCGCTCACCCTCGCCGCACCCGTCGTCGTGTGGGGCGGACTGCCCTTCCACCGCGCTGCCTGGACCAACCTGCGTCATGGCGCCGCGACCATGGACACGCTCGTGTCCGTCGGCACGCTGGCCGCCTTCGCGTGGTCCCTGTACGCCCTGTTCCTCGGTCACGCCGGCATGCCGGGCATGCGGCACGCCTTCGAGTTGACCGTCGCACGCACCGACGGCAGTTCGAACATCTACCTCGAAGCCGCCGCGGGAGTCACCACCTTCCTGCTCGCCGGCCGCTACCTCGAGGCACGGTCCAAGCGCAGCGCCGGCGCTGCCCTGCGCGCGCTGCTCGATGTCGGCACCAAGAACGTGACCGTCCTGCGCGACGGCCGTGAGTCGAGCGTCCCCGCCGAGTCGGTGGTGGTCGGCGACCGCCTGCTGGTCAGGCCCGGCGAGACCATCGCCGTGGACGGCACGGTCGAGAGCGGGACATCCGCAGTGGACACCTCGACGATGACGGGTGAGTCCGTCCCCGTCGAGGTCGGTCCCGGCGACACCGTGATCGGCGGAACCGTCAACGTAGGCGGCGCACTCACCCTGCTCGCCGAGCGCGTGGGGTCCGACACCAACCTGGCGCGGATGGCCCGCATCGTCGAGGACGCTCAGAACGGCAAGGCCGAGGCGCAGCGCCTGGCCGACCGTGTCTCCGGCGTCTTCGTCCCGGTGGTGATCGGGCTGGCACTCGCCACCCTGGTCGCCTGGGTGCTGCTCACGGGCAGCTGGTCCGCCGCCTTCACTGCGGCGGTGGCCGTCCTGATCATCGCGTGCCCCTGCGCCCTGGGTCTGGCGACACCCACCGCTCTGATGGTCGGCACGGGTCGCGGCGCCCAACTCGGCGTCCTGATCAAAGGCCCGGAGGTGCTCGAGCGCACCCGCGTGGTCGACACGATCGTGCTCGACAAGACCGGCACGGTGACCACCGGGATCATGAGCGTGCGCTCGGTGGTCGGCGACGATGTCGACACCGCACTGCGTCTCGCGGCGGCGGCGGAGTCGGGTTCCGAGCATCCGGTCGCGCGGGCCATCGTCGACAAGTACCGGGCGTCGTTCGGCGAGCCGGTGGAGGCGACCGAGTTCACGACGACGGCCGGTCGCGGAATCTCCGCACTGGTCGAGGGACACCGCGTCGTGGTCGGACGTCCCGGCCTCGCATCGTCGGGATCGTCGACCACAGACCTCCCCGACGACCTCCGACGCGCGTTCACCGACGCCGAGTCCGGGGGCGCGACCGCCGTGGTGGTCGCATGGGACGGTCAGGACCGAGCAGTCGTCGCCGTGGCCGACTCGGTCAAGGAGACCTCGGCCTCCGCTGTCGCGGGTCTCCGCAGACTGGGCCTGGAGCCCATCATGCTCACCGGGGACAACGAGTTCGCAGCTCGCGCGGCGGCCGACGCCGTCGGTATCGACACCGTGATCGCAGGAGTCCTCCCCGAGCAGAAGGCGGACGCGATCCGCGAGCTGCAGGCGTCGGGCAAGACCGTGGCGATGGTCGGGGACGGCGTCAACGATGCTGCCGCGCTGGCGACATCGGATCTCGGACTGTCCATGGGCACGGGGACGGACGTCGCCATCGAAGCCGGTGACCTCACTCTGGTCCGAGGCGACCTGCGCGTCGCCGTCGACGCCGTACGCCTGGCACGGGCCACACTGCGCACCATCAAGGTCAACCTCTTCTGGGCGTTCGCCTACAACGTGGCGGCCATCCCGCTCGCAGCAGCCGGTCTGCTGACCCCGATGTTCGCCGGTGCAGCGATGGCGCTGTCGTCGCTGTTCGTGGTGACCAACAGCCTGCGCCTACGGTCGTTCCGCTCCACCATCTGACTCAGGGCAGGAGCAGGGCGCGAACTCTGCTGTCGCGCAACCACACCCCGAGCCACGCGAAGATCCCGACGTAGACCGCGAACAGGACGGTCGAGACCAGCGGTTGGTCGGTGCGCCAGTTCGTGATCACCGCTCCGCCGAGGTAGCCGGTCAGCAGGACGGCGCCCAGCGGAGCAGTGCGGGGAATCGCGTACAGCACGATGATGATCAGCGCGATGATCCCGATCTTCGGCGCCATGTCCACGGGCAGACCCAGGTCGGCGGACGAGGTCTTCACCACGTCCAGGTTCAGCAGGTGGATGATCGAGTCGAACAGCATGAAGGCGATGACGAGGAGGCTGATGATCCAGCCCGCTCGGACGGCTCCACGGGAGGGAGCCGACGTGGTGGTTCGCGTGAGGTTCGTAGTCATAGTTCTGATGACCACGGCGGGTCCCGGAACTCATCACGGAGCCCCGGAAAATTTCCTCGGCGAGTCGTCCCTGCGAGGACTATCCTCCTCGCATGACTGCGACGCAGGAGCTCGGCAGCGACTTCATGACCCTCGCGGAACCGTATCGACGCGAGCTCCTGGCGCACTGCTACCGCATGACCGGATCGATCCACGATGCCGAGGATCTGGTTCAGGACACCCTGGTCAGAGGGTGGAAGGGATACGCGAACTTCAAGGGCGACTCGTCCCTGCGCACATGGCTGTACCGCATCGCCACGAATACGTGCCTCACCTCGCTCGAAGGTCGCAAGCGCCGGCCGCTCCCGTCGGGGCTTGGCACGCCGTCGTCGGATCCGTCGGACGAGCTGGTCGAGCGCCACGAAATCGCGTGGCTCGAGCCGGCGCCGCCGTTCGGCGATCCTGTCGACGACGACCCGGCGTCGATGGTCGGCTCGCGAGAATCGGTGCGCCTGGCGTTCATCGCCGCGCTCCAGCACCTGTCCGCTCGGCAGCGCGCCGTGCTGGTGCTGCGAGAAGTACTGCAGTGGAAAGCATCCGAGGTGGCAGAGCTACTCGGTACGACGCCGGCGGCAGTCAACAGTCTGCTCCAGCGTGCACGAGGGCAGATCGACGCGATCATGCCCGACGAGAACTCCGTGGTGGAGCCCGAGTCGGCGGAAACACGCGAACTACTGAAGCGGTACGTCGACGGATTCGAGAACTACGACATCGACGGCATCGTCAAGCTCTTTGCCGCAGAAGCGGTCTGGGAGATGCCCCCGTTCGTCGGGTGGTACCGCGGCCCGGTCGACATCGGCGCCCTCATCTCGACGAAGTGCCCCGCGACCGGCCCCGAGTCGATGAGAATGATGGCGACCACCGCCAACGGGCAACCGGCCTTCGGCCTCTACATGCTCGGAGAGGACGGAGTGCATCATCCGTTCCAGCTCCACGTCCTCGAGGTCGTCGACAATCGAGTCGCCCACGTCGCGTGCTTCTTCGACACGACTCTCTTCGAGCGGTTCGGCCTGCCCGCGGCGTACACCGCGGGCGGCTGAGCGCTCACATGTCGGGAGGAGACGCCTCGCCCGAGGCGACGGCCGGGTCCATCCAGGTCACTTCCCACACGTGACCGTCGAGGTCGCGGAACGACCGCCCGTACATGAAGCCGTGGTCCTGGGGATCCATCCAGTCACTGCCGCCCGCGGCGAGCGCCGCGTCGGCCATGGCGTCGACGGCCTCCTTGCTGTCGGCCGACACGGCCAGCAGCATCTCGCGCGAGGTGGAGAGGTCCGCGACGTCGTCGCGGATGAAGTCCTTGAAGCGCGGGACGTTCAGCAGCATCACGACGGCCTGCTCGTTGATGATCAGGCAGGCGGTGTTCTCGTCGCTGAAGGTGTCGTTGAAGCCGAACCCCAAGGACGAGAAGAACGCGCGGCTCGCGGCGACGTCCTGGACGAAGGTGTTGACGAAGATCATGCCGGACATGGTGTCTCCTGGTGTGGTGTCGTCGGCCCCGGCATCAGGGCCACTCACCACTACCGACACCGCTGACCCGCTAAATTCATCGCGGCCGGTCAGGCTGCGTTCGCGTGCAGGTGCTGCTCCGCGAGCAGCCGGTAGGACTCGAGTCGCTCCTCGCGGTCGTCGACGGCGCTGGCCACGATGACCTCGTCCGCCTGTGCATGTGCGGCGAAACGATCGATGTAATCCGATGCCTCGGCCGGGGTACCGACTGCGGAGTACCGCACCATGCCCTGGATCTGGCGTCCTGCCGGCGAATCCATGATCATGTCGACCTCCTCCTCGGAGAACGACCGACCGCGGCCCACCATCATGACCACGCGACGGCGCACGCTCGCGGTGAAAATTTCCTGCGCACGGGCGGTCGTCGGCGCGACGACCGCGTTGACGGCGGCAATGACGTACGGCTCGGACAACTGTGCGGAGGGGCGGAAGGTCTCGCGGTAGACGGCTACCGCTTCCTCCAGCGACTCGGGGGAGAAGTGCGACGCATTGGCGTAGGGAAGTCCGAGCTGCGCGGCCAACTGCGCACCGAACAGCGAGGATCCGAGAATGTAGAGCGGCACCTCGGTGCCCGCTCCTGGGATGGCCTGCACCCCGGGAACACGACTGGACGACGACAGATATCCCTGCAGTTCGAGCACGTCCTGCGGGAAGGTCTCGGCGGACGACGGGTCACGGCGCAGCGCGCGCATGGTGGTCTGGTCCGAGCCGGGCGCGCGCCCGAGTCCGAGGTCGATACGGTCGGGGTGCAGTGTCGCGAGTGTCCCGAATTGCTCGGCAATGGTCAACGGAGAATGGTTCGGGAGCATGACTCCGCCACTTCCCAGACGGATGCTCGACGTGTGCGCTGCCACGTGTGCGATCAACACCGACGTCGCGGACGACGCGATGGACGGCATGTTGTGGTGCTCGGCGTACCAGACCCGTCGATAACCACTCGTCTCCGCGAGTTGGGCCAGAGCAACACTCGCGTCGAAACTGTCGCGAGGCGTCGTGCCCTCGCCGACCTGTGCGAGATCGAGTACGGACAGCGGAACAGCCACGAGCGTTCACCCTTTCGACGACAACTACTTCTTCACTGTCGCAACGCTCACCGCCGTCCGGATATTTCCGCGCACGCTGCGGCCGTCGACCGGACCATTCGGTTTCACCTGACGCCCGATACCCGAATTGCGCCGTAACTCGCTTATTGCACGTCGACGTGGATAAACTCGGTCCAACTGGACCGTGACACACCGAATCCCCATCGCGAGTTCCATGGGGAATTCGGGTCGCCGGTTCGGTCGGGGACATCACACATCGAAAGGACATTCGTCATGGCTAAACAGGTCTACGTAGAATTGGTCGACGATATCGACGGCGCGCCTATCAAAACAGGTAAAGGCGAGACCATCGGATTCTCGGTGGACGGCGTGGAGTACGAGATCGATCTGGGCGTGAAGAACGCCAAGGAATTCCGCAAACAACTCGACTACTGGGCCGAGCATGCGACCAAGGTCAGCTCGCGCGGCAAGAAGGCGACTGCGAAGAAGTCGTCCGCCACGGCATCGACCGCATCGACCGTTCCGGCACGTGACCCGTTGCAGACCAAGGCAATTCGTGAATGGGCGAACCAGAACGGTTTCACCGTGTCGAGTCGCGGCCGCATTCCCGCAGACGTCGAGCAGGCGTACAACTCCGCTCAGTGATGTGAGCCGCGCCTGGTCACCCACCGACCGACCGCACCGACCGTCAGCACGCACGATCCGGTGACGAGAGCGGTGGTCGGGAGGGTGAATACCAGGGCGGCGCATCCGAGAAGCCCGACGATCTGCAGCACCGGGGAATAACGCCGATCGCTGCCGGATTGGGTGAAGGCCGCGACATTCGCGACGGCGTAGTAGACGAGCACGCCGAACGCGGAGAAACCGATCGCCTCCCGCAGATCGACGGTGAGGACCAGCGCGACGATCACGGCGCACAGGGTCAGTTCCGCAGCGCGTGGCACCGATCGGGACACATCGACGCGTGCCAGATATACCGGCAGATCCCGTTCACGGGCCATCGCCATGGTCGTGCGCGACACCCCGGTGATCAACCCGAGCAGGGCGCCGAGGGACGCTGCGGCAGCTCCGACGCGCACCACGGGATCGGCCCACTGCGCGCCGACCGCGCTCATCGCGGCGGCGACAGGAGCGCTCGACCGCGCCACACCGTCGGCGCCGAGGACGTGCAGAACCATCAGCGCCACGGCCGTGTAGACGACGACCGCACACGCGAGTGCGACGACGATCGCGCGGGGAATGGTGCGAGCCGGGTCGCGCACCTCCTCGCCCAGTGTCGCGATGCGTGCGTACCCGGCGAATGCGAAGAACAGGATTCCCGCCGATTGCAGGATCGCGACCGGTGATCCGGTGAATCCGACGTCGACTCCGGTCGGCCGCCCTGTGGTTCCGACGACGACCGCGACCAGAAGAACAGCCAGCACGATGCCGACGAGAATTCCGGTGACGAAGGCTGTGCGCGTGATTCCGACCAGGTTCACGCACGTCAGAACCACCACGGCGCCGACGGCGACGATGCGTGCGTGGTCGGGCCACGCGTAGGCGCCGAACGTGAGTGCCATCGCCGCGCAGCTGGCCGTCTTCCCCACCACGAAGCCCCACCCGGCGACGAAGCCCCAGAAATCGGACAGACGGGCACGTCCGTAGGCGTAGGTACCACCCGACGTGGGGTAGGCCGCGGCGAGCTGCGCGGAGGAGGTCGCGTTGCAGAATGCGACGACGGCAGCGACGGCGAGCCCGATCAGCAAACCCCTGCCCGCTACGGCAGCGGCCGGCGCGAACGCCGAGAACACCCCGGCGCCGACCCCGCCCTTCGACTGGAACCTAGCCGACTCCGATGACCACCGCGTCGCGGGTTCCCAGCCGTCTCTCGAGTGTCACCTGCGACAGCGTAGGTGTTCTGTGTGGTAACGCGATTTCGATGAATCGTCGTTAACCGAATTCGTGGAAACGCCACGCAGCGACCACAGCGGTGCGTTAGCGTCGTCGACGAACCGAGCCGTCAGGAGCGTCGATGTCCCCCCAGCTTTCCTCCTCGTCAGGACCGACCGACACCCCGTTGCTCGACGAGACGATCGGACAGAACTTCGATCGCACGGTCGAGCGCGTCGGATCCTCCGATGCCCTCGTCGACGTTCCGTCCGGGCGTCGATGGACCTACGCAGAGTTGCAGGCCGACGTGAACGTCGTCGCCGCCGGACTGATCACGCGTGGCATCGGCCACGGTGACCGCGTCGCCATCTGGGCACCGAACTGTCCCGAGTGGACGATCACGCAGTATGCGACGGCCAAGATCGGCGCCGTGCTGGTCACCGTCAATCCTGCGTATCGGGCGCACGAGCTGCAGTACGTGCTCGATCAGTCCGGCGCGTCCATGCTGGTCGCGGTCCGCGCGCACGCCACCTCCGACTACGCCGGCATGATCGACACGGTCCGGGGAGAGTGCCCGACGCTGCAGAACGTGGTGTACATCGGGACCTCCGACTGGGAGGACCTGACCGAGGCGGGAGCCGCCGCCGGACGCGACGCCCTCATCGAGCGAGCCGGCCATCTCGCACCCGACGACGCGATCAACATCCAGTACACCTCGGGCACAACGGGATTCCCGAAGGGTGCGACGCTGAGCCATCGCAACATCCTCAACAACGGCTTCTTCGTGGGCGAGCTGTGCCATTACACCGATGCTGACTCGGTCTGCATTCCCGTGCCGTTCTACCACTGCTTCGGCATGGTGATGGGCAACCTGGCATGCACGTCGCACGGGTCGACCATGGTCATCCCCGGACCGTCGTTCTCGCCGGCCGCGACGCTGGCGGCCGTGGCCTCGGAGCGATGCACGTCGCTCTACGGTGTGCCTACCATGTTCATCGCCGAACTGGCTGTCCCGGAACTGGACTCGTACGATCTGAGCTCCCTCCGGACGGGAATCATGGCCGGCTCTCCCTGCCCCACCGAAGTGATGAAGCAGGTCATCGACATCATGGGGATGGCCGAGGTGTCCATCTGTTACGGCATGACCGAGACCTCACCGGTGTCGCTGCAGACCCGCTCGGACGACTCGATCGAACAACGCGTGTCCACCGTGGGCCGCGTCGGCCCGCACCTCGAGGTGAAGATCGTCGACCCGGTCACCGGGGAGACGGTTCCGCGCGGGGAGCCGGGGGAGCTGTGCACGCTCGGGTACTCGGTCATGCTCGGGTACTGGGACGATCCCGAGAAGACAGCGGAGGCACTCGACGCCGACAAATGGATGCACACCGGCGACATCGGCACCATGGACGACGACGGCTACGTGGCCATCACCGGACGCATCAAGGACATGGTGATCCGCGGCGGCGAGAACATCTACCCCCGCGAGATCGAGGAATTCCTCTACTCGCATCCCGACATCCTCGACGCCCAGGTCATCGGGGTCCCGGACGAGAAGTACGGCGAGGAACTGATGGCCTGCGTCCGACTGCGTGACGACGCTCCCGTCATGACCGTGGACGACCTCCGGGAGTTCTGCGACGGTCGGATCGCCCGCTACAAGATCCCGCGGTACCTGCGCGTCATGGACGCGTTCCCGATGACGGTCACCGGCAAGATCCGCAAGATCGATCTGCGGCGCGACGCCGAGGAGTTCCTCGCCTGACCTCGGATCAGGACGCGTGGAACAGCATCGTCTCCGCGGTGAGTCCGGGGCCGAAGGCCATGGCGCACCCCGACCCGGTGTCCCCACGCTCGAGCATGTCGGCGAGCACGAACAGCACGGTGGCCGAGGACATGTTGCCGTAGTTGTCCAACACCGAGCGCGACGACGTCAGTGCGTCCGCGTCGAGGTGCAGCGCGCCCTCCACGGCGTCGAGAATCGACCGGCCGCCGGGATGTACCGCCCACAGATCGATCGACGAGGTCTCGGCCCCGTCGAGCACCGTCTTCATGGTGGTCTCGTCCAGCGCTCGCGAGAGCGACCCCGGGACCTTGCCGGACAGGACCATGTCGAAGCCCATGCCGCCGATGCGCCACGTGATCAGGTCGCGGGAGTCCTCGATCATCAACGCGCGGAACGAGTCGATGGCGAGTCCGGTGGGTTCCGCGGTCACCAGGACCGCAGCTGCACCGTCACCGAACACGAGGAACGACAGCATCGTCTCGAGATCGTCCGTCTTCTGCATGTGCAGCGAGCACAGCTCCACACTGACCACCAGGACGCGTGCGGACGGCTCGGACCGGACGATGTGATGCGCGAGCTTGAGACCGTTGATGCCGGCAAAGCACCCCATGAAACCCACCTGCGTGCGCTCGGCCGACGTCGGCACACCGCACTGCTTCATGATCTCGAAATCGATTCCAGGAGTGTAGAACCCGGTGCAGGTCAGAACGATGAGATGAGTGATGTCCGCCGCGGTGTCGCCCAACCCCAGACCGTCCACGGCGCGGACCGCGAGTCCCGGCGCGGTGCGTTCGAACTCCTGCATGCGAGCCTGCGTGTCCACCGCGTTCGGATCGTCGCCGTAGAAGGACGCGATCGACGGGAACGCCGAATACCGATGCGAGATCTGCGCCCGGTCGGCCATTCTGCGGAACAGCAGCTGTTTGCGCCGCAGCGTGAAGGTGCTGTCGGCGTAGGCGACGAAATCGTCGTGCACGTCGTGCTCGGGTACAGCTGTCGAGATCGAGTTGATGTACGCAGTAGTCACTGGTGCCTTTCCTGCAGGGTTGCTCGTCGGGTTCCCTACCGCCTCCCGAGTCAATCACCGGTCGCGGTGTGACGCTGGTCGGACAGAATGGCCGCATGAGAATCGAAGACCGCGCCTGGGTCGAGAACGCCCTCCGCATCGTCGAGGCCGATGCCAACCGCAGCGCCGACACGCACCTGCATCCGTTCCCGCTGCCCGCCGAATGGGGCATCGACCTGTACTTGAAGGACGAGTCCGTACACCCCACCGGCTCGCTGAAGCACCGTCTCGCGCGTTCGCTGTTCCTGTTCGGGCTCGCCAACGGTGACATCGGCCCGCGAACCACGCTGGTCGAGGCCTCGTCCGGGTCCACGGCGGTGTCGGAGGCGTATTTCGCCCGGTTGATCGGTCTCGAATTCGTCGCCGTGATGCCCGCCGCGACCAGCCCCGCGAAGATCAAGCTGATCGAGCGGTACGGCGGCATCTGTCGCCTTGTCGACCATTCCGGCGCCGTGTACGACGTGGCCGAGGACCTGGGCCGCCAGCGAGACTGGTTGTACCTCGATCAGTTCACCAACGCCTCCGTGGTCACCGACTGGCGCGGGAACAACAGCATCGCGGCGTCGATCTTCGACCAGATGGCCCTCGAACGCTTCCCCGTCCCCACCTGGATCGTTGTCGGCGCCGGCACCGGAGGAACCAGCGCCACCATCGGCAGGTACTGCCGGTATCGCCGCGTCGTCACGCGGGTGTGTGTGGTGGACCCGGAAGGCTCCGCGTTCTTCGAGGCCTGGCGGGACGACACCCGTGACGCGGTCGGAACCGGATCACGCATCGAAGGCATCGGGCGGCCTCGCGTCGAGCCGTCGTTCGTTCCCGCGGTCATCGAGCACATGATGCAGATTCCCGACGCCGCCTCCGTCGCGGCCGTTCGCATGCTCGACGACATCACCGGACTGCATGCCGGTGGGTCGACCGGCACGAACCTGATCGGCGCGTTCCGATTGGCCGCGGACATGAAGAAGCGAGGCGAGAAGGGAAGCATCGTCACGTTGCTGTGTGACGGCGGTGAACGGTACGAGGGGACCTACTACGACGATTCCTGGGTAGAGAGCCATGGCATGGACCCGCGGGCGCACCGTGCCCGCATCGACCGTTTCCTGGCGACGGGAGACTGGACGGAGGACGCATGATCAGGCTCTACTCCGATCTACCGACTCGCCGCGCGCGGCAGGTGATCGCCGACGTCGTGGCCGCGGTGTGGACGATCTTCTGGATCCGCACCGGCATGTCGCTGCACGACGCGGTCGCCTCTCTCGCCGCGCCGGGACGTGAGATAGCCGACGCCGGAAGCGGATTGGAGAACAATTTGCGCGCGGCGGGGGAGAAGGTGTCGGGCGTACCGCTCATCGGTGACGACGTCCGCACCCCCTTCGACCGCGCGAGCGACGCCGGTGCCGCGTTGCGGTCGGCGGGCGAGGCGCAGGTCGACGCCGTGCAGACCCTGGCAACGTTCCTCGGTGTCACGATTGCGCTGCTCCCCATCGCGCTCCTGCTGCTCGTGTGGCTCCCTCGGCGTCTCCGCTTCGCACGCCAGGCCACTGCCGCGGCAACGCTGCTGGACTCGGGCGCCGACCTCGACCTGTTCGCGTTACGTGCGTTGACCCGCCGACCGCTGACGGATCTCGCGACGGTGCACGACGATCCCGCGGGAGCGTGGCGGGGCGGCGACACCGACGTCATCAGGGAACTCGCGAGGCTCGAACTGTCCGCGTCGGGCCTGCGCCTCCCGGACTACGCTGCCATCATGGCGACCGACAAGAAGAAGAACGACGAGACCGAACCGAAGGGTGGCCGCCCGGGCCCGTCGGATCAGGGTGGTGCCGGCGGCATGGCGACGCGCGAGAACGCCCCCGAGGTTGCCGATGCCGAGGCCCGCGAGGGCGCAGACTAGGTTTCGGTCGACGTATCGGGGCTTTCGTTCGGGGGAAACATGTCACGCAGTCGCATCGGAATCGTCCTTATGGCGGCAGTCGCCGCGGTCGTGCTGACGGGTGGAAGTGCCACGGCCGCGCCCACTCCCGAGGTGTACGTCGCACTGGGTGACTCCTTCGCCGCGGGTAGTGGCATCGCGCCGCAGACACCGTCGGGAATCTGCGGTCGATCCGGCGTCAACTACCCCAGTCTCCTCGCACGTGACCTGCAGATCCCGGTGGTCCGGGACGTGACGTGCGGGTCGGCCGAGTCCGCGAACCTCGCCGGACCGCAGCGCGGGCCGGGCGGCATCGCCGAACCGCAGTACGACGCTCTGAGCGCGGACACGACGCTGGTCACCGTCGGCATCGGGGGCAACGACATACAGCTGGTGCAACTGGCCGCGCGCTGCATCGCGCTGCCCCTCAGCGCGCCGTGCGCCACGCTTGCCGACGACACCTACCCCTCGCGTATCGACGCCTTCGCCGCCACCTACGACACGGTGCTCGACGAGGTTGCTCGCCGGGCCCCGGCCGCGCGCGTCCTCATGGTCGGGTACCCGACCGGCATCAGACCCGGCGGTTGCCCCGATCGTCAGCCCGTCCGGCCCACCGATGCGACCTACCTGCAGGCACGCATCGACCAGCTGAACGACGTCATGGAGGCCGCGGCCGATCGGCACGGCGCCACCTACGTCGATCTCGCCGAGTCCTCGCGTGACCACGACGTGTGTGCCGAGGACAGCTGGATGGTCGGCATCGTTCCGACCTCCCTCGACGCGTTCGTCCCCCTGCATCCGACGGCGGCGGGTCACGCGAACGCCGCGCGGCAGATCGAGGCCGTGCTGCGCTGAGTGCACCCGCGATGCGCCCGCCGAGGACCCCTCACTGGTCATCGTGCTCATCGCGGCTGCTTTCTCTTGCGCACAGTGACAGTCGGTGCTTGTGTGATGTGACACACAGCTTCACACGACGTGCACTCACGAGGAGCATCCGCCATGTCCACGGTCAAGACCTTCCTGCTTCCCGACCTCGGTGAGGGACTCGCCGACGCCGAACTGCTCGCGTGGTCCGTCGACATCGGCGACACCGTCACCTTGAACCAGACCATCGCCGAGGT
Organism: Rhodococcus sp. MEB064; assembly: GCF_000834565.1. NCBI lineage: Bacteria > Bacillati > Actinomycetota > Actinomycetes > Mycobacteriales > Nocardiaceae > Rhodococcus > Rhodococcus sp. MEB064. The sequence continues at coordinate 279,527 of NZ_JXQS01000058.1, forward strand.
GGAGACCGCGAAGGCATCGGTCGAACTGCCGTCTCCCTACGCCGGCGTCGTCGTCGCACGGCATGCGGAGGAGGGCACGACCGTCGACGTGGGCGCACCGTTCCTCGACATCGAGGTGCCGTCCACCGACACGGTCGACGTCCCTGTTCCCGCCCCTGCAGATCCACCGGCAGATCCCCCGAAGCGCACACCCGTTCTGGTCGGCTACGGCGTCGCGGAAGAGTCGTCGTCACGCCGGCCGCTCGCGGCCCCGCCTGTCCGTAAGGAGGCGCGTGATCGCGGCATCGACCTGTCCACGATCGTCCCGACGGGTTCCCACGGTGACGTGACCCGCGCCGACCTCGCGTCGTCGCGACTCGACGAGGACCGCACGCCGATCAAGGGCGTGCGTAAGCACACGGCCGAGGCGATGGTGCGCAGCGCGTTCACCGCGCCGCACGTGACCGAGTTCGTCACCGTCGACGTCACCCCGACGATGGAGCTGCTCGAGCAGCTGAAGAGCAGCCCGCTGCTCGCCGACGTCCGCGTCACACCGCTCGCGCTCGTCGCGAAGGCACTCCTCATCGCTGTGCGTGAGCACCCCAGCCTCAACTCGCACTGGGACGAGGCAGCCGACGAGATCGTCACCAAGAAGTACGTCAACCTGGGCATCGCCGCGGCGACTCCGCGCGGACTCATGGTGCCCAACGTCAAGAACGCGCACGCTCTCGGTTTCCGGGATCTCTGCGCCGCCCTCGCGGACCTCACGTCCGTCGCCAAGGAGGGAAAGACCGGTCCGGCCGACCTCGCAAACGGCACGATCACGATCACCAACATCGGGGTGTTCGGCATCGACTCCGGCACCCCGATCCTCACGCCCGGCGAGGCGGCGATCCTGTGCTTCGGAGCGATCCGTCGTCAGCCGTGGGAATACCGAGGTGAGGTCGCGTTGCGACACGTCACGACGCTGAGCCTGTCGTTCGACCACCGACTCGTCGACGGCGAGCAGGGCTCGAAGTTCCTGTCGACGGTCGCGACGCTGCTGTCGGATCCGGTGGGGTTCACGGCCCTGGGATAGTGGGGAGGTGACCACCATTCACCACGCCACCGTTCGCGACGTCGATCCCGTTGCGCTATACCGCATCCTGCAGTTGCGCACCGAGGTGTTCATCCACGAGCAAGGCATCGTGGGCGACCAGGAGATCGACGGCCGTGACCTCGAACCGACCACCACGCTCTTCTGGGCGGAGGACGACGGGCGCGTCGTCTCGACTCTGCGTCTGCTGCAGGACGAGCTTCCCGCCCACCTCGGCCGCGTCGCCACCGCGACGTCCGCTCGCGGTCGGAGGGTCGCGGCCGAGGTGATGCGCGCCGCCATGGAGTACGCCGGTACCGACATCGCCATCTCCGCGCAGGCTTACCTCGAGCAGTGGTACGGCCGATTCGGTTTCGTCCGTACCGGCGCGAACTACATCGAGGCGGGCATAGACCACGTGCCGATGCTGTTCACCCGGGCATGATCATCGACCTCTCCGGCAAGACTGCCCTCGTGACCGGTTCGACCCAGGGCATCGGCTACGCCATCGCGGCCGGCCTCGCGCGCAGCGGGGCAACGGTGCTGGTGAACGGCAGAACCGACGCCTCGGTCGGCGCGGCCATCGAGCGACTGACCGCGGAGGTCGTCGACGGCACCTTCGTCGCCGCGCCCGCCGACGTCGGAACCGAATCGGGGTCGCGATCCCTGACCGACGCGCATCCCCGGGTCGACATCCTGGTCAACAACCTCGGAATCTTCGGCGCGCAGCCGGCTCTCGAGATCGACGACGACGAATGGCGTCGCTACTTCGAGATCAACGTCCTCGCTGCCGTGCGCCTCATCCGCGCCTACCTGCCGTCGATGAAGGACGCCGGATGGGGACGCGTGCTCAGCATCGCCAGCGACTCGGCCGTCGTCGTTCCCACCGAGATGATCCACTACGGCATGACGAAGACGGCGCTGCTGTCCGTCTCCCGCGGATTCGCCAAGGACGCCGCCGGGTCCGGGGTGACGGTCAACTCGGTCATGGCCGGTCCGACCCACACGGGGGGAGTGGAGACCTTCGTGCGCGAGCTGGTCGGCGACGACCTCCCGTGGGACGAGGCCCAGCACGAGTTCATGGTGAAGTACCGCCCGCAGAGCCTGATCCAGCGACTGATCGAGCCCGAGGAGATCGCGAACATGGTGGTCTACCTGAGTTCTCCGCTGGCGTCCGCGACCACGGGCGGGGCACTACGTGTCGACGGTGGTTACGTGGACTCGATCCTCCCCTGAGTCGCGTCGCCGTCCGAGGACGGCCACTCCGCCAACTCGGCTGCCACCCGCGCGGTGCTGTCCAGGAACGTCCGCAGGGTCGCGTCGGGGTTCTCCGACTGCCGGACCACCGAGTACGGGAGGACGAATTCGCCGAGCGCGGTGTCGAAATAGGCGGCCTCGGGTTCGACTGTCGCAGTGTCGAATCCGTCGGGCTGGGGGTAGGCGTAGGAGTAGAAGATGCCCTCCGATGCGCCTCCTGGCCAGTAGCCGGCGCTCGAGACCTCGTCGCTGTAGGCCTCGTGCATCACCCAGTCCGGGCAGTTCGGCACGCCGCCGGGGTGCTGCGCCGCGCGTCGACCCGAGAAGCGGGTCACCGCGAGATCGAAAGCACCCCAGAAGAAGTGGGACGGGCTCGTCTTGCCGCGGAAGTCACCGCGGAACGCCGAGAACACCCTGTCGGCGGACACCAGCGACATCCAGTACCGGTGCATCGCGTCGGCGTCGTAGCTGCTGTGCACCGTGTCTTCCGCGAACGGGATCGCCGGGTCGACCTCGACGGGTGATCCCATGATCGTCACCTCGATCCCGAGGGCGCGCAGATGCTCGAACAGTTCGTCGTGGAAGCTCGCCACGGTGCGCGCCCGCAGTTCCAGCTCCCGGGAGGTGCCCTGCGTCGTCGCGACGATCAGCCGGTGACAGACGAAGTCGAACCTGATCTCCACACCCATGGTGCGGTACGGCATCAACGACGTCGTCAGTCCGGTCGCGTCGACGTAGAAGGTGACGTTCCACCAGTGGTTGACGTGCGGCGACAATGCCATCCGCACCTTTCCGACGATCTGTGTCCACATGTGCACGGTGTCGCGTGTGTCCTGCCAGGAGGCGACGTCGAGCTCGGGCCAGGGTTCGAACTCTGGTGACACGGGCGTCCTTTCCGAGAAGATTCTGCGATCACGGTGGACGATATCCCCATGACGACGATTGCTCCCCTCGGTCTGCACCACGTCACCGCCATCGCCTCCGATCCCGGCCGGAACGTCGAGTTCTACACGCGAGTGCTCGGCCTCCGGTTGGTGAAGCAGACGGTGAACTTCGACGACCCCGGCACGTACCACCTGTACTACGGCGACGAGCACGGGAGCCCGTCGTCCCTGATCACCTTCTTCCCGTGGAAGGACGTCGAGCGAGGGCGGCAAGGAACGGGTCTGGCCACCTCGACCGCGTTCAGCGTGCCGGGGTCGTCATTGTCCTTCTGGCACGACCGTCTCCGAGCGATGAACGTCCGCGTCGACGATCCGGTCACGCGGGGCGACGACGAGGTACTGCGCCTGTACGACCACGACGGGATGGTCCTCGACCTCGTCGCGTCCGACGGGGACACCCGCTCCGGCTGGGACGGCGTGGGATCGATCCCCGCGGAACACGCGGTGCGCGGACTGCACTCGGTGACGCTGACCGAGAAGACGCTCGACGCCACGGCCGAACTCCTCACCGGACGCATGAGCATGACCGTCGCGAGCGAAGCGTCGGGCAGCGCGCGGTTCGCGATGTCGTCGGGCGGCGCCGGCGCACTGGTCGACGTCGCCGCCGACCGCGCCGACAAAGGCCTGCAAGCAGGCGGAACAGTCCACCACGTGGCCTTCCGCGCACCCGATCACGAGACGCTGACGGCGTGGCGCGCCGAGCTGCTCGACAGCGGCGCGCATGTCACGGAGATCCTCGACCGGCAGTACTTCCAGTCGATCTACTTCCGCGAACCCGGCGGCGTCCTGTTCGAGATCGCGACGGAGGCCCCCGGCTTCGACGTCGACGAGCCGCTCCTCGAACTCGGCAAGTCGCTCAAACTGCCGCCGTGGCTCGAACCGACGCGGGAACAGATCCAGCAGAACCTGCCGGCGCTGCCCCCGAGCGACGAGTCGTGACCTGGACCGAGGTGACCGACAGCGACCAGCTGACGGCGATGTACGGCACCCCGTCCTTCCGCGCCGCGCACAAGGACCGTCCGAGGCTTCATCCGCTCGATCGGGACTTCCTCGCGGCGTCGCCGTTCTGCCTGGTGGCGACCGCCGACGACACCGGGCGGTGCGACGTCTCCCCGAAAGGCGACCCGGCGGGCTCGCTGGTCCACGTCCTCGACGACGCGACCATCGCGTTGGCGGAGAGGCCGGGCAACAAGCGCATGGACGGCTACCGCAACGTCCTGCTCAACCCGTTCGTCGGCCTCGACTTCCTGGTGCCCGGCCGAGGCGACACCCTGCGCATCAACGGCCGCGCGCGCCTGATCTCGGATGCACCGTTCTTCGACGACCTCGTCGTCAAGGGGCACCGGCCGATCCTGTGTCTGGTCGTCGACATCGAGCAGATCTTCCACCACTGCGCGAAGGCGTTCATGCGCTCGCGGCTGTGGGAACCCGAGACGTGGAACCCGTCCGTTCTTCCCACGGTGGCCGAGATGACGAAGATCCTGATCCCGGAGTCCCCCGAATCCCTCGACCAGCTCCGGGAGTACTACGGGCCCGCGTACGAGGAGTCGCTGTACCGGTCCTAGATTTCCGTCACGGGGGTATGGTTCGCCTCGTGGCGAATGCGACGCTGTCGGTGCTGGTCTACAGCAGTCACGCCCGCACGCGCGACGCCGTCCACGGCGCTCTGGGCCGGCGTCCACACCCCGACCTCCCCGAAATCGAGTACCTCGACGTCGCTACCGCGCCCGTCGTCCTCGAGCGGTTGGACCGCGGCGGCGTCGACCTGGTCATCCTCGACGGCGAATCCGCTCCCGTCGGCGGCATGGGGCTGGCCAAGCAGCTGCGCGACGAGATCGACCCATGTCCACCACTTCTCGTGATCACCGGCCGCCCCGACGACGCGTGGCTCGCCACGTGGTCGCGCGCCGACGCGTCGGTCACGCATCCGATCGACCCGCTCGAACTCTCGCGCGCCGTGGTGTCGCTGCTCCGCCCTCCTGCCTGAGGTCACCGATCCGTTGCGATTGTCGTGACAACGCTCGAAATCAGACCCATCGCGCCGTCGAACGTCCTACTGTGTGGCACAGGTCACTTCCACTGATGGTTTCGACTCCCTCGGGAGCCGACACGACAGGCAGGAGTTCGAGCGGCATGAATGCTTATGTGCCAGTCCTCGTACTCGGTGTGATCGCTGTCGCCTTCGCCGTGTTCTCGGTCTTCGTCGCGTCCGCGGTGGGCCCGAAGCGCTACAACCGCGCCAAACTCGATGCCTACGAATGCGGCGTCGAGCCCACACCGCAGCATCCGGGTGGTGGCCGCTTTCCGGTCAAGTTCTACCTCACCGCAATGCTTTTCATCATTTTCGACATCGAGATCGTGTTCCTCTACCCGTGGGCTGTGCACTTCGAGGCGCTGGGCGTCTTCGGCTTGGCTGCGATGGCCCTCTTCATCGTCAACGTTTCCGTCGCCTACGCATACGAGTGGCGTCGTGGAGGTCTCAGCTGGGACTGATCCACACGTCGTGGAAGAAGTGATCGAATGGGATTGGAAGAGAAGCTGCCGAGCGGCTTCCTGCTGACCACTGTCGAAGGACTGGCCGGCTTCGCGCGCAAAGGGTCCCTGTGGCCCGCGACGTTCGGGCTGGCCTGCTGCGCCATCGAGATGATGTCCACCACGTCGGGCCGCTTCGATCTGGCACGGTTCGGGATGGAAGCGTTCCGAGCCTCACCCCGCCAAGCCGATCTGATGATCGTCGCCGGACGCGTCAGCCAGAAGATGGCTCCCGTCCTGCGGCAGGTGTACGACCAGATGGCGGAGCCCAAATGGGTTCTGGCCATGGGTGTCTGCGCATCGTCGGGCGGCATGTTCAACAACTACGCCATCGTCCAGGGCGTCGATCACGTGGTCCCGGTCGACATCTATCTCCCCGGTTGCCCGCCGCGGCCGGAGATGCTGATCAACGCCATCCTGCAACTGCACGCCTCCATCCAGGCGATGCCACTCGGTGTCGACCGGGTCCGTGCGATCGCCGAGACCGAGAAGGCTGCACTGGCCTCACCGTCCGTCATCGACGCGAAGACGCTGTTCCGATGAGCACCCGGGGGCCGCGAGGCATGTTCGGCGTCCGCGGATCGGGCGACGTGTCCGGGTACGGCCGACTGGCACCGCCGAAACCCCGACACGACACCGCAACTCGACCTTTCGACGGTTCCTTCGAGGACGTCGCCGTGGCACTCGACCGGGCGCTGGGCGGGCACCTGTCCGACGCCGTGGAACGAGCCGTCGTCCACCGCGGCGAACTCACCTTCCACATCGCGCGGACCCACCTTCCGTCCGTAGCCTCGGCGTTGCGCGACGACGCGGCTCTGCGCTACGAACTCTGTCTCGGAGTCAGCGGGGTGCATCGTCCCGACGACGCTGGTCGTGAACTGCACGCCGTGTACCACCTGCAGTCCATCACCCACGGACGCCGACTGCGTCTCGAAGTGTCGGTACCCGAGTCGGATCCGCACATTCCCTCCCTGTGCGGCATCTATCCCACCACCGACTGGCACGAGCGCGAGACGTACGACTTCTTCGGCATCGAATTCGACGGCCACCCGTCGTTGACACGTATACAGATGCCGGACGACTGGGCGGGTCACCCGCAGCGCAAGGACTATCCACTGGGCGGCATCCCCGTCGAATTCAAGGGCGCGCAGATTCCTCCCCCCGATCAGCGCAGGTCGTACAACTGATGACACTCGAGAAGGATCACGACACACCGACCGTCTACACCGCGTCGGGACAGGACTGGGACGAGATCGTCGATCTGGCCGGCACCGCCGGTGAGGAGCGCATCGTCGTCAACATGGGTCCCCAGCACCCGTCGACGCACGGAGTGCTGCGCCTGATCCTCGAGATCGAGGGCGAAACGGTGACCGAGGCGCGGTGCGGAATCGGTTACCTGCACACCGGTATCGAGAAGAACCTGGAGTACCGAAACTGGACTCAGGGCGTCACCTACGTGACACGGATGGACTACCTGTCGCCGTTCTTCAACGAGACCGCGTACTGCCTGGGCGTCGAGAAGTTGCTGGGGATCACCGACGACATTCCCGAGCGCGCGACGGTGGTGCGTGTCCTGCTGATGGAGCTCAATCGAATCTCCTCGCACCTGGTGGCGCTGGCGACCGGCGGCATGGAACTCGGCGCCGTCACCGCCATGCTGTTCGGCTTCCGGGAGCGGGAACTGATCCTCGACATCTTCGAGACGATCACGGGCCTGCGGATGAACCACGCCTTCATCCGTCCCGGCGGACTGGCCATGGACCTTCCGGACGACGCGGTGCCCAAGATCCGGGATCTGCTGACGCTGTTGCCGGTTCGACTGCGGGACATGGGCGCGATGCTCGACGACAACCCCATCTGGAAGGGACGGACCCGCGGCATCGGTTTCCTCGATCTGACGGGGTGCATGGCGCTCGGAGTGACCGGCCCCGTTCTCCGCGCCACCGGACTGCCGCACGACCTACGGCGCGCGGAGCCGTACTGCGGGTACGAGAACTACGAGTTCGACGTGATCACCGAGCAGGAAAGTGACTGCTACGCCCGCTATCTCATCCGTGTCGACGAGATGACGGAGTCACTGAAGATCGTCGAGCAGTGCCTGGACGCCCTGCGACCGGGGCCCGTGATGATCTCGGACAAGAAGATCGCATGGCCGGCGGATCTGGTCTCCGAATCCGACGGATTGGGCAACTCCCGCGAACACGTCGCGAAGATCATGGACGGGTCCATGGAATCGCTCATCCACCATTTCAAGCTGGTGACCGAGGGAATCCGCGTGCCCGAGGGTCAGGTGTACGTGGCCGTCGAGTCGCCACGCGGCGAGTTGGGCGTACACATGGTGTCCGACGGCGGCTCGAGACCGTACCGGGTCCATTTCCGCGATCCGTCGTTCACCAACCTGCAGGCAGTGGCCGCGATGTGCGAGGGAGGCATGGTGTCCGATGTCATCGCCTCGGTGGCCAGCATCGATCCGGTCATGGGTGGGGTGGATCGATGAGCAGCGGGAAGGCCGGAGGCCGGCCGGAATCGAGCGGGAAGGCCGGAGGCCGGCCGGAATCGAGCATGCACGAACCGGTGTTCGTGGCGTTCGGGCCGAAGCCGGAGGAACGGGTTCAGCTGGTGCAGCCGGGTGCCCGACGCAGCTATCCCGACGCGGTGCTGGGCCGACTCACTCGTGATGCGGCGGAGATCATCGCGCGCTATCCCCACCCGCGGTCGGCCATCATCCCGATCCTCCATCTCCTGCAGGCCGAGGACGGCTATCTCACTCCCGCGGCGATCGACTTCTGTTCCGCCACCCTGTCGTTGACGGGGGCCGAGGTCGCGGCGGTGGCGACGTTCTATTCGATGTACCGACGCGAACCCACCGCGAACTACCTCGTCGGGGTCTGCACCAACACGTTGTGCGCGGTGATGGGCGGCGACGCCATCTACGACGCGCTGACCGAGCACCTCGACGGCGACGATGCGATCACCCTCGAGCACATCGAGTGCAATGCCGCCTGCGATTACGCGCCGGTGGTGATGGTCAACTGGGAATTCTTCGACAACCAGACGCCCGAGTCGGCGCGAACACTCGTCGACGATCTGCGGTCGGGCGCTCCCGTGACACCGACACGCGGCGCGACTCTGTGTACGTTCCGCGAGACGTCGCGCATTCTCGCCGGGTTCCCCGATCCTCGACCGGGCGCCGGGGGCACCGCCACCGCGGGACCGGCCACCCTGGCCGGCCTGACGATCGCCCGCGAACGGGGAATGGCAGCACCCTCGACGGACGACCGCCGAGCCGAGGTGCCCGCGCCGGACGCGGCAGCGGTGCCCACCGATTCCACCCGCGACAAGCCGGCGCCCGCACCGTCCGCCGACGTTCCGAAGGGACCACGGCCGTGACGCTGACCCCCGTGCTGAGCCGCTACTGGGACGAACCCGAGTCCTGGACTCTGGAGACCTATCTCCGACACGGAGGTTACGACGGCCTGCGGGCGGCGCTGTCCTCCGCGCCCGACGAGGTGATCGCCACCGTCAAGGAGTCTGGTCTGCGCGGCCGCGGTGGCGCCGGATTCCCGACGGGCATGAAGTGGAGTTTCATCCCGCAGGACGGTCCGACACCCGCGGACCAGACAGTGCCGCACTATCTGGTGGTCAACGCGGACGAGTCGGAGCCCGGCACGTGCAAGGACATGCCGCTGCTGATGGCCACTCCGCACGTGCTGGTCGAGGGCATCATCATCGCCGCGTACGCCATCCGGTCCACGCGCGCCTTCATCTATCTCCGCGGCGAGGTGGTTCCGGTGCTCCGGCGACTGCAGACCGCGGTCGCGGAGGCGTACGACGCCGGGTACCTGGGCAGGGACATCCAGGGGTCGGGCTTCGATCTCGACCTCGTCGTCCATGCCGGCGCCGGTGCCTACATCTGCGGCGAGGAGACCGCCCTTCTCGATTCGCTCGAGGGGCGACGCGGCCAGCCCCGGCTGCGGCCGCCCTTCCCCGCGGTGGCCGGCCTCTACGCAAGTCCGACCGTCGTCAACAATGTGGAATCCATTGCGAGCGTGCCGTCCATTCTGGCGAACGGGACGCAGTGGTTCCGGTCGATGGGGAGCGAGAAGTCGCCCGGGTTCACGCTGTATTCCCTCTCGGGGCACGTGACCACGCCCGGCCAGTACGAGGCCCCTCTCGGAATCACGTTGCGCGAGTTGCTCGATCTCGCGGGCGGTGTGCGCGCCGGTCATCGTCTGAAGTTCTGGACTCCCGGTGGATCGTCGACGCCGATCTTCACCGACGAGCACCTCGACGTACCCCTGGACTACGAGGGCGTCAGCGCCGCCGGGTCCATGTTGGGAACCAAGGCTCTGCAGATCTTCGACGAGACCACGTGCGTGGTCCGCGCCGTGCGGCGGTGGAGCGAGTTCTACGCCCACGAGTCCTGCGGCAAGTGCACCCCGTGCCGTGAGGGCACGTACTGGTTGGTGCAGATCCTGGCACGGCTCGAGAACGGCACCGGGTCGGAGGGCGATCTGCAGAAGCTGCTCGACGTCGCGGACAGCATCCTCGGAAAGTCGTTCTGCGCCTTGGGCGACGGTGCCGCCAGTCCCATCGTGTCCTCGATCGCGCATTTCCGTGACGAGTACGTCGCCCATGTCGAGCAGGGCGGATGCCCGTTCGACCCGCATCTCTCCACCCTGATGGCAGGTGAGTACGCGTGACCGCAGTACAGCAAAGCACGGTGGACATCACGATCGACGGCGTGCCCATGACGGTTCCGAGGGGCACGTTGGTCATTCGTGCCGCCGAGATGCTGGGCATTCAGATCCCCCGGTTCTGCGACCACCCGCTCCTCGACCCGGTCGGAGCGTGCCGGCAGTGCCTCGTCGACGTCGAAGGTCAGCGGAAACCGTTGGCGTCGTGCACCACCACCGTCTCCGACGGCATGATCGTCAGGACGCAGCACAGCTCGGAGATCGCCGAGAAGGCGCAGCGCGGTGTCATGGAACTGCTCCTGATCAACCATCCCCTCGACTGCCCCGTCTGCGACAAGGGCGGCGAGTGCCCCCTGCAGAACCAGGCCATGTCCGCCGGGCGCACGGAGTCCCGCTTCACCGAGACCAAACGCACCTACCCCAAACCCGTTCCGCTGTCGACGGAAGTCCTGCTCGACCGGGAGCGCTGCGTCCTGTGCGCCCGGTGCACGCGCTTCTCCGAGCAGATCGCGGGGGACCCCTTCATCGATCTACTCGAACGCGGTGCGCTGCAACAGGTCGGGATCTACGGGGCCGAGCCGTTCGAGTCGTACTTCTCCGGCAACACCGTGCAGATCTGCCCGGTCGGGGCGTTGACCAACACCGCCTACCGCTTCCGCGCCCGCCCCTTCGACCTGGTGTCGACGCCCAGTGTCTGCGAGCACTGCGCCAGCGGGTGTTCCCAGCGCACCGATCACCGTCGCGGCAAGGTCGTCCGAAGGCTGGCCGGGGACGATCCCGAGACCAACGAGGAATGGACCTGCGACAAGGGCCGGTGGGCGTTCGCCTACGGCACCCTCCCGGACCGTCTGACCACGCCGCTGGTGCGCCGCGCCGGCGGTGACCTCGAGCCGGCCTCGTGGCCGGAAGCGTTGGCCGTCGCGGCCCGCGGACTGGCCGGCGCGAGGGGAGATGCCGGCGTCCTCACCGGCGGACGCCTCACCGTCGAGGACGCCTACGCCTACAGCAAGTTCGCTCGGATCGCTCTGCACAGCAACGACATCGACTTCCGCGCGCGATCACTGTCCGAGGAGGAGACCGACTTCCTCACCGCTCGGGTCGCCGGTCGCGACATGGCAGTGACCTACTCGTCCCTCGAGGCGGCGCCGACCGTACTGCTCGTCTGTGTCGAGCCGGAGGAGGAGAGTCCGATCGTCTTCCTCCGCCTGCGCAAAGCCGTCCGACGCGGTGGTACTCGCGTCGTCACGCTCGCCCCGTTCACCTCGGCCGGCTCCCGCAAGATGTCGGCCGACGTCCTGCAGACGGTCCCCGGCCGCGAGGCCGCCGTGCTCGACACCCTCGGGACCGAGATCGTCACCGGCGACACCGTCGTTCTGGTCGGTGAGCGTGCCGCCACCAGTCCCGGCGCACTGGCCGCCGTCGTCCGGCTCTCGGAACGGACCGGCGCTCGTCTCGCGTGGATTCCCCGCCGCGCAGGAGACCGCGGGGCGCTCGAGGCAGGGGCGCTTCCCACACTTCTGCACGGCGGGCGGCGTGTCGACGACGAGGATGCGCGGCGGGCCGTCGCAACCTCGTGGAACGCGCTCGATCTCCCCGAGCGTCCGGGTCGCGATGCAGCTGCGATGCTCGCCGGGTCCCTCGGTGCCCTGGTCATCGCGGGTGTCGATCCGGACGACTTCCCCGACCCGGCGGCAGCCCGGGCAGGGCTGGAACGCGCACGGTTCGTCGTCGCACTCGACATCCGCTCGAGTTCGGTCACCGCCATGGCCGACGTGGTGTTCCCCGTCGCCTCCGTCTCCGAGAAGTCCGGCTCATTTCTCGACTGGGAAGGACGCCGGAAGACGTTCGAGGCCGCACTTCCCACCCCGTCCAGGATGTCCGACCTCCGCGTGCTCGATGCGCTGGCCGCGGAGATGGGCGTGTACCTCGGACTTCCGGATGCGGCGTCGGCCCGTCGGGAACTGGATGCGGCCGGGTACGCGCCGCGCGACTCGCACGTCGCCGCTCCGCCGCCCGTGCCGTCCGTGACCCTCGGGTCGGATTCGGCGGTGCTGGCGGGCTGGCACATGTTGCTCGACTCGGGTCGCCTGCAGGACGGGGAGGACGATCTCGCGGGTACGGCACGCACCCCCGTGGTCCGACTCTCCCCGAGTGCCGCCTCGGCTATCGGCGCCGCCGACGGTGACCCCGTCACCGTGTCCACGGCCTCGGGTGCGATCACCCTGCCGCTCCTGGTCACCGCGATGCCCGACCAGGTCGTCTGGCTCCCCCTGAATTCAGGACCGTCGCGCGTCGGTGTCGAACTCGGGGTCTCACCGGGCGCGACCGTCTCGATCGTCGCCGGAGGAGTCCGATGACCACGCCGACCGATCTGTCGATGTTCGGGCTCGACCCGCTGTGGCTCGTGGTGGCCAAGGCGCTCGCCGTCTTCGGATTCCTCGTGCTGACCCCGCTGATCGCGATCTACGTCGAGCGCAAGGTCATGGCGTGGATGCAGATGCGCATCGGTCCCAACCGCACCGGACCGCGGGGCATGCTGCAGAGCCTTGCCGACGGCATCAAGCTGGCGCTCAAGGAAGGCATCATCCCGAAGGGCGTCGATCGGCCCATCTACCTGCTGGCGCCGGTCATCTCGGTCGTTCCCGCGTTCATGGCCTTCGCCGTCATCCCGTTCGGTCCGACCGTCTCGATCTTCGGCCACATCACCCCACTGCAGCTGACCGACATGCCCGTCGCGGTCCTCTACCTCCTGGCCGTGACCTCGATCGGTGTGTACGGGATCGTGCTCGCCGGATGGTCGTCGGGGTCGACGTATCCGCTGCTGGGAGCGTTGCGGTCGACCGCGCAGGTGATCTCGTACGAGGTCGCGATGGGACTCAGTTTCGCTGCCGTCTTCCTGTACGCGGGCACCATGTCGACGTCGGGCATCATCGCCTCGCAGGAACGCCTGTGGTTCGTGGTCATGCTGCTGCCGTCGTTCCTCGTCTACGTCACCTCGATGGTCGGGGAGACCAACCGCGCACCCTTCGATCTGCCGGAGGCAGAAGGCGAACTGGTGGGCGGATTCCACACGGAGTACTCGTCGCTGCGCTTCGCCATGTTCATGCTGGCGGAGTACGTCAACATGGTCACCGTGTCCGCGCTCGCGACCACCCTGTTCCTCGGAGGATGGCGCGCACCGTTCCCGATCAGTCTGTGGGACGGTGCGAATCAAGGATGGTGGCCCGTCCTCTGGTTCACGATCAAGGTGTGGGGATTCCTGTTCGTCTTCATCTGGCTGCGCAGCACGCTGCCGAGGCTGCGCTACGACCAGTTCATGAACTTCGGGTGGAAGGTTCTGATCCCGGCCGCCCTGCTGTGGATCCTGGTCATCGCCGGCGTGCGGATTCTGCTGGTCGACTCACCGCACATCCGGCCGGTCACCGTGGTCGCATCGCTCGTCTACACCGCCGCCCTGGTCGCCGTCCTGACCAGGACGCTGCGACGCGGTCGGCTCGAGCGCACTGTCTCGGACTCAGAGAACACCGCGCCGGCCGATCCTCTCGCCGGTGGCTTCCCCGTACCGCCGCTTCCCGCTCGAAAAACTCGCCCCACTGCGAAGGAGACCACCGATGCCTGAATTCCTCGGTCCCGTAGCCGGTTTCGGTGTCACCTTCGCGACGATGTTCAAGAAGGCCGAGACCGAGTCGTATCCGGAGGAGAAGGTTCCCACGGCGACGCGCTACCACGGGCGGCATCAGCTCAACCGGTACGCGGACGGACTCGAGAAGTGCATCGGATGCGAACTGTGCGCCTGGGCGTGCCCCGCCGATGCGATCTACGTCGAGGGAGCCGACAACACCGAAACCGAAAGATTCTCTCCCGGCGAGCGATACGGCCGCGTCTACCAGATCAACTATCTCCGGTGCATCGGCTGCGGGCTCTGCATCGAGGCGTGCCCGACGCGAGCCCTGACCATGACCAACGAGTACGAGATGTGCGACGACAACCGCGCCGATCTCATCTACGAGAAGACGGACCTGCTGGCCTCGCTCACCGAGGGCATGGACGCACCACCCCACGCGATGGCCGAGGGCGCGTCCGACGAGGACTACTACCGCGGCACCGTCACCGCCCGACGGGACGGCGACCGATGATCGTGTCGACGTCGGAAGCCGTCGCCTTCTGGATCCTCGCGCCTCTCGCCCTCATCGGCGGGATCGGCGTCGTCGCCTCGGCCAAGGCCGTGTACTCGGCACTCTTCCTCGCCTCGACCATGGTCGTCCTCGCGATCTTCTACATCATGCAGGGCGCGGTCTTCCTCGGCGTCGTGCAAATCGTCGTCTACACCGGTGCCGTGATGATGCTGTTCCTGTTCGTGCTGATGCTCGTCGGTGTCGACTCGTCCGATTCACTGGTCGAGACGCTGCGCGGACAGCGCGTCGCCGCCATCGTCGTCGGACTGGGCTTCGGCATCCTCCTGATCGGCGGCCTCGGCAACGCGTCGCTCTCCGACTTCCAGGGGTTCACCGCCGCATCTCCGCCGAACGTCGAGGGTCTCGCCGAGTTGGTCTTCGTGCGCTACGTGTGGGCCTTCGAACTGACCGGCGCCCTGCTGATCACCGCGACGATCGGCGCCATGGTGCTCACCCACCGCGACGCGATCGGCCGCACCAGAACGCAGAAGGAGTTGTCGCAGGACCGCTTCCGACTCGGAGCGCGAGTGACTCCGCTGCCGAGCCCCGGCGTCTTCGCCCGACACAACGGCGTCGACATCCCCGCCCGGCTACCCGGGGGAGCACCGGCCGCCGACTCCGTGAGCCGACAGTTCCGCGAGGACCGGCCATGAATCCCGAGTACTACCTGTACCTGTCGGCGGCTCTGTTCACGATCGGCGCTGCCGGAGTGCTGCTGCGGCGCAACGCGATCGTCGTCTTCATGTGTGTCGAGCTGATGCTCAATGCGTCGAATCTGGCGTTCGTCACGTTCTCGCGGATGCACGGCGGACTCGACGGCCAGGTCTTCGCCTTCTTCACGATGGTCGTCGCCGCCGCGGAAGTGGTCGTCGGACTCGCCATCATCATGGCCATCTTCCGATCCCGTCGATCAGTCTCGGTCGACGACGACAGTCTGCTGAAGTACTGACATGGGGACGAATCTCGTTCTACTGCCGATGATCCCACTCCTCGGCGCGGCAGTGCTCCTCCTCGGAGGTCGACGTACCGATGCGTGGGGCCATCTGCTCGCCTTCGCGGCGATGGCCGCATCGTTCGTCGTGGCGGTGGTGACGTTCCTCGACATGGCCGGCCGCGCCGAGGACGACCGGACCCTCTCCCGCACCGTGTTCTCGTGGATACCCGTCGACACCCTCCAGGTCGACCTCGGGCTCCGGCTCGATCAACTCTCCGTCTGCTTCGTCCTGCTGATCACCGGAGTCGGCGCCCTGATCCACGTCTACTCCATCGGCTACATGCGAGACGACCCCGACCGGCGCCGCTTCTTCGCGTATCTCAATCTCTTCGTCGCCGCGATGCTGCTGCTGGTCATGTCCGACAACTTCCTCGGCCTGTATGTCGGCTGGGAAGGCGTCGGACTGGCCTCCTACCTGCTGATCGGCTTCTGGTCGGCCAAGCCCTCCGCCGCGACAGCGGCGCGCAAGGCCTTCGTCGTCAACCGGGTCGGCGACATCGGCCTGGCGGTGGCCCTGATGATCATGTTCGCCACGTTCGGCTCCGTCTCCTACGACGACGTGTTCTCCGGAATCGGCGACGCCGGCGCCGGCACGGCGACAGCACTCGGGTTGATGCTTCTCCTCGCCGCCTGCGGCAAGTCCGCCCAGGTGCCGCTCCAGTCCTGGCTCGGCGACGCGATGGAGGGGCCCACTCCGGTGTCGGCCCTGATCCACGCGGCGACCATGGTCACCGCCGGGGTGTATCTGATCGTGCGGTCCGGCGCGGTGTTCGAGGCGTCGCCGGTCGCCCAGAACGTCGTCGCTGCAGTCGGTGCGGTCACGCTGCTCTTCGGCGCCGTCATCGGCTGCGCCAAGGACGACATCAAGAAGGCTCTGGCCGCGTCGACGATGAGCCAGATCGGCTACATGGTCCTCGCCGCGGGTCTCGGTCCGGCCGGTTACGCGGTGGCGATCATGCATCTGCTGACGCACGGCTTCTTCAAGGCGGGACTCTTCCTCGGCGCGGGCTCCGTCATGCACGCGATGGACGACGAGACAGACATGCGCCGGTTCGGCGGCCTGCGGACGGTCGTGCCCGTCACCTTCGTGACCTTCGGGCTGGGCTACCTCGCGATCATCGGAGTGCCCCCGTTCTCGGGATTCTGGTCGAAGGACGGCATCATCGAGGCCGCTCTCGACGCCGGCGGCGTCAAGGGTGTTCTGCTGGGAATCGCCACCCTGGTCGGCGCGGGTCTGACCGCCTTCTACATGACGCGTGTCATGGTCCTCACCTTCTTCGGCGAGCGTCGGTGGACGGACCATGCGCACCCCCACGAGGCGCCGGTAAGTATGACGGCACCGATGATCGTGCTGGCGGTCGGATCTGTCGGCGCGGGAGCACTTCTCGCGGTCGGGAGCCGACTCGAGGGGTGGCTGGCCCCGGTCGTCGGCGAGCACGAGGCAGCTCACGTCGTGCCCGCCTGGATCGTCACGGCCGTCGTCCTCGTCGTCGTGGCCGCCGGAATCGCCGTGGCGCTGCGCATGTACGGCCGATCGACTGTTCCGCGGACCGCCCCTGCCGGGTCGGTGCTCACCACCGCGGCACGACGCGATCTGTACGGAGACGCCGTGAACGAAGCCGTGTTCATGCGTTCGGGTCGGCGCGTCACCGAGGCCGTCGTGACAGCCGACCGCGCCGGGGTCGACGGCGTCGTCGAGGCCTTCGCCCTGTCGGTCCGCACCGCCTCGACGCGGTTGCGACGCTGGCAGAACGGCTTCGTACGGTCCTACGCGCTCTCGATGTTCACCGGCGCGGTTCTCGTCGTCGTCGCCCTGACCGTGGCACTGGGGGTGACGCGATGACCGACATTCCCGTACTCAGCGCGCTGTGGATCGGTCCGTTGCTCGGCGCCCTCGCCGTCATGG
The DNA here is from genome assembly GCF_000834565.1 of Rhodococcus sp. MEB064. Classification (NCBI taxonomy): domain Bacteria; kingdom Bacillati; phylum Actinomycetota; class Actinomycetes; order Mycobacteriales; family Nocardiaceae; genus Rhodococcus; species Rhodococcus sp. MEB064. Next base: position 297,086 of record NZ_JXQS01000058.1, read on the forward strand.
CGGTCCCGCGATCGAACAGCCGCGCCGCGCGGATCACCGGGGTCGGTGCGGCCGGCGCGGTCCTCGTCCTCGCGGCTGCGCTGGCGGTGAACTTCGAGCCCGGGCGTGAGGGCTACCAGTTCGTCGAATCACGGGAGTGGATACCGACATTCGGCGCCGGTTACACACTCGGGATCGACGGCATCGCGTTGACACTGGTCCTGCTGACCGCCGTGCTGGTGCCGTTGCTCCTGCTGGCCGGGTGGAACGACACCGCACACGCGCAGGATTCACGACGCCCCCAGACCTACGTCGCCCTGATCCTGGTCGTCGAGTCGATGGTCATGGTGTCCTTCGTCTCCCTCGACATCCTGCTGTTCTACATCTTCTTCGAGGCGATGCTCGTACCGATGTACTTCCTGATCGGCGGCTTCGGACGGGACGCGGCGCGATCACGTGTCGCGGCGGTGAAATTCCTGCTCTACAACCTGGTCGGCGGACTGGTGATGCTGGCGGCGGTCGTCGGTCTCTACGTGGTGACCGCGTCGGACACCAGCCCGTTCGAGTCCGGGACGTTCGACGTGCGGGCGATCGCCGACGCGGCCGCGGCGGGAGAACTCGGTGCGTCGCCGGGCGTCCTGAACGCGATCTTCCTCGGCTTCCTCGTGGCCTTCGCCGTGAAGGCGCCGCTGTGGCCCCTGCACACCTGGCTACCCGGGGCGGCGACCGAAAGTACGCCTGCGACAGCCGTGTTGATGATGGCCGTCGTGGACAAGGTCGGCACGTTCGGCATGCTGCGGTACTGCCTGCAACTCTTTCCCGACGCGTCGGCCACCTTCGCGCCGCTCGTGATCACCCTCGCCGTGGTCGGCATCGTCTACGGCGCGATCCTCGCGATCGGGTCGACGGACATCATGCGCCTCATCGCCTACACCTCGATCTCGCACTTCGGATTCATCATCCTCGGCATCTTCGCGATGACCAGCCAGTCGCAGGCCGGTTCCGCGCTGTACATGGTGAATCACGGGATTGCTACGGCTGCACTGTTTCTCGTGGCCGGATTCCTGGTCACCCGTCGAGGAACTGCTCTGATCGCCGAGTACGGAGGAGTGCAGAAGGTGGCGCCGATCCTGGCGGGCACCTTCCTCGTCGCCGGGCTCGCGACACTGTCGCTACCCGGGCTCGCCCCGTTCGTCAGCGAGTTCCTCGTCCTGATCGGCACGTTCCCCCGATACGGCGTCGCCGCGGTGATCGCCGCGAGCGCGCTCGTGCTGTCCGCGATGTACGTGCTGTGGCTCTACCAACGCGTGATGACAGGTCCGGCAGCCGCCGGCTCCGACCGCATCGGGGACCTCGTACCGCGCGAGATAGCGGTGGTGGCACCACTTCTGGCGTTGGTGATCGTCCTCGGGGTGTACCCCAAGCCGCTTCTCGACGTCATCACGCCCGCAGTCGAACGCACATCCGTCGAACAGGTGGAGACAGGGGTGGCGCAACCATGACCGTCGAAACGCCGTCGATCGAGTACAGCCTGCTCTCGCCGATGATCATCGTGTTGGCAGCAGCGGTGATCGGAGTTCTCGTCGAGGCATTCGTCTCCGCCGAACGCCGGCGGACGACGCACCTCGTCCTGAGCATCGGGTCCCTCGCCGCGGCACTGGTGGCAGTCGTCGCGCTGGCCGGCACCAGTACCGTCGCCGCGGCCGGGTCCGTCGTCGTCGACGGGCCGACACTGTTCCTGCAGGGTGTGCTCCTGACCGTCTCGGCAGCATCGATCGCGCTGATGGCCCATCGCACCGTCGACCATCCCGAAGCGGAAGCGGCGGACGCCTTCACACCTCTCGCGTCGGTCGTCCCCGGCAGCCTCGCCGAGGCCCGCGCCGTCACCGCGAAGGTGACCCGCACCGAGATCTATCCGCTGACACTGTTCGCCGTCGGCGGCATGATGGTGCTGCCCGCGTCGAACGATCTCCTGACGATGTTCGTCGCCCTCGAAGTGTTGTCGCTGCCGCTCTATCTGCTGTGCGGGCTGGCCCGTCGTCGACGCCTGTTGTCGCAGGAGGCATCGCTCAAGTACTTCCTGCTCGGCGCTTTCTCGTCGGCATTCTTCCTGTTCGGGACGGCGCTGCTCTACGGCTACGCGGGCAGCGTGCGCTTCGACGACCTGGCGGTGGCCGACGGCGATCGCGTGCTCGGGGTTCTCGGCGTCGGCCTCGTCGCGGTGGGACTGCTGTTCAAGGTCGGTGCGGTGCCGTTCCATTCGTGGATCCCCGACGTCTACCAGGGCGCCCCGACGCCGGTGACGGCCTTCATGGCGTCGGCAACCAAGGTGGCGGCCTTCGGCGCCCTCGTCCGCATCCTGGTCGTGGGCGTCCCCGATCTGCAGGACGCATGGCGTCCCATGCTCTGGGCCGTCGCCATCGTGACGATGCTGGTGGGTGCCGTCATCGCCGTCACCCAGACCGACGTGATCCGGATGCTGGCCTACTCCTCCATCGCCCACGCCGGGTTCATCCTCACCGGTGTCTACGCCGGAGGCCCCGGTGTCTCGGCGACGCTGTTCTACCTCGCGGCCTACGCGTTCAGCACCCTCGGTGCGTTCGCGGTGGTGTCGCTGGTCCGCGACCAGGGTGGCGAGGTGTCGGAACTGCGCCGGTGGGCGGGCTTGGGTCGGCAGTCCCCGGCGGTGGCGGGCGCGTTCGCGCTGTTCCTGCTCGCGTTCGCCGGCATTCCGTTGACCAGCGGTTTCACCAGCAAATTCGCGGTGTTCCAGGCGGCCCTTGCCGACGGCGGTACGGCTCTCGTGATCGTCGGAGTCGTCAGCAGCGCCATCGCGGCGTCGTTCTACATCCGGGTGGTGGTCGTCCTGTTCTTCACCGACGCGGACGGGGATTCCGTGACGATGAGCCGAAGTCCCGGTGCCGCCCTGACCATCGGTGTCTGCGCGATCGTCACGGTTGCGCTCGGCGTCTTCCCCCAGCCCCTGCTCGACCTCGCCGAGCGAGCGGCCGCAGCCATTGCCTGACCACCCATAACCCCCCGCGAGTACGTCCATACCGTCGTGATTCCAGGGGGAGTTGCGACGTTATGGACGTACTCGCGGGGGTGGGGGGGTGGTTGGTCAGCTCAGGGCAGCGACGAGCCTGTCCGCCAGCGGCTTGGTCGACGCCGGGTTCTGGCCCGTGAAGACCGTGCGGTCGACGATGACGTGGGGTCCCCAGGCGTCGCCGGAGGAGAACTCGGCTCCGCCGTCGCGCAACCGCGTCTCGAGCAGCCAGGGTGCCTTGGCGGCGAGACCGGCCTGCTCCTCTTCCTCGTTGGTGAAGCCGGTGAGCTTGTATCCCGAGAAGGGCCAGCTGCCGTCGTCGCGGGTGGCGGACAGCAGAGCTGCCGGCGCGTGGCAGACGGCGGACACGATCTTGCCCGATTCGAGGAACTCCGTGACCAGGGCTCCGAAGTCGGTCGACACGGCCAGATCCTCCATCGGACCGTGACCGCCGGGGACGAACACGACGTCGAAGGAGGACGCGGTCTGATCCTCGAGGCGAGCGGGGGAGGCCAGCACGCCCTCGATGGACTCGAGGTACTGCTTCTGATCGGCGACCTTGCTCTCGTCGCCGCCGTTGGCCTCCACTGCGAGCGATCCCTGGTCGACCGTGGGCGTCACGCCGCCGGGAGTGGCGACGACGACATCCCACCCTGCCTCGGTGAAGGTCCGGTGGCTCTCCACGAGCTCCTCCGCCCAGTAGCCGGTGGGGTGCTTCGTCCCGTCGTTCAGGGTCCAGTGATCGGATCCGGTGACCACGAAGAGCAGTTTCGTCATGAGGTGATGTCCATCCGTCGTAGAAATGTGGTCGTGTTCGATCCGGGGGTACCCCCGGACGACCTTCACAACGCGGGAACGGACGAGGCCGCCCATTCGTTGCACCCATCACAGTCACTTCACACTCTGCGAGGTAGTCATGAGCGGCAACGGACAGTTCGGTTTCGATCCCGAGGATTTCGAGCGCGTCGCACGCGAGGCCGGCGACGGCATCCGCGACATGCTCGGTCAGGCGATGAAGAAGGCCAACCAGTCGGGCGTCGACGTGCCCTGGGCCGGTCTGTTCGGGGCTGCCCCCGGCAAGGCCACTGCGCCCGAGCCTGAAACCACCGGTCAGAAGGGCGACGGTGTGTGGGCGATCTACACGGTCGACGAGACCGGGACGGCCGGTGTCGACCAGGTCTTCGCGACGGAACTCGACGCACTCCGGGCCCACCGTGACAACGTCGATCCCAGCCGCAAGGTGCGGTTCCTTCCCTACGGCGTCTCGGTCGGCATCCTCTCCGCGGGCACCGACCTGCCGACGGAGGAGTGAGAACCTGACCCGATCGTGACCCACCGCTGCGGCATCACCTGAAGGAACATGTGGGCCAGCGGTCCGATCGCCAGCGCGTACAGCACGGTCCCGATGCCGACGGTCCCGCCGAGAAGCCATCCCGTGGCCAGCACGGTCACTTCGATCGCCGTGCGAACGGAGCGCACCGTCATACCCGTCCGCGCGACGAGCCCCGTCATGAGGCCGTCGCGCGGGCCCGCGCCCAGCCCGGCGGAGATGTACGCCGCGGTCGCCAGTCCGTTGAGGACCACCCCACCGACGAGCAGCGCCGATCCGACCAGGTGACCGCTGTTCGTCGGCAGGAATGTCAGCGCGAGATCGACCGTCACGGCGATGACGACGATGTTGGCGACGGTGCCGATGCCCGGACGCTGGCGCAGCGGTATCCACAGCAGCAGAACCACGGCTCCCGTCAGTGCGGTCACCGCACCGAAGCTCACCGGGAGGCGGTTCTCGAGGCCCTGGTGCAACACGTCCCACGGGTTGAGGCCGAGTCCGCCCGCGATCATCATGGCCATCGAGGTGCCGTAGAGCGCGAGACCGCCGATCAGAAGTCCCGTACGCAGCGCGGTATCGCGCAGAGCGGAGTAGGTCATGCGCTCGAGTCTCGCCGCTCGCGTACGTCGCCAGAGCAGGCCACTGCACGCAGGTGGACTGCATTCGTAGGTTCCGTTCCCATTCTCGGCTCTCACGCGAGCGCGAAGCATGACCCGGCGGACCGCGTGTGCCTCAACCCCCTCACGGCACGTTGAGGTAGTGGATACTGCACTTCGTACCAACAACATGGCTGGGAACGACTGAAAAGTCACAGGGGGTTCCTTTCCTTACGAAGGATGGCCCTGCCCGTGACCCGTTCGATCGACGTACCCGTGTCGCGCGCGACGACGTACGTGGCGTTGTTCGCGGTCGTCGTGTTCGTCGCGGCACTCGTCGGCATCCAGTCACGCCCGCCCGGACTGCTGGCCTCGGTATGGCTGGCCAACGCCGTCGCGCTCGCCGTGTTCGCGCGGTGGCCCAGAATGTTCACCGTCACTGCCGTGGCCGCGGCGTTGGTGGCCCTGATCGCCGCAGATCTGGTGTCGGGCACGGACACGTACGCGGCCGTGACATTCAACGTGGCCAACATCGTCGGAGTGATCGGCGGCTCCTTCGTGATCCGCCACCGCCGAGACGAACCTCTCACCCTGTCGGGCTCCGCCGACTTCTCCAGAATGTGCATCGGCATCGTCGTGGCCGCGATCCTGTCGGCGTCCGTCGCCGCCCTGTCGGCGCGACATCCCGACCCCGGTGCACCGGCCGTCGAAGCGCTCAGCTGGTTCAGTTCCGAGGTCACGAGCTACCTGCTGCTGGTACCCGTCTTCCTGTCGATCCGAGCATCGACGCCTCGGCGCAGACCCACCTCGAAGTCGACACTTGCCTGGGAGTGGGCACCTGTGGCCCTCACCGTCGCGCTCATGCTGGTCGGTCTGGGAGTGCAGGGTCCGCTGCTGCTGGCGTTGCCGCTACCGGCCCTACTCTGGTGTGCGACACGGATTCCGATGCTCGGAACAGCGCTGCTCACCGCGCTGTGGGCGGGGTGGACTCTCGTCCTCCTGGGCCAGGGCGCTCTGGAGACCGGCGGAATCCTGGGCGCCGACGGTCAGGACGGCGCGACGGCCACCCTGTCGGTCGCGTTGATCGCCCTCGGCCCGCTGCTCGTCGCCACGGTGTGCCTCGACCGGATGGCCGTCCAGAACAAGCTGCGCGCTGCGCTCGAGTACGACAGCCTGACCGGAGTGCTCTCTCGCGCAGCATTTCTGCGCAGGAGCCAGCAACGACTGCTCGCCGATTCCGGACCCGTCGCCCTCCTCATGCTGGACCTCGATCACTTCAAATCCATCAACGACACCCTCGGTCACGCCGTCGGAGACATCGCGTTGGTGCGCAGTGCCGCCTGCATCCTCGGAGCACTGCCGACCGACGCCATCGCCGGGCGGATCGGCGGGGAGGAGTTCGCCGTGCTGCTCCCCCGCGCCGGCCGAGATGATGCGGCTGCCATCGCCGACCTGATCCGCCGCGACCACGAGCGGCTGCACGTCCTGTCCGCGCGGACCGCCACCGTCAGCATCGGGCTCGCGTGGACCAACGACTCACCTCCCTCGGTGTCGCCCCTGTTGATCTCCGCCGATCACGCGCTGTACGACGCCAAGCGATCCGGACGCAACACCGTGGTCTCCGTCGACCTGGTGTGAACTACCTCGGCGGCGGCCCGCCCATACCGCCCGACGGCGCGGCCGCGGTGTTCTCGGACGCGGCGGCGACGCCGATGGTGATCGACACCTCCATCCCGCTCGACGGTTCTCCGGTCACCGTCGCGAGCTCCGCATCCCATCCGTCGCCGAAGACGTTGTCGGACGCCAACGACACCTTCGACAGATTGGCCGTACTGCTCGAATATCCACTGTCGTAATCGAATACGGTGGCGCACGCCTCCTGAGGCACTGCGATCTGCGATGTGAGGCGAGCGCTCTCGCCGGCGACCGCGGCCTCGAGGGACTCGAAGACCTCGAAGTGGATATGAGGCCAGCGACCGGAATAGCAGGCCGGGAAGATCGACGTGAACGACACCTTCCCGGACGCGTCCGCGACCTGGATGCCGCGCAGATAGTTCTGGTCCGTGATGCCGTCGCCGTACAGCGAGTACTCGCCGTCCCGGTTGCAGTGCCACAGGTACACGGCCATCCCCACAGCCGGCGCACAGTCCGCAGTGAGGTCCTGCAGGGTCATCGAGACGGTGGTCGGCACGCCGTCCGCAGTTCCCGTCGACGACCCGAAACTGGTGGTGATGTCCTGGCGGACGATCCCCGACTCGATCAGCACGTTCGGGCCGTTGCTTCCATCTCCGGGATACGGGCCCGCCGTCTCCTGCGGGACGGCAGCGACACATGTTCCGGCCGCGGCGGTCTCGGCACTCGACGACGACGCGGCCGTCTCCACTGCCGGCGTCGAGGTTCCGGACGAGCACGCCGCGAGGGCCGCTGCACTCGCGGTGCCGAACACCAGCAGGGCGCGTCGCCGGGACAGCATCGTCGTCATGTCGTGGCCCAGGCCGCGATCGTGGTCGTGTGTCATCGATTCCTCCGTGGACGGTTGGTGGTCGACACCAGACAACAGGGCCCGTCTGCGACGAACCCGGGGTCACGCTGGGAGCTCCCCGGGACACGTCCCGGGGGGTTCGGGCGAACTGTGGATACAGTCGGTGCAATGACTTCCTCGACATGGACCCTGTCGGCCTCCGACGGCGGTGCGCTGGAGATACGAACGGGCGTCACCGGACGCGCCTCGAAGATGGGGCACCGACTGCGTCTGCGCATGGCGACGTGGGAGGCCACTGTCGAGCAGACCGACGGTCAGCCCACCTCGGTCAGCCTGCGGGTACCCGTCGACTCCCTCGAGGTGGTGTCGGGTGAGGGCGGTGTCACCCCGCTGATCGGACCGGAGAAGATGCTGGCGCGGTCGAACGCACTGGGAACGTTCCACGCTGACAAGTTCCCCGAGATCCACTTCGACACGACGGATGTCGAGGCCACCGAGGAGGGCTACCGCCTGACCGGCACGCTGCAGATCCACGGCGTGAGCCGCACGCGCACGGTCGACATCGCCGTCGACGGCAGAACCGTGTCGATGAATACCGTTGTCCGACAGACGGATTTCGACATCAAGCCCTACTCGCAGCTGCTGGGGGCAATGAAGGTGGTCGACGACGTGACCGTCACCTTCGAGGCCGAACTACCCCGCTAGACCTATCCCCGCGCCATGTCGACGAAGCGCGACAGATGCAGCTGGTGCGCAACGGTGATGGTCGCGGTCGGGCCGTTTCGGTGCTTACCCAGAATCAGGTCGGCCTCGCCGCCGCGCGGATCGTCCCGCTCGGTGGCATCGGGACGGTAGAGAAGGATGACCATGTCGGCGTCCTGCTCGAGCGAACCCGACTCTCGGAGGTCGGAGACCATCGGCTTCTTGTCGGTGCGCTGCTCGGGACCACGGTTGAGCTGACAGATCGCCACGACGGGCACCATCAGTTCCTTCGCCAGCAGCTTCAGCGAACGGGAGAAGTCCGAGACTTCCTGCTGGCGTGACTCCACCTTCTTGCCCGACGACATCAGCTGCAGGTAGTCGATGACGATCAACTTGAGGTCGTGCCGCTGCTTGAGGCGTCGCGCCTTGGCGCGGATCTCCATCATCGTGAGGTTGGGAGAGTCGTCGACGAAGAGCGGCGCCTCGCTGATCTCGCTCATCCGGCGAGCGAGACGAGTCCAGTCGTCGTCGGTCATCTTTCCCGAGCGCATGTCGCCGAGCTTGATCTTGGCTTCGGCGGAGAGCAGACGCATGACGATCTCGGTCCGGCTCATCTCGAGCGAGAACATGACGCTGGCCATGCCGTGCTTGATGGAGCACGAGCGCATGAAATCCATTCCGAGCGTTGACTTCCCGACACCAGGCCTCGCCGCGACGATGATCATCTGGCCGGGATGCAGGCCGTTGGTGACCTCGTCGAGTTCGGTGAAGCCGGTGGGCACGCCGTTCGACATGCCGCCGCGGCTGGCGATGGAGTCGATCTCGTCCATCGTGGGCTGCAGCAGCTCTTCGAGCTGGACGAAGTCCTCGGCGGTACGACGCTCGGTGACCTCGTAGACCTCGGCTTGCGCGCGGTCCACCACCTCCGCGACGTCCTGCCCGTCGGCGCCGGCGTAGCCGAACTGCACGATGCGGGTACCGGCCTCCACGAGGCGACGCAGAATGGCCTTCTCGACGACGATCTCCGCGTAGAACGACGCGTTGGCCGCGGTGGGCACCGTCTGCGTCAGCGTGACCAGGTAGGGCGGTCCGCCGATGCGCTTGAGCTCGCCGCGACGCTCGAGTTCGGCCGAGACCGTCACCGGGTCGGCGGGATCTCCGCGGCCGTACAGATCGAGGATCGCGTCGTAGACCATCTGGTGAGCGGGGCGGTAGAAGTCACCGGGCCGCAGGACCTCGAGGACGTCGGCGATGGCGTCCTTGCTGAGCAACATGCCCCCGAGTACCGACTGCTCGGCCGCCATGTCCTGAGGGGGCTGACGACCGAAGTCCTCGCCCGGCGCCTCGGACGGTCCCTGGTAGTCGTTCGCTCCTCGATCGTCCACGACCGCCACGGATGCCGCCCTCTCCCTCGCTCGTCGACCGGCGCGTGACCGAAGAATTTTCGGACACAACGCCGTCGCAGACAACTTGTACTCCCGACGTCCGACACGTGTGCCGTGAGCTCGAGATGGTGTGCCGGAGGGACGTTAGGGCTTGTGAACCGCAGCGCCAAACCGTCATGTTGGCGAACCTGTGGAGCAATTGGGGATACCGCAGGACAGCCGTGTTGACCACCTGTGCAGAACCTGGGGACCAACAACATCACAGTGGGTGTCGTCGCACGTCAGAGCCGTTTCGATTGTTGACCGTCTGTGGATGAATGCGGCCTCGGCGTGTCCCGCCGAGTTGACATGTCGGGCGTGTCAGGTCTCGGACGGCCGCACTTATCAACATGACGCAGCTCACATCTCGGTAACCGGTGGTAAACGGCCAGCGAATTCTGATCCGGTCCGGAAAACCGTCACGGCACACTCACCGTGGCTCGTTTCACGCCGGGCATCCACGTCCGAGGGCGCACACGACACGGGCGCCGCGACGCACAGTGCGTCGCGGCGCCCGTCAGGGTCGGTCGGTGGTTCAGCCGGCGTCGATCGGCTCCCGGAGCTCGGTCACGGAGGCCGCGTCGACCAGGAGTACGCGCGCCGTCGGGATGTCGAAGAACAAGCCGACGACGCGGAGGCGACCCTCCGCGGAGGCCTTGCCCACCACGGAGTGTCGGGACAGCGTCTGCAGTTGTACGGCGACGTTCACCATCGCCAACTGGTCGATGTCCGAGAAGCCCAATTCTGCCGCGTCCCGAGCCACAGGGTGCCCGCTGCGGAACGCACTGAGGCTCGCACGGCCGTGCGACAGCCAGTCGGCGACGACCCCGTCACCGTCGTGGGCACCGGCCAGCAATCCCCGCATGGCTCCGCACCCGGAGTGACCGCACACCACGATCGAGCTGATGTTCAGCGTGCCGACTCCGTAGTGCAGTGCCGCTTCCAGCGACGTGTCCGGGGCGCCCACCGGGATCAGGTTGCCCATGTTGCGGACGGTGAACAGGTCTCCGGGGCCTGCGCTGGTGATCGTGTTGGGCATCACCCGTGAATCTACGCAGCTCAGGAAGAAGGTATCGGGGTCCTGGAACTCGCTCAGTTTCTCGAGGTGCGGACGCATGGAGTCCGCGCTCCGGCGGTGGTACTCCTCCACGCCGGCCAGGACCGGCCGCAGCGCTGCCGGGGTGACAGCGTCGGCGGTGAACGGTCCGGAATGGCTGTCCACCGTCTGCCACTGCGACCAGGGCATGAACGTACGAGCGGAGAGAAGGTTGGGCAGGCGCTTCGGCGGACCCTCGGTGGCCGACTCCATGTCGACAGCGCCGACCTCGTCCACCACGACGGTGCCGCCGGTGGCCTCGTACTGCCGGATCCATTCGTGCAGAGCGTCGTACACCGCGTGGTCGAGGAAGTCGACGACCAGTTCGACGGTGACCGAGCGGCCGGCCGGGACGGCCTGCAGCACACGGGTCAGTCGCGGAAGCGACAGGAAGCTCAGCGAACCCTCGACGACAACTCTCCAGGAGTCGGCACCCACTTCCTCGGACCGCACACGCGCCCAGAGCACTCGACGCAGAACCAGCAGCACCGACAGAGCCAGACCGATCAGGACACCCTCGAGGAGGTTGAGCGCGACCACACCGACGACGGTCACGGCATAGACGGCGACGTCACCGGTCCGCTTCGCCGACTTGATGTCGGCGAGTTTGACCAGCTGCACACCGATCATCACCAACAGACCGGCGAGTGCGGCGTACGGCACCAGCTCGACGACACCGATGAACAGCACGGAGAAGACGAGGACCCAGACACCGTGCAGCACAGCGGAAGCCGGCGAGCGTGCACCGGACTTGACGTTGGTCGCGCTGCGCACGATGACTCCGGTCACCGGAAGTCCGCCGGCGACACCGGACACCATGTTGGCGGCGCCCTGTCCCATCAGTTCACGGTCGAAGTTCGTGCGCCGACCCGAGTGCATCTTGTCGATGGCGACTGCGGACAGCAGGGACTCGACGCTGGCGATCAACGCGATGGTGAGCACACCGGTCGCGAATCCCATCCACTGCCCTTCGGGCAGGAGCGGCAGCTCGATGGCGTCGATCAGGTTGCCGGGCAGGTCGATTCGTTCGACATCCATCGCGAGGGCCAGCGACAGACCGGTGCCGGCGACGACCGCGACGAGAGGACCGGGCACCTTGCCCAGCGGACCCTTGATGCGGGGCCACAGAAGCATCAGGGCGACGACCACTGCACCGATGGCGACGGACGCGAGCTCCGCATCGACGAGCGACGCCGGGAGCGACGTGATGTTCTCGATCGCGGAGCTCTTGCTGTCACCGCCCAGAAGAACGTGGATCTGCTGCAGCGCGATGGTGATACCGATGCCCGCGAGCATCGCGTGCACCACCACGGGTGAGATGGCCAACGCCTGGCGAGCGATCCTGCTCAATCCCAGACCGACCTGCAGAACGCCCGCGGCCACCGTGATGAGACACGTGACGCGCCATCCGAACTGGGCGACCAACTCGGCGACGACGACCGTCAGTCCGGCGGCCGGGCCACTGACCTGAAGGGGTGAGCCTCCGAGAAGCCCCGCCAGGATGCCACCGATCACGGCGGCGATGAGCCCCGCCATGACCGGGGCGCCGGACGCGACCGCGATACCGATGGAGAGTGGGACCGCGACGAGGAACACCACCAGGGAGGCGGGCACGTCGTATCTCAGGATGGACGCCACACGATCGCGGATCGGATTCGGCTGCAGGGACACGGGCGGATAGTCGGACGATGGTCGGTCGAGTTGTGCAGTCACGAGTGAACCTCCAGGCGACACGTGGGTGTTTGTCTGTGCGGTTACGTCATCAGGGATGCTCGACGAATGAGTCAAGACTTCCCAAAGGGTACGTAAGGCTTTCGGAGCACTGCAGACCCTGGAGGTGGATCGAGACCGCCTTCACACGATGTTTGGGCACGGCACCAGAAAGTGCCGGCAGAAACACTCGCCGAGCATAAAAAATCGGCTGTGAATGGCGCGAAGAATGCAGCGGGTGTAGAGAACAGAATGCACGCAAATGCACGAAGACCCCGGCTGCGAACAGCCGGGGTCTTCGTGGTGGAGATGGGAGGATCACTCCGAGGCAGTGACCTCGAGGTCGAACGCCGCGGTGACGTCGGGGTGCAGCGCGACGGAGATGCGGTGCTTGCCCGTGGACTTCACGTGCGACTTCGGCAGTTCGATGCTGCGCTTGTCGACGACGGGTCCGCCGGCGCTCTTGAGCGCGGCGGCGACGTCGGCTGCGGTGACCGAACCGAAGAGCCTACCCGAACCACCCGCGGTACGCACCGCGAGAGTCACGGACTCGAGGGCCTCGATGGCCTGCTTGAGCTCGTTGGCGTGGTCGAGCCCGCGCACGGCGCGAGCTTCCTGGGCGCGGCGGATGCCTTCGACCTGCTTCTGTGCTCCGCGAGTGGCCGCGATGGCCAGCCCACGGGGCAGGAGGAAGTTACGGCCGTAGCCGTCCTTGACCTCCACGGTGTCTCCGGGAACGCCGAGGTTGTCGACATCAGCGGTGAGGATGAGCTTCATGGTTACCTTTCCCCTTATCGCGCAGTCGCCGCGTAGGGCAGCAGTGCTACCTCACGCGAGTTCTTGACTGCGATGGCGATGTCCCGCTGATGCTGGACGCAGTTGCCGGTGACACGACGAGCGCGGATCTTGCCGCGATCACTGACGTACTTACGCAGCAGTGTCGTGTCCTTGTAATCGATGGACGTGTTCTTTTCCTTGCAGAAGGCACACACCTTCTTCTTGATCACCTTGTCGCGCAATGGCGGTTTAGGCATGTACAAACTCCGAATCTTTGTTCACTGCATGTGGGTGAAGAATCAGAACGGAGGTTCGTCGTCGCCACCACGGGAGCCGCCGAACGAGCCCGATGCCTGCGGAGCGCTGCCCCACGGATCGTCGCCGCCCGAGCTGCCACCGGACTGACGGCTCGACGAGCCACCACCCGATCCACCGGAGGAACCGAACCCGCCGCCGCTGTTGCCGCCTCCTCCACCGCCGCCGCGACTGACCTTGTTGACCTTGGCCGTCGCGTACTTCAGGGAGGGGCCGACCTCGTCGACTTCGAGCTCCACGACAGTGCGCTTCTCGCCCTCACGCGTCTCGTAGGAACGCTGCTTCAACCGGCCCGTCACGACGACTCGTGCGCCGCGGGTCAAGGACTCCGCGACGTTCTCCGCAGCCTCACGCCAGATGTTGCACCGCATGAAAAGAGCGTCGCCGTCTTTCCATTCGTTGCTCTGGCGATCGAAGGTGCGGGGTGTGGACGCGACGGTGAAGTTCGCGACCGCCGCACCTGCGGGGGTGAATCGAAGCTCGGGATCGGCCGTCAGGTTCCCGACGACGGTGATGACGGTTTCGCCTGCCATGATTCCTCTTTCTCGTGCCTTGTCAGCGCATGATCTTTCTCTGTTGCCGTCAGCCTAGGGCGATACGGTGACAGATACGGATCACTTGCCGCGGCGCAGAACCTTGGTGCGGAGCACCGATTCGTTCAGGCCCAGCTGGCGGTCGAGTTCGGACACCGTGGCGGGCTCCGCGTTGATGTCGATCACCGCGTAGATGCCTTCCGCGTGCTTGTCGATCTCGTAGGCGAGACGGCGCTTTCCCCACACGTCGACCTTGTCGACCTTGCCGCCGTCCTTGCGGATGACGTTCAGGAACGTATCCAGCGACGGGGCGACCGTGCGCTCGTCGAGATTGGGGTCGAGAATGACCATCAGTTCGTAATGACGCATAAGACCTCATCACCTCCTATGGACTGTGAAACGGTCACGGACGATCCGTGACAGGAGGGTCGTTGCGTCAGCAACCGGTCCAGGGTACCCGGGAGAACACTCAGAGTGAAATCGTCGGCATTCACGGTGCGGGAGCCACGGCACCTAGTCTTGTCCCCATGACCACGGGCCGTGCAGGTGTCGCGACCGCGACGGTCGTCACCGCAGTGTCCGTGGTGACGATGATTCTCGGCTACCTGAACAAGGCCCGCTGCACCGGAGCGCCGTTCGACGAGGCAGGCCGCAGCCTGGTGTTCGACCGGATCAAGGACTCGTCCGTCTGCTACTCGGACATCCAGTTCCTCTGGCTCGACCGCGGTATCGACCAGCACATCTTCCCGTATCTGAACGGCGGCATCTCCGCCGACGGGACATTGATCGGCGGCACCGTGGAGTACCCCGTGCTCAGCGGGATCCTGATGTGGATCGGCGGGCTCGCCAGCCACACCGATGCCCAGTTCCTCTTCTACTCCGCCGTGCTGCTCGCACCGTTCGGCGCCTTGACGGCCTGGATGCTGGGCCGCACGGTCGGCTCGATCGCGCTGCTGTGGTCCGCAGGACCGGCACTGATCCTCTACGCGTTCCACAACTGGGAGCTGCCCGTCGTGGCCACCGCGGTGGGCGCCGTCTACGTCATGTCCACGACGTGGCCGCTGCGGGTGCGCGCATGCCTCGCGGCAGCCCTACTGGCAGTGGGGTTCTGCCTCAAGCTCTATCCGGGCGCCTTCGTCCTGCCACTCGCGCTGTTCGTCCTGGTCGGCGGACGCGGCGGACGTGAGCTCGCCGTTCCGGGCAGGCTCGACGTCCGGGGCGCCGCCGCCGTCGTCGCTGTCGCCGGCGCGGTCGTCGTAGCCGTCAATCTGCCGTTCGCCCTCATCGGATACGACGGCTGGCGTGCGTCGTTCGCCTTCCAGGAGATGCGCGAGGCGGACATCACCACCAACTCGATCTGGTACTGGGGATTGCGCGTCCTCTACGCGACACCGTCCACATCGCCCGAGACGAGCGAGGCGAACGAGGCCGCCTACCAGTCGATGGTGTCGGTCCTGTCACCGATGTTCGTCCTGGCAGCGTTCGCCGCTGCACTGTGGTTCGGCTGGCGCCGCTACGGAACGGAGGGCACGTACCCGTGGATACAGATCAGCGCGGTGATGCTGGCGTCGTTCCTGCTGTTCCACAAGGTGCACTCGCCGCAGTACACGCTCTGGCTCGTTCCGTTCTTCGTCCTGCTCCGCATCCCGTGGCAGGTGGTGACCGCGTATCTGCTCGCCGACCTGGTCATGGGAATCGGTGTGTTCAAGTACTTCGCGGCGCTGTCCAGCGGCAGTGACGCCTCGACGGAGGAGAACGTCGTCCTGGTCGGGGTGTGGGGTCGTGCGGCCCTGCTGGTGGTGCTGATCGTGCTGTTCGCTCGGTCGCGCGAACGACGACACTCCGAGTCGCCCGTCCGAGTCGTCGACCCCCCGTCCCCCCGAATCACCGAGGTGTCCGCATGAGTGCGACCGACGAGACCTTTCCGCTGCTCGGTGATCATGTGCACCTCGAGCCCCTGCGGACCGACCACGCGGACGAGCTGCTCACCGCCGCGGACGACCCCGAGATCTTCCGGTGGACGGGCGCCGTCGTGTCCGACCGTGCCGGTGCCGCCGCGTACATCGACACGGCTCTCGCGGATCCCGCGCGAATCGCCTACCTGCAGCGCGACGCGCACACGGGCGTCGCCGTGGGGACGACGTCGTACTACCAGGTCGACCACCGCAACCGCAGCCTCGCCATCGGGTACACCTGGTTGTCGCGGTCGGCCCAGGGGACGCGGATCAACCCGGAATCGAAGTACCTGCTCCTCGATCACGCCTTCGGTCCGCGTGCGGCCGTGCGGGTCGAGTGGCACACCGATTCGAACAACGCGCAGTCACGCGCGGCCATCGCCAAGTTGGGCGCGCAGTTCGAGGGCCTGCTGCGGAAGCACCGGGCGCGCCCGGACGGCTCGTGGCGCACCACGGCACTGTTCTCCATGACGGACGACGAGTGGCCCGCCGCCGCGGACGCGCTGCGTGCACGCCTGCGCGGCTGAGTGCGCGCCCCACCTGTGTGTTTTGCAGAATCTTCACACCACCCGGCCATGCTCGGAACGACAACGGTCTGCCGGTGACAAAACCGACTGATCGGTGTAGAACATGGGACACAACCGGTCGGCTGACCGGTTCCGGGGAAACGAGAGCAGAACTTATGGCCACCATGACGAATCCGGGCGCGAGAACCACACCCGACTCGGCCGAGCAGACCGGTCTTCCTCGCCCGAACCTGACCGTCCGCGAGATCGAGGTCCTGGTCAGCTGGTTCCGGTGCGATTCCAAGCCGGCCGTCGCCGCACACCTGTTCCTCTCCCTCGGAACCGTCAACACCCACCTCACGCGCATCCGTCAGAAGTACGCGGCTGTCGGACGTCCCGCCCCCACCAAGGCGTCCCTGGTGGCCAGGGCGCTGCAGGACGGACTCGTCGACATCGACGAACTCTGACCCACCCCACACCGACGAAAGAGCCGCCCGGCCTCGCATGTGCGACGCCGGGCGGCTCTTCTCGTGAGGGGGTCAGCCCGTGATGTCGACCTTGGCCTCGTCGGAATGCCCCTCGGCCGCGAGTCGGCGATTGCGCCGCACGCTGGAGAAGAACGACAGTCCGATGAGGACGACGCCGACCAGTCCGGTGATGATCTCGTTGATGTGCACGCCGATGGACACCAGCAGGATGATCGACAGTGCGCCGATGGCCCAGTGCGCGCCGTGCTCGAGGTAGACGTAGTCGTCGAGCGTGCCCTTGCGGACCAGGTAGACCGTCAGCGACCGGACGAACATCGCGCCGATGAACCCGAGGCCCAACGCGATGATGATGGGGTCGGCGGTGATGGCGAACGCGCCGATGACGCCGTCGAAGCTGAAGGACGCGTCGAGGACCTCCAGGTAGAGGAACAGGAAGAAGCCGGCCTTACCGGTGGCTTTCGCCAGATCCGACGGTCCGCTGCTCGCCTCCTCCTCGTCGTCCTCGCCCGGCACGTGGAAGAGGTTGCCGAGCCCGTTGACCGCGATGTAGGTGACCATGCCCAGCACGCCCGAGACCATGACGGTGGAGATCTTGTCGTCCTCCGCGATCAGTTCCGCGGTGAGGACCAGCAGGATGCCGGCGACGATGACGCCGACCATGTCGAGCTTGCCGGCCTTCGCGAGGGGCTTCTCGATCCAGGAGAGCCACGTGTGCTCGCGTTCTTCGAAGATGAAGCCGAGGAAGAGCATCAGCAGGAACATGCCGCCGAACGCCGCGATCTGCGGGTGAGCGTCGGTTATCAGGGTTTCGTACGACGGGCTGCCGTCGGGGAAGTATGCGGCGTCGTCGGCGGGCGGGTTCAGCGCGAGGCGTAGTGCGGCGACCGGGCCCAGACCCGACGCGACCCACACGATGACCAACGGGAAGACCAACCGCATACCGAAGACGGCGATGATGATGCCGACGGTGAGGAAGATCTTCTGCCAGAACTCGCTCATCCGCCGCAGGACGGTCGCATTGATGACCGCGTTGTCGAAGGACAACGAGACCTCGAGGATTCCGAGGATCAACACCAGGGCTACGGCTTCCCAGCTGCCGTAGATGAATGCCACGACAACGGACACGGCGGTGATCGCGAAGGACCACCCGAATATTCGTAGAACCACGGCGTGTGGCCTTTCTCTGCTGACGTTCGAAGGTGCACGGCCGAGGTTCGACCCCGTACAGACAACGGAGAGTGTCGCGGCGCCGCCCGCGGGACAACCACGGTGACGACGAGCAACACTCTCCGGTGCCGAAGGCAAATACCCCGTCGAACGGGACATTACTCCTATAGAAGGGTCAGACGTTGACTCCGAAATCGCGGGCGATTCCGGCCAGACCCGATGCATAACCCTGGCCGACGGCGCGGAACTTCCATTCGGCGCCGTTGCGGTACAGCTCGCCGAACACCATGGCAGTCTCCGTCGAGGCGTCCTCGCTGAGGTCGTATCGGGCAAGCTCGGTGCCGTTCGACTTGTCGACGACGCGGATGTACGCGTTGCGGACCTGACCGAACGACTGCGACCGGGCGTCCGCCTCGTAGATGGACACGGGGAAGTTGATGGTGTCGATGTTCGGCGGAACGGCGGAGAGTTCGACGTTGATGACCTCGTCGTCGCCGTCGCCTTCGCCCGTGGTGTTGTCACCGGTGTGCTCGATCGAGCCGTCCGGGCTCTTGAGGTTGTTGAAGAACACGAAGTGCTGGTCGCTGACGACCTTCTTGTCCGTGCCCAGCGCGATGGCACTGGCATCGAGGTCGAAGTCCGTGCCGGTGGTCGTCCTGATGTCCCACCCGAGGCCCACCGAGACGGCCGTGAGGTTGGGAGCGGCCTTGGTGAGGGAGACGTTGCCACCCTTGGTCAAGCTGACGCCCATGAGAAGTGTCCTTTCGGTTGCTTCGGTTGTTCATACCGCAAACGTCCCGGCGGCTGCGCGCGTTCCCGGAAGTCGAAGAAATACGGCGTCGGTAGCATCGCAGACGTGACACACCGTTGGCCGGGACGCCTGAGCCGCGGCAAAGCGCGACTCGACGCCGTCGCCGGTATCAGGGCGGCCACGGTGACGACATTCCTCGACATGGACAAGCGGCAGTCCATCGCGTCCTCCGGGGTGGACGCGCTCGAACGCCTGGGGCGATCCGACGACGGCCTCCGGACGCAGTGGCGCAGCGTCGAGGAACAGTGCTTCGCGGCCGGCGCGTCCTATCTGATGGCGACCGAGCGTCCCGAGTCCGATGCTTCCGAGACGGCCTACGACGCTTTCGCCACCGCGATTTCCCAGCTCACGGCCGCGAGCGCGTCCGTCGACCGTTTCTACGAGAACTACCGAGCCCGACTCGAGCATGCGACGAGCGAGTACGCGGCCGTCCCCCGACTCGCGCAGGATGCCCGTTCCGCCGCGAACACCGTCCTGGCCGCCGTCACCGGGTCCGAACCGCATCACCGCTACCCGTCGGTCGTCGCCGGCGTCGGCAGTGTGCACGCTGCGCTGGCAGCGCTGGAGCGCGCGGAGGCGACGGGCAGCGGACCGGCCGTGACCCGGGCGGCAGCGGACACCCGTTCCGCGTCGGACGTCCTGCGGACGGCTCTCGCCGAGGCACCCGGCAGGTCCAGAGCTGCGACGACGGCACTCGCGTCGGTACGCACCCGGCTGCAGGCGGTGGGCACCAAGGCCGAGAACATCGCTCCGGCCTACTCCGCACTGCTCCGTGAGTTCGTCGCGGCCAGCTCGAACGATCTGGCCAGGGCTCGGGACAACTGCGACGCCCACGTCGCCGCTGCCACTCGGGACATAGATGCCGCCGCCGACGCCCTCGGAGCCGGGAACCCGGAGACTGCCCTGGACCTGATCACGGCCGCGCGCGCCGACCTGGCCGACGCGGAAGCCGACATCGAAGCCGTGACCGGCCGGCTGGCGCGTCTCCGCGAGGTCCGGGACGACCCGGCGTCGGTCGAGCAGCGCGTGCGCTTCCGACTGCGCGATGCGCAACTCCTGGTGGTGGACCGAGGAATGGTTGCCGAATGGGGTTCGGTGCTGGATGCTCAGCTCGCACGCATCGAGCGGGCCACTCGGGCGCTCGGTACGGGGCGGCCCGACTACTGGGCGTACCTCCGAGAACTCGATTCCATCGGTGACTTCATCTCCGGTGTGGTCGATCGCATTCGCGGTCGACACGGCCATACGTGAACAGAAAGGGTTGCAGTGCAGCACTTCTCTCATCTGGAGCCCGCTACCCTCGACTACTTGTTCCACCGACCTCCCGAACAGGTCGACGAGTCGAGTGACATGAGGACCAGGGCGCTCGCGCTCGGGGCCACCCTCTACATCCCGGCGACGCGGCCCGGCCTCGTCGCGACCGTCACGAAGCGCGCCGCGGAGGGATCGCGGTCGATGGTGCTCGACCTCGAGGACGCTGTGGCCGACGCGGACCTCGACATGGCTCGGGCCGCCGTGATCGCGGCTCTCGACGAGTTGGCGGACACACCGCCCGACGCTGCCGTGTTCGTCCGCGTGCGCACCGAGGACGACATGCACTTCGTGTGCGACCGGCTGGGCCCGGGTCTCGAGGTCCTCACCGGTTTCGTGTTACCGAAGTTCCGCCCGGTCAGCGGAGAGGCGTTCCTCCGCAGCGTCTCCGAGCGTTCCGCCGCATCCGGGCGACACCTGGTGGTGATGCCGGTGGTGGAGTCGCCCGAGGTGGTCTACCGCGAAACACGCGACGAGGAACTGATCGGTGCCCGCGAGGTGCTGGGACGGCACCGGGATTCGGTTCTCGCCGTCCGCATCGGAGCGACCGACATGAGCAGCGCGTTCGGCATCCGCCGGGACCGCGATCTGACCATCTACGACGTCCGCGTCGTCGCCGACACCATCGGCGCCGTCGTCAATCATCTCGGCCGCAGCGACGGCACCGGATTCGTCGTGACCGGCCCGGTGTGGGAGTACTTCGCCGACCACGAACGACTGTTCCGTCCGATGCTGCGCGCCACCCCGTTCGCCGAACACGACGCCGTCCGCTTCCGTCAGCAGCTGGTCAGCCGCGACATCGACGGCCTGCTCCGCGAAGTCGCGCTCGATCGGGCCAACGGATTGCACGGCAAGACGGTGATCCACCCGTCGCACGTCGCTGCCGTGCACTCGTTGTCGGTCGTGACGCACGAGGAATATCAAGACGCGCAGGCCATCGCGTCGGCGACCAGCGGCGGCGGCGTCATGGCGTCGGGCTACGGCAACAAGATGAACGAGATCGGCCCGCATCGACCGTGGGCCGAACAGACACTGCGCCGCGCCGCGGTGTTCGGCGTGACCGCCGAGAACGTCTCGTTCGTCGACGTCATGCAGGCACTGGCGCGACCGCGCGGGAACGTTGCATGAGCCGGCCCGTGGATCGGCTGTTGCCCTGGGCGACAGCCGAACTGGGACTGGTTCTCGAGCACGGCAACTCGTCGGTCGGCATGCGGGTGGGAGATCTGGTCCAACCCGGACTACGACGCAATCCCAAGCGCGCCCACCTGCTGGTGTCCACCGTGCTGGGCAAGCACATCCCGCAGGAACCCGCGCACGTCATCGCGGCGGGCGAACTCCTCGGGTCGCTCTGCGCCGACGTCCTCACCGGCAGTGAGGACGGTGTCGTGGTCCTGGGATTCGCCGAGACGGCGACCGGCCTGGGCCACTGCGTGGCGACGCGATTACGAGCGACGAGCTACCTCCACTCCACCCGCAGGCCGGTCGACGGCTTCCCGATATACGGCACGTTCGAGGAAGGGCATTCGCATGCGACGAATCACCTTCTCCTCCCCGCCGATGCACACCTCGACCTTCCGCCCCACATCCCGATGGTCCTCGTCGACGACGAGATATCAACGGGAACAACGGCTCTCGAAGCCGTCCGAGCCCTGCACGCCATGTCGCCACGCGCGCGGTACGTGATCGCCTCGCTCGTCGACATGCGCACCGGCGCACATCGCCGTGCCACCGAGCAGGCCGCGGCCGAGATGGGCGTCATCATCGACTCCGTCTCCCTCGCCACGGGAACGGTGCACCTGCCCGACGACATCGTCGAGACCGTCGCGGCGCTCCCGCCCACCCCCGAGAGTCCCGACGCGGTGAGCGCCGGCTCGGTGACCCGCATCGACATCGACTGGCCCGCAGGGGTTCCCGACGGAGGTCGGCACGGATTCCGGTCCACCGACGCCGCTGCGTTCGAGCACGCGCTGACTGCCGTCGCCGATACCCTCGCTACCCGAATCGGCCCCGAACCTCTCGTCGTCGTCGGGCACGAGGAGTTCATGTACCTGCCGCTGCGGATCGCCGGAGCGCTGGCCGACCGAGGCACGCCCACCCTGTTCCAGACCACCACACGATCACCGGCGTACGTGCTCGATGTGCCCGGGTACCCGCTGCGACGCGGGTTCTCCTTCGTCGCACCGGAATCCGGGAGCGCACCGCGTCGGCACTTGTACAACGCCCGCGTCGCCGACGAGGACTCGCCGACACCGGTGCTGCTCGTGGTGGACACTCCCGCCGACACCGCCGAACTGGTCGGACCCGACGGTCTGGTGGATGCGCTGACCCGCGCCGGCATCGACGTCACCGTCGCTGTCGTCCATTCCGATCCGAGTTCGTTGATCGGGCGAGCGTGATGACGACGCCTCTGCACGGGCCCGCTTTCGGTTCCTACGCTGCCGACG